>JAPSKX010000247.1 GCA_031181325.1 Paenibacillus sp.
CCCGAGTCCATGACGGCGGCGGACCGTTCGCTGCTGTCCTACGCCATGGAGAACATCGTCCGAGAGCAGTTCGAATCGGCGGCGATGGAGTGGATCGCCGTCGACGAGAGCTACTTTACGTTGTTGGTGCAGCCGGGACCTGACGAAGAAGGCGATTCGGCGGCCGCGAACGAGTCTGTCTCCCGGACCCGATGGGAGCGTACGGTCCGATTCGCGCAAGGCACGCTCGAGACGGTGCAGTCGATCTGCGCCAGGCTGTTGAAGCTGTCCGTGTCCGTCGTCTGCGGGAATGGTCCGGTCGACTGGGAGCGCCTCGCGGAGCGAATCGCGTCGATGCGCAATGCGCTTGTCGTCGGCGTCGGCGACGGCCACAGCATGATGCTGCTGACCGGCTGCGACGGGGTCGAGCGTGCGGACCGCGAGCGGGACGAGGCGGCGGCCGCTCGGCGCCAGGAACGGTTCGAGTCCGCGCTGGAGAGCGGAGACGCGACCGCGGCGCGAGAGTCGTTGGAGAGCTGGTTCCAGGGCGCCTCCACGTATCCGCTGTATGTAGAGGCGTATTATGCGGCGGCGAATCGGCTGCTGCGCCTCGCGAACCGATGGGGCGTCGCGGACCGGCCGGGGACGGAGCTTCGCTTAGACGACTTAATGAACGTCCAGGCGCATGGTTCCCGCGAACAAGCGGTCCGGTTCCTGCAGGAGACGGCGGAACGCTTGATCGGCACGAAGCGCGAAGCGCAGCAGGATCGCGCGCAATGCATCGTCGACAAGGTGAACCGCGCCATCCGCGAACGGATGCAGGAGGACGTGTCGCTGACGGCGCTCGCCGATGCGGTCTATCTGAACCCTACGTATTTATCGATGCTGTACAAACAGGTGACGGGCACGAACATCTCGGAACGCATCGTCTCGCTGCGTCTGGAGCGGGCGAAGGAGCTGCTGGCGGACCCTCGGTATAAGATTCATGAGGTCGCGGCGGCGATCGGCTTCGACAATGCCGGTTACTTCGCCCGCTTCTTCCGCAAGCATACGGGCATCGGCCCGCAGGAATATCGCAATCGGTCCGGTACGTAACGAAATTCAGAACAGAGGCGCATGAATCTAAAGATTGTATCCTATTCGGGAGAGGTCGCGCGATCCTATACTAATGTCAGGAAGCATCATCCAATTAAGGGAGGAAGTCAAATGATGCAACAGGGAAGGAAACGCGAGCTTTCGGCAGGGCTCATTGCGGCACTTATATTTGTAAGCGCTTGCTCCGGAGGGGGCGCAGCCGATCCGCAACAGGCGCCGCCCGAATCGGGAAGCAAGACGGAGACGCCCGCGGCCGATCCGGCTCCGGCTCCGGCCGAAGGCGGCGCGGGGGAAGTCGATCCGCTCGGCAAGTACGACCCTCCGATCGAAATTTCGAGCGTGCGCATCGTGAACGACACCTTCCGGTACGCGGCGGGGGAAGATATCGAAAATAACGTCTGGACGCGCAGTATCAAGGAAAAGCTCGGCATTACCGTGAAATACGATTGGGTCGTCAGCGGCGACGGTCCAGGCGGACAAGGCGAGCAGAAGATGAACGTGTCGATCGCCTCCGGCGACTTGCCGGACGTGATCCCGGTCAATTCCAGGCAGCTGAAGCAGCTCGTCGAAGCGGATCTGCTGATGGACTTGTCCGACGTCTACGAGACGTACGCTTCCCCGTTCACGAAGGAAATCATGACGCAGGACGGTCCGAACGCGCTGGCGTCGGCGACGTTCGACGGCAAGCTGATGGCGATCCCGAACACGGGGTCGGCGATGGACGGCGCGGCGATGATTTGGGTGCGGGAGGACTGGAGGAAGAAGCTGAATTTGCCGGAGCCGAAAACCTTCGACGACGTAGCGGCCATCGCCGAAGCGTTCGCGACGCGGGATCCGGACGGCAACGGGCAGAACGACACCGTAGGATTGTCGTTGTTTAAGGATCTGTACGGCGGCTACGCCGCGATCGACGGCATCGCGAACGGCTTCCGCGCCTACCCGCGGAAGTGGATCAAGGACGAGTCCGGGCAGCTCGTATTCGGCAGCATTCAACCGGAGATGCGCGAAGCGCTCCTCTGGCTCCAGGATCTGTTCAAGCGGGGGCTCATCGATCGCGAATTCGGCGTGAAGGACGCCGGCAAGGCGGCGGAGCTCGCCGCGTCGGGCAAGCTCGGCTTACAATTCGGCACCATGTCGAACCCGCTGTGGCCGCTCGTCGACAATAAGCGCAACGAGCCCGAGGCGGAATGGCAGTCGTACCCGATCGTCTCGGCCGACGGACAACCGGCGATGCCGGGCGTGGGCCTCGCGGTAGGCGCGTATTATGCCGTGCTGAAGGAGGCGAAGCATCCGGAGGCGCTGCTGAAAATCATTAATTTGTTCGTGGAAACGGGATGGGGCGAATCGACGACGCCGGAACATTACGCGGCGCACTTCACGAGCGACGGCTTGGAAAAGCATAAGTACATCCCGTTCCAAGCGTGGCCCGCCCGTAAAAATCTAGATATTCATCTGCATATTTCCGAAGCGATGAATTCCGGCGACTTCTCGAAGCTCAATCCGGAGGAAACCGACAACTACGGGCAGATCGACGCCTTCCTGAAAGGCGAACCGGACAGCGAGCTCGGATGGGGGTATTACAAAGTGTTCGGTCCGGACGGTTCGTTCAAGACGATCGACAAATACGTAAGCGAAAACTTGCTGAAGCACAGCGAATTTTTCGGGGCGCCGACGCCGACGATGGCCGACAAGGACGCGACGCTGCAGAAGATGGAACTGGAAATCTTTACGAAAATCATATTGGGCGAACCGATCGAGCTGTTCGATAAATTCGTCGCGGATTGGAAAAATCTAGGCGGGGATGCGATTACGAAAGAAGTGAACGAGTGGTACGCAGGCAAGTAGCTGCCGTCGACGAAGCGCCAGGCAAGGGGAGCGTCCGTTATCGTGATCGACCTCCCCTCGCCTGCATCTTTAGAGTAAGGAGGCGGGCGTCGCATGATACCGAGGCTGAAATCCTCGCATTGGCCGCTGCACTTGATGCTGCTGCCGGGCGTGCTTCTCGTTCTCGTATTCAGCTACGGTCCATTGTTCGGCATCGTGATCGCCTTCCAACGGTTTATGCCGGCGAAGGGCTTATTCGATTCGCAATGGATCGGCTTCGACAACTTTCAATACGTGTTGGACTTGCCCGATTCGTCGAGGATATTGTGGAACACGGTCGTCATCGCGTTCTTCAAGATCGTCGTCGGGTTCGTCGTGCCGGTCGTCGTCTCGCTGCTGCTGAACGAGGTTCGCAAGGAAGCGTTCAAACGAAGCGTCCAGACGATGATCTATTTGCCTCACTTCTTGTCCTGGATCATCCTCGGGGGTATCTTGATCGACATCTTGTCGCCGTCGAGCGGCATCGTCAACCACTTTCTGGGCTGGTTCGGCATCGAGCCGATCTATTTCTTAGGCGATAACGCCTGGTTCCGGCCGGTGCTCGTCCTCTCGGACGTATGGAAGGAGTTCGGCTTTAATACGATCGTTTATTTAGCGGCGCTCACCAGCATCAATCCGTCGTTATACGAAGCCGCGATCGTGGACGGAGCGGGGCGGTGGAAGCAGACGCTGCATATTACGCTGCCGGGCATGATGCCGATCATCGTTCTCACCTTGACGCTCAGCCTCGGCAACGTGCTGAACGCCGGCTTCGATCAAGTGTTCAACCTGTACAGCCCGCAAGTATACGAGACGGGGGATATTATCGATACGTTCGTGTATCGGATCGGCCTCGTCGACGCGCAGTACGGCGTAGCGACCGCGGTCGGACTGTTTAAATCGGTCGTCTCGCTCGTCTTTATTTCGGCGTCCTATTATTTGGCGTATCGTCTGGCCAACTATCGCATTTTCTAAGGGGGGAGGGGGAAGATGGTAGAGCATCTCGGCATCGGCAGAAGACTGTTCCTCGGCATTAATTACGCGGCGTTGGGCGCGCTCGCCTTGGTATGCCTTCTCCCGCTGATTCATGTGCTGGCGATCTCGTTCAGCTCGAGTCAAGCGGCGACGGCGGGGCTCGTGAAGCTGTGGCCGGTCGAGTTCACGGCGAGCTCGTACGAATTCGTCCTCGCCAAGCCTGCGTTCATTCGATCGATGGGCGTCTCGCTACAGCGGGTATCGCTAGGCGTGCTCATCAATATGCTGCTTACCGTGTTGATCGCCTACCCGCTCGCGAAGGAAGCGAAGAAATTTCCGTACCGCACGGCGTACGTATGGTTCTTCGTCATTACGATGCTGTTCCACGGCGGACTCATCCCGCTCTACATGACTGTGAAGTACACGGGCATTATGAACTCGCTGTGGGCGCTCGTGCTGCCGAACGCCGTGCCGGTGTTCAACGTCGTGCTGCTGCTGAACTTCTTCCGAGGATTGCCGAAGGAGCTGGAGGAGGCGGCGTTCATGGACGGCGCCGGTCATTGGACGACGCTCTGGCGCGTCATGGTGCCGCTCTCCGCGCCGGCGCTGGCGACGATTACGCTGTTCGCCACCGTCGGTCATTGGAACGCATGGTTCGACGGACTCATCTTTATGAATTCGCCGGACAATTACCCGCTGCAGAGCTACCTGCAGACGGTCGTGATCAATCGAGATCTGTCGCTCGTCTCTTCGACCGATCTGAAGGCGCTTGCGGAAGTGAGCGACCGAACCGCGAAGGCGGCGCAAATTTTCCTCGGCGCGCTGCCGATTCTGCTCGTGTATCCGTTCTTGCAGCGGTTCTTCATGAAGGGGATCGTGCTCGGCAGCGTGAAGGAGTGATGCGATCGTAAATGGTAGGGGCGCCCGCAGGATCGGGCGCCCCATTTTTTGATTACGATTTTTTTTCGTACACCGTCGGGAAGTGGTCGCCGGTCAATATCTCGCCGGGCTTCACCTGCACATAATCGTGCATCGGATGATTCGCGAGCGGCTCGTACCGGGTATGTCCGGGCATGTAGTGGACGGCGATGGCGCGCCGCTTCAGCTGCGAACGGTTGTGCGGCGAGCCGTGCCACGTCAGGCAATGGTGATAGCCGACCTGCCCTTTCTTGATTTCGAACGGTACGGCTTCGACGACGGCGCCTTCGGGCAGCAGCTCCGGCTGCTTGTGGTACGGCTTGAAGTCCGGTGTCGCCCCGAGATATTTCTGATGGTTGCCCCACTTGTGGCTGCCGGGCACCATCCACATGCAGCCGTTCTCGATGACGGCGTCGTCGAGCGCGACCCACGCGCTGACGAGGTCGGCGGGCTGAATGATCGGCCACAGCGGATGGTCCTGATGCCAGCCCGTCGGACCTCCGGACAACGGCGGTTTATACTGCACCTGATCGTGCCAGATCCGCACCGTGTCCGTTCCGCATAGCTGCGCGATTTCTTCGCAGATCGTCCGGTTCGCCGCATGCTTGTAGAATGCGTCGCTGGCCATCCAGATGTTGACGATCTGCACGACGCGCTCGGTGACCGTCATCTTCATGTTGTCGTACAGGGAGGTGTTCCCCAGCATATTGTGGTTGAGCACCGGCTTCTTGACGGACTTGCCTTCCATGACGAGATCGAGCTCCTCGCGCAGCGCTTCGACCTCTTCGTCGTTCAGCACGACGTCCCCTTTCAAAAATCCGTTCCGATGAAATTCGGCGATTTGCGCTTCCGTCAACATTCGTGATCTCCCCTTCGGAAATGTTGTTTACGTCTCCATCATACGGGAGGAAGAAGCGGACGTATTTAGAATTAATCATAGAGTAGTTGCGATTTTTCAAGATCGCACATCGCGGGGAAGTGGAGGTGGCGTACATGCACGAAGCGTCGGCGCACGATATGCTGCCCGTCGTGAACTTCGCAAGCAGGGATGCGGCGAACGCGGGGGAATACTGGGGGCCGCGGGTCAGTCCGGACTATCAA
>JAPSKX010000050.1 GCA_031181325.1 Paenibacillus sp.
GGCTGCCGACGGCAGGATGAGCGCCCAGATCGAATCCATCAGCCCGGTCGCCTGCACGACGAGGTACGTCGGAATAAGACCGCCGCCGAACAGCATCGGGAAGATGAAAAACCAGGAATACGCGGCGCGCCCCCTGAACGCCGACTCTTCTTTGGCGAGCGCGTAGCCGGCCAGCGCGATGAGCAGCATCGAGATCGCCGTCCCGAGCGCCGTCCGAACGACGCTGACGACCAGCGCGTCGAGAAATACCGCGTTTTTCAAAATTTGGTTATACGCCATCCACGTCGGATCGACCGGCCAAAACGTGACGACGTTCGCCGTCGCCGCCCATTCGCTGCTGAGAGACACCGCGAACACGTGAACGAGCGGCAGAATGCAAACGAGGCTAAGCGCGAATAGAAGCGCGGCGTTCAGGACGGCGAACGTCCGGTAGCTCGCGGAACGATAATACACGACGATTCACGCCCTCTCTCCAATCAGAAAATTCTGTAGTTGCCGTACTTGTACGCCGCGCGATACGCGCCGACGATCAACACGAACCCGACGACCGACTTGAACAGCCCGACCGCCGTCGCGAAGCTGAACTGACCGTTCACGAGGCCGACGCGATAGACGAACGTGTCGATAATGTCGCCTTTGTCATACACCATCGAGTTGTACAGGTTGAACACTTGGTCGAAGCCGGCGTCGAGGATCCGTCCGAGCGCGAGCGTGCTGACGACGATAATGATCGGCGTCATCGACGGAAGCGTCACGTACAGCGTCTGCTGCCACCGGTTCGCGCCGTCGATCTCGGCCGCTTCGTACAGCGCCGGGTTGATGCCCGCGAGCACCGCGAGGAAGACGATCGCCGAGAAGCCGAAGTCTTTCCAGACGTCGGACAGCACGAGCGTGAATCGGAACCAGTCGCCGTCGCCGAGGAACATGATCGGCTCGATGCCGAACAGGCCGATGAACTGATTGACGAGGCCGCCCTTGATGGATAGCATGTCGATCAGAATGCCGCCCAGAACGACCCATGACAGGAAGTGCGGCAAGTACACCATCGTCTGCACGAACCGCTTGAACAGGATGTTGCGCACTTCGTTCAGCAGCAGCGCGAAGACGAGCGGCACCATCAGATTGAATACGAGCTTGAGCGATGAAATAATAAGGGTGTTCGAGATGACGATCTTGCTGTCCGGATACGAAAACAGAAAGCGGAAGTGCTCCAGTCCGACCCACGCCGAGCCGCGCACCCCGAGCCACGGCTTGTATTCCTGGAACGCGATCAGAATGCCGAACATCGGGATATAATTGTAGATTAGGACGAGCAGAGCCGCCGGCAGCAGAAACAGATGCAGCGGCCACGTCCGGTAAAGATATCGTTTGAATCCTGCCACCGTCAGTCACTCCTCCCGGAAGGAAAGCGGCGCGAGCCGACCGCCCTTGCCCGCCGATTTTACGGATTCCGCTCCGCGTACCATTCGTTGATTTCTTTCGTAATTTGCTCGCCGCCGTTCTTCTTCCAGTTGTCGACGAACGTGTCGAAGTAGTCGAGGGGTTCGCGGCCGTACAAAATTTTCGTGATCGACTCGGTTTCCAGCTTAAGCAGCAACTCCCACTTCGTCGTCATCGTCTTCGTCGGCGCGCCGGTGAATTTCTGCTCGACGCCGAGCTCCCGGTCGTTCGCGTAGATCAAATACGCCTCCAACGCTTCCTGCGGCCAGCTCGCCGTATCGGATTCCGTCGGGTTCGTCGGCACCGTGTCCGGGTTTTCCGCGAATTTCTTCGCCACCTCTTCGAATCGACGCGGCGGCAGGAACTTCGCTTCGCCGTACATCGAGAAGTACTTGTGCACCTCGATCGAGCTGCCGTCCTCGCGCGGCCACTTCTCCTTCGGCACCGGCGTATCCGACATGTTGCCGAAATACGCGACGCCGTCGTGCGTGACATAGTCGTAGCCTTCATAGAAGCCAAGCTTCGCGTGCTCCGACGTGCCCATCATCGCGGATACCATGTAATCCATGTAGGCGTTGAAGCCGTCCATGTACTTGAAATCTTTGCCGATGACGATATAGCTCGCCGCCATCGGATTCGCTTGGAAGCCGCGGTTGCCGTCCGGACCGGCCGGCACCGGATACGGCTTGTAAACCGCGTTCGGGTTATTTTGCTTTACCGCGTTGAGCGGCCACATCGGCAGCCACATCGGTCCGAAAATAATGCCCGACTTGCCCTGCACGAACGCCTCGGACGCCTTCGTCTGATCGAGGATGCCGGCTTCGGGATCGATATACCCTTTCTCCATCCAGCCCCTCAATACGCCGAGCACCGGCTTCAACGACGGGTCGACGGAGCCGTATACGAGCTCGCCGGCCTCGTTTTCGGTCCAAATCTTAGGCAGGTGATCGGTGTAGGCGCCGATAATGGCGTCCGCTCCGGCCATCTGCGTCATGAAGCCCTTGTCCAGACTCATCGACAGGCCGAACGTGTCCTTCTGGCCGTTGCCGTCCGGGTCGCCGTTCGTGAACGCGTCGAGCACTTGCTCGAACTCCTCGATCGTGGTCGGCGCCTGGAGTCCTAATGCATCCAACCAGTCCTGGCGAATGTACATGACCGGCGGGTTGCCGCTGCCCTCCTCGAAGATCGGCAGCCCATACGTCTTGCCGTCCTGTTGGACCGGGTAGAAGATTTGCGGATTTTGCGCGTATAAATCTCGCAAGATGTCGTTCGGATAGTTCGCGATGACGTCGTCGAGCGCCATCAGCTTGCCGGAGCTGATCATCTCGGAGATGAGCGGCAGGTCGTTCGTGACGAAGATGTCCGGCCAGTCCTGGTTGCCGGCGAGCGCGAGACGCATCTTCGTCTTAAGGTCTTCGTACGTGCCCGCCGTCGTCGAATGCTTCATAATGATGCCGAGGTTGTCCTTGACCCAACGGGTATGCACGTTGTCGTCGATCGTCTCGCCCGGCTTGAAGACGACCGACGGCGTAACCGTTCTGGCGATGTTGATCGTGACCGGCGGATCGTATTTCGTGAACGCTTTCGGTTCGCCGCCGGATGCGTCCGCGCCCGTTCCCGCGGTTTCCGCTCCATCGTTCGCGGTCGGAGCCGGTTCGTTCGCCGCGCCTCCTCCGGCGCAGCCGGCGAGCACCGTGATCAGCATGGATGCGGCCAGCAACGCCGGCGTCGATTTCCGTAACCCTTTCTTCATCGTTCCAACCCCCTGATGGATTATCCCTTGCAAGCCCGAGTATACCTTCGATTTTTTCGCGCGCTCAATACAACGTTTGCAATGTCGTACCATTCCGTGAATGCCGGCTGCTTACGCTTTCCCCGCGCCCTTGTACCCGGGGTTCCCGAACGGCAGGGCGAACGGCTCCTCGAACGGACGGAACGGCACCATCGCGGCGATCTCGTCCAGCCGCTTCTTCATGTCTTCCGGGAGCGGTCCCTTGTTCGCCGCGGCGATGTTTTGTTCCACCTCCGCCTCCGAACGCGCCCCCATCAATACCGTAGAGATGCGAGGATCGGAGATGACGAATCGGAACGCCAGCTCGGTAATGCTCATGCCGGCGTCGTCGAGCAAGCGATACAACTGCTTAAATTGTTCGCGACGGGGGGAACTGAGCCATCGGGCGCCGCGGTTCACCTCGTCGTCGAACCGCCGCGCGAGCGCGCCTTGCTGCAGCGGAGAACCGATGACGATGCCCATATCGTGCTTCATCGCGGCGGGGAGAAGATCGATCTCGGCTTCCCGCCATAACGCGTTATAATTGAATGCCGTCAGCAGCACGTCGAACTTGCCCGTATCCGCAAGTCGAGCCATCTCGTACACGGTCGTGCCGCCGAGTCCGGTGTATCCGACGACGCCGTCTTTCTTCAGCTTCTCGAGTACGTCCAGCACGGGTCCGTGCACCTCGGCGGGGTCGGTCCACCAATCGTATTGGCCCGGACGGTCCGGCTCGTGCACCATCAAGACGTCGATGCGATCCCGGTGCAAGAACCGCAAGCTTTGTTCGACCGAACGCAGCAAGCCGTCGGCGTCGCGCGGATCGAACGGCGTCGGACGCCCGCCGAGCTTCGTCGACAGGACGATCGGCTCCTGAACGTCCTTCAGGATCGAGCCAAGCACTTCCTCGCTGTTGAAATACCCCGGCGCCGTGTCGATATAATTGACGCCGAGCGCCACGGCCTTCCGCACCGCGTCGCGCGACTGCTCGTATTCGCCGCCGTACGAGGAGACGAACAGTCCCCCGAGCCCCAGCTCCGTCACCTCGATGTCCGTTCTTCCCAATCTTCTCTTCCGCATAGACGCCCTCCGGTTTCTATCATGTCAAGAATGTCATCAGTATAGCCCCGCATCCAAGGCGCCTCAATACAACGATCTTAAGGCAATACCAAGGATGCAAGGCGGCTCGGACCCTATACTGTTAACACGCGTACGGTCATCGGCGGAAGGAGAAGCTCTCCGCTGTCGAACGCGGCGCTTCCGTCCTCGGCACGGAGCGCGATTCGCGTCCGCATCGGGGCCGAGTATAGGTTCATCGCGAACAGCAACGACCTCTCTTCGTGCCGCAGCAAGGACGCCCAGACGTTCGGATTCGCGCTTTCGACCGACCGCTTTCCCCCGACTCGGTCGAACAGCGCGGACATCATCCGCTCGTGCTCCCGTATGCCGTGCATCCAATCGAGCCCGACGACGATGACGGCGCCGCCCCCGTCGCATCGACGCTCCCAAGCCAGCGGCAGCCCCGTCAGCTCCTCCGCGCCGATCGTCTCGACCCCTGCCGGGAGCCGGGTCGTCGGGTACGCGCGCTCCGCCGTGACGTTCTCGACGCCGGCGACGGTCGCCCGAAGATGGATGCCTTCATGCTTGCGCTGCTCGGGCCCGCCGAGAAAATCCGCAAGCTTGCCGCACGGCGCGAGCCGCTCGTCGAGCGTCGGCACGATCGGAGCCAGCACGACCTTGCCCCCGGCCTGCACGAAGGCGATCAAATTTTCCTGCTTCCGTCTCGACATGGAGATCGACGTCGCGACGAAGACGGGCGTGCTTGTATCCTCGATCCATCGGTCGTCCTCAAGATCGAAGAGGGACGGCGCATAGCCGGCGCAGAACGCGGTCGCGAGCGGCCCCCGCAATAGGAAGCTCCATGCGTCGTCGTCGGTGAATCCCGCGTCCGAGGGGGCGCCGCTCCAATAATACTTCGCCCGGGCATGGTCGAAGTCGAGGGCGAACCGGCAATCCGTCGCCCGCTCGGCGACCGCCAGCCAGGAGTGGCGCTCGAGCAGCTCGCCGACGTCGCGCAACGCGCCGTATCCGGCCCTCACCTCGTTATTCGGACCGATCGGCGCGCCATAATCGTACACGTCCGTCGTCACGCCGGCGCCCGGCGGGTTCGGCCCCCCCGTAAATACGTAGTAATTATGCCCCTTCATCCCGAAGGCGAGATTCGTCAAGTAGCATGCCGAGAGATCCTCCGGCGTAATCGGCGGCCAGTCGCTGAGGCTGCCGGCCGGCAGCTCGAAGACGGTCGGCGGAAACCCGAGCGCCCGAAGCGTCTCGTTGGAGACGAACGTCCGAATCGCATACTGCGGCGTCGGATTGTTTTGTTTCCATGCCTGATTTAGGTTGTAGTAATGATCGGAGCCCAGCAGGAAGCCGTCGCCGAGCCGGCGCACCGTCTCGAGGAAGATCGGATTCATGTCCGGATTCGCGGCGTTGTGCACGAACGGGGTGTCGATGCCGAACTCCCGCATCCAAGCGCATAACGTCTCCGCATAATCGGCGACCGTCTCGCAATAGAAGTCGAAGTAATCCTTCCGCCGGCGGACCGCCGCCAAGCCGCCGCCGGCTTCGTCGACGGGCGAGACCGCTTCGAATCGATCCGCCGACGTGCCGTAGGCGGCGTTCAGCGCCGCGACGTCGCCGTATCGCCGCTCGAGGAAGCGCGGATATCGTCCCCCCTCCCGTCCGATGCCCATCGCCTCCGCGTTGTAATCCGGCCCCGAGAACCACAGATGCAATCCGGTCAACTCGTTGTCGAATTGCGTGAAAGCGATCGGACCGCCCCGGGAGACGGTATATTTCGCGAGAATCGGGCACACCGTCGCATACCACGCGCGCGCTTTCTCCAGGAAGAGCGGATGCAGGTACGAGACCGACATGCCGTGGATCGGCGCGCCGTCGGGACGGCGAGCCAGCAAGGCCGGATATCCCTCGCACAGCCATGCCGGAAGACCGGCGTATTTCAGCTCCGAATACTGATACGGTCCCGGTCTTGCGATGACGTACAGCCCGCAATCGTGCGCGGTTTTCAGGAAATCCTCGAGATCCGGAACGCCGTCTTCGCTTCCGAAGACGAATTCCCCTTCGCTCGGTTCGTGCAGCAGCCACGGGACATAGGTGGCCACCGCGTTGCCTCCGGCAGCCTTCAGCAGCTCCATTCGCCTCCGCCAGTCGCGCTTCGGTACGCGGAAGTAATGGAACTCCCCTGAATTCAAATATAACGGCTTGCCGTTCGCATAGTAGCCGTTCCGATCGAACTCGATCGCATGCATCTCCCGCTTCCTCTCCTTCGTCTCTCGATTCGACACCAGTATAGCCTTCGTCCCGGCTTTCGACGATACAACGATATACAGGCGATACCAGGATCGAAATCCGTCCGAGCCGAAAAACGACAAAACGCCCGCCGTCGGGGAAATCCCGACGACGAGCGTTAGCGGACGACGCGAACGATTATTGAAGACCCGCCGCGGCGAACGCTTTGGCGAAGCCGGCCTTGGACCGCTCGAGCAACGACTCGACCGGATCCGTCGGCGGCGACTGCGTCAACACCTCTTGCGTGACCGCGCCGGCATATCCCGTCGACGCGAGCGCGCGCAGGAAGCCGCCGAGGTCGATGACCCCTTCGCCGGGCAGCAGACGGTCGTTGTCGAGCGCCTCGGCGACCGGCACGTCGCGCGCATCGTTCAGATGCACGTGCACGATCTGATGCGGCTTCAGCCGCGCGATATCGTCCGCGCTCATCTCCGTCGTATACCAATGGTACGAATCCAGCAGCAGCCCCACGTTCGGCAGCTGAATCGCGTCGATCAGCTCGAGCGTCTCCTGCTGCGTCCAGATGTACGGATTCGCCCAGCGCGTCCGGAGGTGATGCGGCCCGACGTATTCGAGCCCGAGACGAATGCCGTAGGCGCCGAGCAGCTGCGCGGCGATCCGCAGGCGGCGTACGGCTTGCGCCATGAAGCGGGCGGCCGGGAGATCCGTCGACGGCAGGATGTACGTGCAGCAGGTCGTGCAGCCGATCGCCGCGGCGGCCTTCGCCGTCTCGTGCAGCTTCGGCAGATCGGCGAGGAACGCCTCGTCCGTCGTCCGCCACTCCACCGGCAGGCCGCAGGAGGAAACCTCTACGCCATGCTTCGCGAGCAGCGCTTTAACGCCGTCCGCGCCGTTCCGTTCCACGATGCCGAAGCCGTATAGATCGACCGTCTGAAAGCCGTACGTCCCGGCCAGCTCGATAAACCGCTCGTCGCTCCCGATGTCGCCGAGTCCGGCGCGCGTCAATCCGATTTTCATCTCGAGATAGCACCTCTTCTATAAGTTAATAGTTCCAGTTTAGCTTGACTTCGTTCCCGGTGCGAGAGGATTCGTAGATCGCATCCAGAATGAGGCTGTTCGCGAAGCCGGTCATGGCCGAGGAGATCGGCTCCTTGCCTTCGCGCGCGCACTCCAGGAAGTGGCGGCTCATCCGTTGACGCGCCCCTGCGTCGCCTTCCGGCGTCCGAAGCTCGGTTTCGAGCGGACGGTCGAACTTCTCCGTCAACAGCTTGCCGTGCGATCCGCGGTACGACGCGCCGCCCTCGCTGCCCATCAGGTGAATGAACGGCGTGCTGTCGGTGTCCATATGGACCGCCCAGCTGACCTCGAGCGTCAGCGACGAGCCGTCCTCCATCTTGATCATCGCCGTGGCGAGGTCTTCCACGTCGTAGTAGCCGTCCCAATTCGGCTTGCCCCACGTGCCGATCCCCTTCTTCTTCGGGCCGAACTCGGCATAGGTCGAGCCGTAGACCGATACCGGCTTCGGATTGCCCATTAAGTACAACGCCAGGTCCAGCATATGGACGCCGATATCGATGAGCGGGCCCCCGCCGGCTTCGTTCATCCGCGTAAACCACGTGCCCCAGCCCGGGATGCCCTTGCGCCGATACCAGCCGGTCTTCGCCGTATAGATGCGCCCGAGCTCGCCGCGAAGCGCCTGCTCCTTGATCTGCATCGGGACGGATTCCCAGCGCATCTGATGCGAGAGCATGAGCGTCCGGTCCGACGCGGCCGCCGCCCGCATGATCGATCGCGCCGCCTCGGCGTCGATCGCCATCGGCTTCTCCAGCAGCACGTGCTTGCCCGCTTCGAGCGCTTGGATCGCCAGCGGCGCATGATATTGGTTCGGCACGCCGATCACGACGGCGTCGACGTCCTTGCTCGCGATAAGCGCTTCGGCCGTCGGCGCGACGTACCCGATGCCGTGCTCCTTCGCGCGCGCCTCCGCCAAAGGCAGATAGACGTCCGTGACGGCCGTTACCTCGCAGTCGTCGGGAAGCTTCGAGAATTCCTGCATGTGTACGTTTCCAATATTGCCGGCGCCGATGACGCCGATCTTGAGTTTGTTCGTTCCGCTCATTCTTGTTTTCATCCCCCGCGAATTCGGTTTTTTTGCTATGATCATCGTAACCGAGCCCGGGCGGATGCGTCTACCGCTCGTTTCGGCGAATGTCTCATTTTTTCGGAGGACCGCTTCATGACGACGCACTTTCCCGGCTACATAAAGACATATCCCAATATGGATGAGGCCTTCCCGTTCTATCTCGGCTTGCATCGGCTGACGAACGGATTCCGTGCCCATCGGCACGACTTTTTGGAGTTCTCTTACGTCGTGGACGGCAGCGGGTCCGAGACGATCGACGGGGTCAATCACCCCATGGTGCCGGGCACGTTCACCTTCATCCTGCCCTATCAGGTGCACGAGCTGTTCACGGAGCCCGGCGGCACGTTGGTTTTATACAATTGCAATTTCGGAATGGAGCTGCTGTACGAGTCCGGCCTGAGCGGAGGCTTCGGCGGGCTGTTCGCGGGTTTGGCCGAGCTGCCTCCTTATGCGCGCTTCGAAGGTCCGGCCATGGAGGAGATGCGGAGCCGGATCGAAGAGATGTTCCGGGAGTCGCGTTCCCGGGAACGGTGGCGCGATACGCTGCTGAAGGCGAAGCTGACGGAGACGCTCGTTCGATTCGACCGCTATCGCCGGCGGGACGCGGAGGCGTCGTCTCCCGCCGCGCCTCGAGCCGGAGCCGGAGCCGGCAGAAGCTCCGTCTGGGACGCGATCTATTATATCCACAGCAACTACCAGGACGAGCTGTCGCTGACCGACCTCGCCAGACGGTTCTCCTTCAGCGTCTCGCGCATGAGCGAGGTGATCAAGGAGGCGACGGGCCAGACGTTCGTCCGGCTCGTCCATGATCTGCGGCTGCGGCAAGCCGCCAGCCTGCTCGTATCGACGGACATGTCCGTTACGGACATCGCGCATGAAGTCGGCTTCGGCTCTTATAAGACGTTCGTTCGCATGTTCAAGGAGGCCAAGGGCGTCGCGCCGACCGAATTCCGGAAGCGCAAGCGGATTCCGGGCGGAGATGCGCCGACTTCCGTAAGCTGAAGCCGCGCTTCGGCGCGGACGCCGCGCTCTTAGCCGCGAACACCCCTGGGTTACGCTTGATGTCGTGTACCGGTTTCGCCGGAGAGACGCGCGTCCGTCGCATGCGGATGCGAAGCATCCCCCTTCTCCCGCTTGATCACCCATGCGAAGTTGAACTGCATGGCCGCGGCGCCGAGCGCGACGACGCCGAGCCACGGGCTGTCGAGACTCGAGGAGAGCGCGATCAGCAGAAACAACGCGACGACGCGGCCGACGTTGATGAACGTCTCGCGGGCGACGATCGTCTCGACGCGGAGGTTGCCCTTCAGCGGCAGTCGACCGACGAGCCGATAATGGTATGCGGAGAAGGAGTTGACCAGCAGCGGGATGCAGCCGTAATACGAGACCGCGAAGGCGAAGACCGTCCACGCCTGAACCCCGAACAGCGTGAGCGTCGCCGCGCCGGCCGTGAAGGCGCTCGCCGCGATCAAGGCATACCTCCGCGCGAGCTCCGGCTTCGCGTAGCGCGACAGCAGGTAGCTTGTCAGAATCGTTAAGCCGAGCAGCCCGACGCCGGCATAGCCGACCCAATCCTCTCGGCCGAGCGCGTCGAAGAGCAAAATGTTCGGCAAAAACAACAGCAGCCCTTGATAGAGACCTAGGATCATCCAGCCGAATAAGCCGTGGCGGAACGGCGCGTCTTTGCGGAACAAGATCGGCAATAGCTTTAAATAATACGATTTATGATGGCTTCCTTGCGTCTTCAGCCGAAAGCTGCCGATCGTCGCAAGCAGGAACGTGACGAACGCGACCGTGAATACGATCATGTAACCTTCCAGTCCGTCGGCGAGTCCGATGATGAAGCCGGCCGTCGCGGGGCCGACGAGCCCCGCGAGATTGAAGCAGATCGAATTGAGCCCGAGGTAGCGGATCCGATTCTGGTCCGTCGATACGTCGAACATGAGCGTTAAATATCCGAGCCAATAGAACGCTCCGGAGGCGCCGGCAAGCATCGCGAAGACGTAATAATAATCGACGACCCGCGTGCCGGCGATGATCACGAGCAAATAAAACGCGGCCGTCATCGCGATACCGAGCCGATACGCGAACAATCGGTCCCTCGTCTTGGCGTACTTCCCCCCGACGGCGAAGACGATCGGGCCGACGGCGTACGACAGCAGGGCGTACATGCCGTTGATCGCAAGGCTTTCCGTCAGCCGCCATAAGTACAAGTTGAGGAACACGCCGGACATCGATGCCCCCAGCTGGAAGAAGCTGTGAATCGAAATCGTCGTGACGGCTTCCTTGGACAGACGTTTCTCCGGCGGAACGCCGGGGATGTAGCGCTTCCATAGGGCGCTAAGGATAGCCATGCTGCACACCTCGGTTCGGATGTCTCTTTCTTCGGCAAGCGAGAATAAAAACGTAATCATTATAGCAAATTCTAAGGCCGTTGCGGCGAGAAGAAGCGTCGCGGGAATACGGAAAGCCCCCGGGCGCGCATCGGCGCCGCGAGGGCATCGCAGGTCTATTGGAGCTATATCGAAAAGGTCTCGCCCGTCAGCCGCTCGGACACGTCCCACAGCCGGTCCGCGACGGCGCGGTCGTCCTTCGCGAGGCCGCGGCGGTCGAGCGCCGGATATCCGCGCCGTCCGCCGCGGCCGTTCGGGCCGATCAGCTCGCCGCCGCGCATCGATCGGTGCGTCGCCGCATACAGCGTCGGCAGCGCCCCCATCTCGGCGGAATGGCCGACGGAGGCGAGCAGCAAGCGCATCCACCACCCCGTCTGCTTCCCGGAGCCTCTCGAGAACAAATTCGTCGTCGATATGCCGGGATGGCAGGCGACGCTGATCGCGGAAGCGCCCGAAGCTTCGAGCCGCCGCTGCAGCTCGAGCGCGAACAGCAGATTCGCCAGCTTGCTCTGGCAATAAAACTTCATGGCCCCGTAGCCGCGCGAGCCGTCCAGATTGTCGAAGTCGATCCGGCCGGTACGCGCCGCGATGCTCGTCAGCGTGACGACGCGCGCGTTCTCCGCGGCGAGCAGCGACGGCAGCAGCAACCCCGTGAAGGCGAAGTGTCCCAAGTGATTGCTGCCGAACTGCAGCTCGAAGCCGTCCTTCGTCTTCCCGTACGGCGGGATCATGACGCCCGCGTTGTTGATCAGTACGTCCAACCGGTCGTGCGACGCTTGGAACTCGGCGGCCGCCTTCCGCACGCTGTCGAGATCGGCGAGGTCGAGCGGCAGCAGCGTCGGCCTCGCTCCGGGCGCCGCGGCGCGGATGCGCTCGATGGCCGCCTCCCCTCTCGCCGGATTGCGCACCGCCAGCACGACGTCCGCCCCCTTCGCCGCCAACGCCAGCGCCGCTTCGAGCCCGATCCCGCTGCTCGCGCCGGTAACGACGACCGTCTTCCCGCGTTGGTCGGGTATGTCTTCATGCCTCCATACGTTGCTCATCGCGATTCCCCCACGTGAATGGTTATCCGTACCCAATATACTAGACGAAGTCTTGCCGTGTGTCGAATCGACGCGGGATGGCTGCTCGGTCGGGAGCGGTAGCCTGAGACGCCGGCGAAGCGGGGACGCTCGACCGCGCCGCAACGAAAAAACGCCTCCGGTCGGATTCGACCGGAGGCGTCGTACGTTATTATTGGCTGAGCCACTTCTTGAACAACAGCTTCGTCGTGTCGCGGTTGATCGCCGCGATCGACGTCGTCAGCGGAATGCCCTTCGGGCACGACTGCACGCAGTTTTGCGAGTTGCCGCAGCCTTCGATGCCGCCGTCCTGCATGAGCGCCTCGAGGCGCTCTTCGGCGTTCATCTCGCCCGTCGGATGCGCGTTGAACAGGCGCACCTGCGAGATCGGCTGCGGGCCGATGAAGTCGTTCCGGTCGTTCACGTTCGGGCACGCTTCGAGACATACGCCGCACGTCATGCACTTGGACAGCTCGTACGCCCATTGGCGCTTTGCTTCCGCCATGCGCGGGCCCGGGCCGAGATCGTACGTGCCGTCGATCGGAATCCACGCCTTCACGCGCTTTAGCGCGTTGAACATGCGGCCGCGGTCGGTGACGAGGTCCCGCTGCACCGGGAACGTACTCATCGGCGCGAGGCGCACCGGCTGCTCGAGCTGATCGATCAACGCGGAGCACGCCTGACGCGGCTTGCCGTTAATGACCATCGAGCAGGCGCCGCACACTTCCTCGAGGCAGTTCGACTCCCAGCATACCGGGGACGTCTTCTCGCCCTTGGCGTTCACCGGGTTGCGCTGCACTTCCATCAGCCCGCTGATGACGTTCATGTTCGGGCGGTACGGAATTTCGAATTCCTCCGTATACGAAGGGGAATCCGGCGTATCTTGACGCGTTACGATAAATTTAACCGTCTTTTTATCATTCGCCACAGTCGTTGACATCGCTTCTAGCACCCTCCCTTTTTATTTTTTCTTATCCGAAGTATAGTCGCGCTTGCGCGGCGCGATGAGCGATACGTCGATGTCCTCGTAGGAAATCTCCGGGCCGTTCGGCGTATGCTTCGCGATCGTCGTCTTCATGAAGTTCGCGTCGTCGCGCTCCGGGAATTCCGGCTTGTAATGCGCGCCGCGGCTTTCGTTCCGCTGCAGAGCGCCGAGCGTCATGACGCGCGCGAGCTCGAACATGTTCCACAGCTGACGCGTGAACGAAGCGGCTTGGTTGCTCCACTTCGCCGTGTCGTTGATATTGATGTTCTTATACCGCTGCATCAGCTCTTGGATTTTGTTGTCCGTCTCCTGCAGCTTCTTGTTGAAGCGCACGACGGTCATGTTGTCGATCATCCACTCGCCGAGCTCTTTATGCAGCACATACGGGTTTTCCGTACCCTTGGTAAGGCCGAGGATGCCCTCGTACTTCTCCGTCTGACGCTTCTTCTCCGCGCTGAATACGCGCTCGTCCACGTCCGCCGAAGCTTTCTTGAGGCCCTTGATATATTCGACCGCTTTCGGACCGGCGACCATGCCGCCGAAGATCGCGGAGAGGAGCGAGTTCGCGCCGAGGCGGTTCGCGCCGTGGAATTGATAGTCGCACTCGCCCGCCGCGAACAGTCCCGGAATGTTCGTCATCTGGTTGTAATCGACCCACATGCCGCCCATCGAATAGTGAACGGCCGGGAAAATCTTCATCGGAATTTTCCGAGGGTCGTCGCCCATGAACTTCTCGTAAATTTCGATGATGCCGCCGAGCTTGACGTCCAGCTCCTTCGGATCCTTATGCGACAAGTCGAGGTATACCATGTTTTCGCCGTTGATGCCGAGTTTCTGATCGACGCAGACGGAGAAAATTTCGCGCGTCGCGATGTCCCGCGGCACGAGGTTGCCGTACGCCGGATACTTTTCCTCGAGGAAGTACCACGGTTTGCCGTCCTTGTCGTACGTCCAGATCCGACCGCCTTCGCCGCGCGCCGACTCGGACATCAGACGAAGCTTGTCGTCGCCCGGGATGGCCGTCGGGTGAATCTGAATGAATTCGCCGTTCGCGTAGTACACGCCTTGCTGATACACCGCGCTCGCCGCCGTGCCGGTATTGATGACCGAGTTCGTCGACTTTCCGAAAATAATCCCGGGTCCGCCCGTCGCCAAGATGACCGCGTCCGCTTTGAACGTGTGGACCTCCATGGAACGCAGGTCCTGCGCGGAGATGCCGCGGCAGACGCCTTCGTCGTCGAGCACCGCGCCGAGAAACTCCCAGTGCTCGTACTTCGTGACGAGACCCGCCACTTCCCAGCGGCGCACTTGCTCGTCGAGCGCGTACAGCAGCTGCTGGCCCGTCGTCGCGCCCGCGAACGCCGTCCGGTGATGCTTCGTGCCGCCGAAGCGGCGGAAGTCGAGCAAGCCCTCCGGCGTCCGGTTGAACATGACGCCCATCCGGTCCATCAAGTGGATAATGCCGGGCGCCGCCTCGCACATCGCTTTCACCGGGGGCTGGTTCGCGAGGAAGTCGCCGCCGTAGATCGTATCGTCGAAGTGCTCCCACGGGGAGTCGCCTTCGCCCTTCGTATTGACCGCGCCGTTAATGCCGCCCTGCGCGCACACCGAGTGCGACCGCTTGACGGGCACGAGCGAAAACAGGTCGACGTGCTGTCCCGCTTCCGCCGCTTTAATGGTAGCCATCAGGCCGGCGAGACCGCCGCCGACGACGATGATATTTTGATTCGCCATAATGATACCTTACACTCCTCGCTCGTTAGGTTATTGTGACAAGGCCGATGCGATCGGCTCCGCGAAAGATTCGTCCATGAACGCATTGAGGGACATGAGGAACATGGCCGCCAACAATACGAAGAGGCCGAGCGTCGCATACGAAGCGACGCGCTGCGCGCGAGGGCCGACCGTGATGCCCCAGGAGACAAGGAACGACCAGAGACCGTTCGAGAAGTGGAACACCGCCGCCAAGATGCCGACGACGTAAATCCAGTAGTACACCGGGTTCGTCGCGATCTGATGCATCGTGGAGCCTAATTCTTCCTTAGTAACGTGGCCGAGCGCCACTTGGACGCGGGTCTGCCATACGTGCCAAGCGACGAACACGAACGTGACGATGCCCGTAATGCGCTGCAGCGCGAACATCCAGTTGCGCACGTATCCGTATTGACCTACGTTGTTGCGCGACTGATAAGCGACATAGAGCCCGTATACGCCGTGATACAGAAGCGGCAGCCAGATGAACACGATCTCCAGCCCGAGCACGAGCGGAAGCTTATCGATCGCGGATACTTTATCCGCGAAAACCTCCGGGCCGCCCTTATACGCCGAGTAGTTCGTAATCAGGTGAATGAGGATGAAGCCCCCCAGCGGAATGACACCCAGCAAGGAGTGAATCTTCCTGTAAAGATACGAGTTACCTTTCATGTTCCTTGTTCCTCCCTGTTTGAAATCGCCCTGATCCCTTGAATATAGTCGCTTAACCTCATGAACCTATGACAAACCGTACACAATTCTACTCTCGCCGGGTAGGCCCGTCAATACAATTGTCCCGGTTCGTTCAAAAAAGTTTCACATTGTAAATGATACATCGCTCCCTCTTATAATGGAAGTGCCGATTTATTATAATGAATAATACCTAATTTGCATAAGATGAATGGACGGAGGTGTCCGCTATGTACGACCAGATGATCGCGCTCGCCGCCGTCGTCGAGCATCGCAGCGTCAACAAGGCGTCGCAAGCGCTCAACATCAGCCAGCCGGCGCTGTCGCGCAAAATTACGGCGCTCGAGGAGGAGCTCGGCGTCAAGCTGTTCCACCGGCGCGGCAAGCGGCTCGAGCTGACGCGCGTCGGCCAGATCAGCTACGAGTTCGCCGTCGAGATGCGCCAGCTCCACGGCCGGTTTCTGCAGACGCTCGGCGAATTCAATTCGGCGAACCGGGGGCGGCTGACGCTCGGCGCGAGCCTCACGACGCTGCAGTCGACGCTGCCCGACTTGATCGCGGCCTTCACGCGGCACGCGCCCGACGTCGACATTCACGCGGTGACCGGCAAGACCCACGAGATCGTCACGCTCGTGAAGGAGAAGAAGTGCGACATCGGCCTCGTCGCGTCCGCCGTCGATACGCCGGATACCGTCTGCGTCCCGCTGTTCGACGACCATCTGTCGCTCGTCCTGCCCGCCTTCCATCCGCTCGGCGGCAAGGCCGAGCTGTCGATCGGCGACCTCGAGCGGCTGCCGATGATCTTATTTTCGCAAGGCACGTGGTATCGGGTGTTAACGGACGAGCTGCTCGCCGCGAGCGGCGTCGCGCCCGACGTAAAGATGGAGATCGATTCGTTCGAAGTGATCGTCCGTCTCGTGTCCACCTGCAATCTCGCGACGCTCCTTCCGGAATCGTACCTGCGCAGCAGCGTCGCCGACGACGACGCCGTCGTGGTGCGCCAGATCGCCGACATCGCGCATATCACGAGAACGACTTCGCTCCTCTATGCGAAGCACGGTCCGCTGACGCCCGCGGCGAGCCAGCTCATCGAGCTCGCCCGTGAATGGTTCCGCTCGCCTATGATAAAATAGAACGGCATCTCTTATTCAGTATGTACATAAAGGTTAGGAGCGAAATCATGTCCACATCTAAAATCGGCAAATGGCTATGGATCGGCTCGGCGATCGGATTCCTCGTGTTCCTTCTGATGAACGTCGCGCCGATGCTGCAAGGGAACGACCCCGAGGCGGCGGCCGCGCACGTCGCGGACCGGAACGAGGCGGCGGCGGCCGCGGAAGCGTTCGTTCGCTCGCGCATCGGACAGGACGCGGAGCTGCGCTCCCTCGCCATGTACGCGGCCGATCGCGACGTATTCGGTTACTTCTACGCGCAGGAAACCATCGCGGACGTGCAGGAACGATTCGCGGCCTCGTTCCCGCTGGAGGCGTACCGCGTGGAGGTCGAAGACGCCGGTACGGGCGCCAAGCATTGGGTCGACATTAATCCGTATACCGGGAAGGCCGCCGAGTGGGAGTTGTCGATAGCGGGAGACCCGGTACCGACCGACCGGTTGGAAGCGATCGGACGGGAGACGATCCGCGAGCTGGGCTGGAGCGGATCGGAGCCGGAGCTGCTCCGGGCCGACGAGGAGACGGGCGAAGCGTCCTTCGGCCTTGCCGACGCGGCCTTCGGCGAGGCGTCCGCGACCGTCGACGTACGCGTCGACGCGCTCGGCGTCGGCGCGCTCGTCGTGCGTTGGAGCGTGCCGGAGTCGTACGCCGCGCGGATCGCGGACCAAGACGCGAAGTCGAGCGCGCTCGGCTTGATCGGACTGTTGCTCAGCGGCGCGCTGCAATTCGCCGCGTTCATCTACGCGCTCGTTCAAGTCGGCTCCGTCCGCTGGAATCGCGGCGTCTTGATGGCGCTCGTCTTCGGCGTATTTTATTGCGCGATGAACGTGAACATGTATCCAGGCCTCAAGGCGACCATGCTGGACGTGCTGAACGGCGGCGACTACGCCGGGCTCGCCGAGCTGGACGGCGGCGGGGCGATCGCCGGCATGATCGGCGCGATCATCGTCACGAACGCGTTCACGCTGGCGCTGGCGATCGGCCTCTATTTCAGCGCCGTCGCCGGCGACAAGCTCTCCGCCGGGCTCGGCTATCGCGTCTGGCCGATGCCGGACGACGCCGGCTACGGCTCGCATGTCGCTTCCGCCGTGAAGCTCGGGTACCTGTATGCGCCGATTCTGCTCGGCATCCAGTCGATCCTGTTTCTGTTCGCCGAGCAAAGCTTCCGCACATGGTACACGATCGACGCGCTCAGCTCGCCGAACAACATGGCGTATCCGCTGCTCGCTCCCGTGCTTGCTTGGTGCGCCGCCGTCTCGGAAGAGGCCGTGTACCGCCTCTTCGCCATTCCCGCGCTACAGCTGCTGTTCGCTTGGCCGCTCGGCTGGGCGCTGAAGCCGCTCGGCGCGTCGAAGCGCACCGTCGGGGCGGCCGCGCTCGTCCTCGCGGTGCTCGTCAGCAGCATGATCTGGGCGCTCGGCCACGTGCAGTACCCGATCTATCCGTACTACACTCGCTTCGCGGAGGTGACGGCGCTCGGGCTGTTGTTCGCCTTCCTCTTCCTGCGGCACGGCTTCTTGGCAGCGATCTTCGCGCATGCGGTCGTCGACCTGATCTGGTTCGGCATCTCGGTCGTCTCCACCGCGCCGACGGCGGGCGGCTTCGCCGCTTTCGCCTTCTTCCTGGCGACGCCGGCGCTCGTCGCGCTCGCCGTTCGCCGGGGCCGTAAGGACCGACCGGCGGCGCCGGTCGGCTAAGGAACAACCTCCTTCCGTTCCCGACCTCTCGACGACTCGACATTCGAGCTCGAGGGCGGAATGGATAGGAGGTTTTCCTTTTCCCCCCTCTTTCGATTACTTCCGTCGCTTCCGGTCTCGGACCCATGTCAAGATCGACAAGGCGAAGGCGGCGCCGACGATGGCGCATTGCATCTTCCAAGGCGACTCGATCATCGCGGCGGACGACCACGGGAAGACGCTCATCGGTACGCCGCCTTCTTGAACCGCCTGCCGAACCAGGCGGCCGCCCCGGCGGCTGCGGGAAGAAGAATAAACATCGGAACCCACAGCGCATACGGCAACCGCTCCAACCCCGCTTTCAGATGCTCCGAGAAATTGTTCGCCATCGTTAACGCGACGAAGAACGCGGCGCCCGTCGACAACCAAATCGCGGCGCCGCTCTTCGCGGACGCGGTTAATTCCTGAATGCACAGGGCGGCCGCGGTCAAGTGGACCGCAACCTTCACGAACGACGTGCATAAGAAGTACATAGCGCCAAGGGCGTTCAGATTTTCTAGAAATCCCGCCACGCTGGACAAATTCAAGATCGTAAACGTAGGGAAGATCATTTCCATAAACAGATGTTCGCCCATCGCGGCGATCCCGAGCGCATCGAACAAGACGATAAACGAGCCGGCGAACAGCGTCGCCGCGATGCCGACGGCCGGAAGCCGCTCCTTCTTGTCCAGCAGTTGCCAAAAGACGACCATCTCGATGCTCTCCCCGTACGTCTGCGTTATGCCGAGCGGCCAAATCCCGGCCACCACTCTGCCCCAACCTTCGCCGAGGATCGGAAAGAAATATTCGGGATGCAGGCTCTTCGAAACGATCAGCAGCACGGCCTCCAGCAAGCTGAACAACACAAGCAAGGGAAGCAGCACGCCGGCGACGCGGCCCAGTACCTCCGGTCCGGAAAACAGGACATACAATGTCAGCGCCACGATCGCCGCGAGAAAAAACCACGGAGGCGTAGCCGGCAGCAGCGTCAGCGGCACGAGAAACTCCAAATCGGCAATGACTCGAGCGGCGTCATAGATAAATAGGAGAGGATACAACCATGCCAGCGGAACGCCGAGCCATGTGCCGAAGCCGCCGCGAAACCACTGTACCAGAGAGACGTAACCGGTCAACCTCGTAATGCCCGCGTAGCCCGCGACGAGGATGCAGCCAAGCAGAGCGGAGCCGGCGGCGGTTATCCATGCGTCCCGGCCCGCCCCGGCCTCGAAGCCGAAGATGACCGTCGTGCCTAACTGGAACATCACCATAATCGAAAATATTTGGTAGCCGGTCAACGCCCTTCCTCCCTAATGTCCACACTTTTCCCTACTAGGCCGATATTCGATATTCGTACGGAGACCGAGATGTCCGCGCGTACGTTCGGGAACGATTCCTCCCACCGATCCGCATACTCCTGACGCCAACGCCTCGGATCGCTCCGGTACAAACTCTGTCCGAAGCCGAAGATGTCCGTACGCAGATTCCGCTGCACTTTGTCGCAGACCGTTCGGATCCGCTCCTCCAGATCGCGTTCGAAGTACGACTCGATGGTATCCAAATGTTGTTCGATCTTCATGCTAGAAGCGTTCTCCACAATCACTAACGTCGCCTCGGTTTCGATTCGGATGCGAACCCGGCCGTCTCGAACGGACGGACGAAAGCGCGTCGAGCCGGATTTGATTTCGGCGCTGATTTTCCCGCCTCCGTATTGTTCCGGGACCTGAATCGTGATCACGCCGTTTCGTATCTCGTTCCGAAGCCAGATCAGTCCTCTAGTCGCTTCGTCGCCCAGCTGGCCGACGAGACGATCGCCGCGGAACGCAGCCGTCTTCATCGTCGCCCTGAGGTTCGACACGTCTTTCGTCTCTGTCGAGTGGGTCCATTCGACGACCGGCGCGAACGCTTCTTGTCCCTCCGCGTGGAGCATCGCGAGAAACTCTACGAGCCTTATGTTCGTCCCGACCCCTCTAACGATTTCCTCTTCGAGGATCTCGGAGGATAGCTTCTCGAAGGTAGGTTTGAACCGCAAAATGTCGGCCGGACGTTCGGCGACGAGGACGAAGCTGTTCATTTGCGACTGCCGATTGCGCTGGAAGACGTCGAGCGCGGGACCGATGCCTTCCTTCGCCAGCCGCTCCCCTAAGAGGAGAACGCGGTTATGCGAGAAATAAATCGTTCGCGGCAGCTTCGCTTGAATGTTCCGAAAAGCGTCCATCACCGTTTCGCCGCCGGCCGAGACGACCCACCCCGCCGTCGTCTCTATCTTGCTTTCGCCGCCGCCCCCGGCGATGGAGGACGTGCCCACCAGACGCGGGACCGCAAGCAGCAGCGTTACCTCGATGTCGCCGTTATCCGCCCGGTCCACCCCCGTAGCGGTCACGATCCCGATATCGTTCACTTCTTGCCGTCCCCAGCACCCGGTTATCGCCGGAAGCAGCACCATCAGCAGCAGCCACCGTCTTCGCCTTCTCGACGAAGCTCCCCGTACGTTCGATTTCACGCGCATTCCCCCATTAAGGCGCTTACCGACCCTTGTTCCAATCGATCCAAGACTTGCGCATAAGTACGTCTTTGACGCCTTTCATACTTAGCGGCGCCGCCGGAGATAAATAAGGGACGCCGAACGACTTCATCTTCGCCAGATGGATAAGGAGCGCAAGCAGAAACAAGACAATCCCGTATAACCCGAGGAGTCCCGCCACGATCATGAGCGGGAATCGCAGCAGCCGAACGGCCAAGCCGAAGCTGTAAGAAGGAAAAATAAACGAAGCGATGCCCGTAAACGACACGACGATGACGAGCGAAGCGGACACGAGGCCGGCTTGAACGGCGGCCTGGCCGATGACGAGCGCCCCGACGATGCTGACGGCTTGGCCGACGGGCCTCGGCAGCCGAACGCCCGCCTCCCGCAGTCCTTCGAAGGCCATCTCCATAATGAACGCTTCCACGATCGCGGGGAACGGCACAGCCTCTCTTGAGGAAGCGATGCTCAGAAGCAAGTTCGTCGGCAGCATCTCCTGATGCATGGTCGTGATCGCGATGTAGAGCGATGGGAATACCAAGGCGCTGAAAGCGAGCCAATAGCGAAGCCATCGAGTCGCCGTCGCCACGATGTAATGTTGACTGTAATCTTCCGACGCTTGAAGCATCTCCAGCGCCAAGCCGGGCGCCACCAAGCCGAACGGCGAATTATCGACCAAAATCAAGACGCGCCCTTCCGCCAAGGCGGCGGACGCCCGATCCGGACGTTCGGTCGCATGCAGCTGAGGAAACACGGTCAACCGCCGCTCCTTGATCAGCTCTTCGACGGCTCCGCTTTCCAAAACCGCGTCCAGCCGAATTTCTTCCAGCCGCGACCTCACCTCTTCCACCAGGGCAGACGATGCGATCCCTTCCAGATACAATACGGAAAGCGCGGTCTTCGTCAGCTTGCCGGCATTGCGCGTTTCGATCTTCAGCGCCGGCGTCTTCAACCTTCGCCGAATCAACGATACGTTCGTCTGCAAGCTTTCGGTAAAGCCGTCTCGCGATCCTCGAATGACGGGCTCGCTCGCGGGCTCTTCGACGGATCGCGCGGGATACGCCGCCAGCCCGACGAGCAGGGCAGGGTTCACTCCCTCGACGAGCAGCATGACATAGCCGGCCAAGACCGATTCGGCAGCGCGCTCCAGGTCGCTTTGCGCGGCGATGTCTTCCGCGGGGACCGCCTCGGATACGAGCCAGTCGAGAAGGCGGTCCGGATCGTCCGATGGAGGGGCCTCGGTTCGCATCAGCGGCAGCAACACGTTCCTCTCGATCCGCAGATCGCTCGACATCGCTTGCGTATATACGATCGTCGCTTCGAACCGACCGCCTGCGCGGACGGATCGAAAAATCACGTCTTCGCATCTGTCGAAGATGCGGCGGAAATAGGCTACATTGTCGACATACGCACTCATCGGCGACATGCGCCTCCTCTGTTCGGACCTAGTACCGTTTACTTTTCCAAATTCGGGGATCGATCATGCAAAGGGCGAACGGAAAATAAAAAAGCAGGAGGCCGCCGTCGGGCGATTCCCCTGCTTCTTGTTTCCGCTTGTTATTCCGACTCGGCGCTAGCCTCGAACTCCGCGTCGGCCGCCGTCTCCTCGTCCGCAGCCGTCGGGCCGCGGAGCGCTTCGACGATTTGGCGCGCCAGCTTGTCGCCGAAGCCGAGCGGGCGGAACGCGTCGACGTCCGCCTCGCGAATCGCCTTCACGCTGCCGAAGTGCTTGAGCAGCTGCTTCTTCCGCTTCTCGCCGATGCCCGGAATATCGTCCAGCAGAGAGGCGAACGACCGCTTCGACCGCGTATCCCGGTGGAACGTGATCGCGAAGCGATGCACCTCGTCCTGGATGCGCTGCAGCAAGTAAAACTCCTGGCTGTCGCGCCGCATCGGCACCGGCGTCGGCGGATCGCCGACCATCAGCTGCGCCGTTCTATGCTTCGCATCCTTCACGAGGCCGCACACCGGCACGAACAAGCCGAGCTCGTTCTCGAGGACGTCGACCGCCGCGGCGATCTGCCCCTTGCCGCCGTCCACGACGATCAGGTCCGGCAGCGCCAATCCTTCGCGCAGCACGCGTTCGTAGCGCCGGCGGATGACTTCGCGCATCGTCGCGTAATCGTCGGGCCCGACGACCGTCTTCACCTTGTACTTCCGGTATTCCTTCCGGTCCGGCTTGCCGTCGGTGAACACGACCATCGCCGACACCGGATCGGTGCCTTGGATGTTCGAGTTGTCGAACGCCTCGATCCGGTGAATGCGCTCCGCGCCGAGCCATTCGGCGAGTCCTTCGACCGCCTTGACCGTGCGTTCCTCGTCCCGTTCGATGAGGCGGAACTTCTCCTCGAGCGTCACGAGAGCGTTGCTAGCCGCCATCTCGAGCATCTTCTTCTTGTCGCCCCGCTGCGGCAGCAGCACCTTCACCTTCAGCCACGATTCCAGCGCGGAAGCGAGGTCCCCGCCCGCATCGCCCGCCTCCGGCGCGCCGTCGGGCGCCGCCGCCGCTTCGCCCGAACCGTCCCCCTCTTGCTCCGAAGCCGGCGGCCCGGGCAGCAGCACTTCCTTCGGCAGCGCCGGGTTGTCGCTGTAATATTGCGTCACGTACGTCATGAAGTCCTCGTACGCCTCGCCGTAATACGGGAACGCCGAGGCGCGGCGCTCGATCATCTTCCCCTGACGGACGTACATGATCTGCACGCACATCCAGCCCTTGTCGACGGCGTACCCGAATACGTCGCGGTCGACGCCCGCCGCGGCCGTGATCGTCTGCTTCTCCATCAGCGCGTCGATCGCCGCGATCATGTCGCGCAGCTCCCGCGCCCGCTCGAAGTTCAGCTCCTCCGCCGCGGCGGCCATCTTCTCTTGCAGCTCGCCCCGGATCGCGTCGTGCCCGCCGTTCAAGAAGCGCGTAATTTCCCCGACCATCCGCTCGTATTCGGACTTCTCGACCGGATACTCGCACGGCGCCACGCACTGCCCGATATGGTAGTACAAGCATACCTTCTCCGGCAGCGTCTTGCACTTGCGCAGCGGATACAGCCGATCGAGCAGCTTCTTCGTCTGCGTGGCGGCGAACGCGTTCGGATACGGGCCGAAATATTTCGCCTTATCCTTAACGACGCGGCGCGTCACCTCGAGGCGCGGATGCGCTTCGTTCGTAATTTTCAAATACGGGAAAGACTTGTCGTCCTTCAGCAATACGTTGTATTTCGGGCTGTGCTTCTTGATCAAGTTGCACTCGAGCAGCAGCGCCTCGATATTGTTCGCGGTAACGATATATTCGAAGTCGACGATGTCCATGACGAGACGGTGCGTCTTCGCCGAGTGGCTGCCCGTGAAGTACGAGCGAACCCGGTTCTTGAGCACCTTCGCCTTGCCGACGTAGATGATCGTGCCTTCGTGATTTTTCATTAAATAACAACCCGGTTTGTCCGGAAGCAGCGCCAGCTTATGGCGTATCGCCTCCATCTCCTTCTCCCGGTTCGCGCCTGGTTCCATGCGGCCGATCCTCCCCCTGCGTACTCCTGTTCCCCTTATACGATTGTACACGAAAACCCTCGCCGAACAAACGGGTCCGCGCAGGAAATCATCGGCACCGAGGCGCGCAGCGAAAAACCCTCCCCCGTATAACCGGAGGAGGGTTAATGGAACCTTACATATGACGGCTGACGACGTTCTTCAGAGCGTCCTTCGATTGGAACCCGACGACCTTATCGACCGGCTCGCCGTTCTTGAATACGATCAACGTCGGAATGCTCATGACGCCGAAGCGGCCGGCGGATTCCGGATTGTCGTCGACGTTCACCTTAGCGATCTTCAAGCTGCCCAGCTCTTTATCGAGCTCCTCGAGCACCGGAGCGATCATCTTGCAAGGTCCGCACCACGGCGCCCAGAAGTCGACCAGCACCGTACCCGTTCCCTCGACCTCGGTCTTGAAGGAATCGTCGCTTACGTTAACGATTGCCATACGGAAAAGTACCTCCTTCTCGCGAGTATAAGTCAACATGCAAAGTATACCACATTTCGCGCCGCCGTCCTAACGCCGACGAACCTTCTTAGTATTGTCACAACCTTACCGCTTTACAAGGGCCGCTCGTTTTTCTATACTGTTGACATGGAATCTAAAGGGGGATGTAACATGAACGACCCGAGACAGCACGTGAACGAAGAACCGCGCAACGACTTGATCGACGTCGGCGTCGGCTTCCTCGGCATGTTCGGCCTCATGCTGGTCATCGCCGTCGTAGCCACGGTCATTCAAGTCATGACACGCTAAGCGCGCTCGACAATCATAAACAACGAACGCCTGACGTTTCGCGGGAATCGCGAAGGTCAGGCGTTTTTTCATGAATTACGTATGATTTCGGAAAATGGTTTTACTTCCCGCGCTGATTCCGCCCCGCGACTTCGATCACCTCGACGAACGGCCGAATGCGGTCCATAATGCGCTGCCCGCGATACTCGTCCTCGCCTTCGCGCGTCGTAAAGCTTAAATGCCGCTGCAGTCCGTCCAGGTCGTGGTTCGACGTATAAAACGTAGGTCTCCGGTTCATCCGGTAATTCAGGATCGTGCCGAGCACATGATCCCGCGTCCAAGCGTTCAAGTGCTCCGCGCCGATGTCGTCGAAGACGAGCAGATCGGTTTCCTTCAAGAGATCGATCGTCTCCTTCAGCTTCTGCGGCTCGCCGAACATCGACTTGAGGTCTTCGACGAAGTCCGGCGTGTAGACGATGACGCCCGTATGTCCGGATTTCGCAAGCTCGTACAGCAGGTAGCTCGCGAGGAACGTCTTGCCCGTGCCGAAGTCGCCCATTAAATACAAGCCGTTCGGCTGCAAGCCCTTCTCGCGCGTATTCAAGATATAGTCGATCACCGCATCCACGGCTTTCGCTCTCTTAGCGTCTCTCGACACGATTTCCTCAAGCGCGTATTCGCGATTCAATGCCTTCTCGTCGACATAGAAGCTCTGGATGCGTGCCCTTACCGAGTCTTGCGCGGATTTCGTCGATTGCAAAGAGCAAGGCACCTTATAGTCCGCGATGCTCGCATCCGCGCCTGCGCCGATGACGTCGAGTCTCGTATAGTGGCCCGGCATGTCGTTCGGACAACGCTCCAGGCCGGGGCAGCGCGCGCATTCCTTCGCTTCCTTGGCGAATTGGTACAATCGCGTAACGTTCTTCGTCAGCACGCTTCGATCGATGTCGGGATGCCCCGCCACCCATTCGGCGACGACCGCGTCGTTCAGCACCTTGATCGTCTGCCGCTTCCAATCCGCTTCCCCGATCCCCGACGCGGCGCCGAGCCACTTCCCCATGGACTCCATCCGCTATTCCTCCTCTTCCGGTTACCCGCCGTTCGTCAACCGCCTTGCCTTCTCCAATATCTTCTGTATTTCTTCTTCGGTCGCCTCCGGATTTCCTTCCGATTTCGCGACCGGGATGACCGGCTTCGACGAACCCGGCGGTCGGCCGCGGCGCGCGCCGGACGCCGGACGCGAGGCGCCGTCTCCGGCGACGGCCGCGCCGCCGTTCGCGCCCGCTCGCGCGGCGCCCGAACGCCCCTGCTCCGCCTTGCGGAAGTACACGACGGCGTTCTCGAACGAACGAATCCGTTTGCCCGCGACGTTCGCGCCGATCGCATCCAAATATTTACGCTTCCAGTCCAAGTCGTTCACGCGAATATAATGAATCATCACGTTAATGACCTCGTCCGGCAGCTGGTAATTGACGTTCATCGCGAGGAACGCTTCCTCTACGGCCGCCGGCACCGCGGACGGCTGGAAGAACAGCTTCAGCACGCGCGTGTACGGCGCGTTCGCCAGCAGCGCGTTATACTGCCGCACATCGCATTGCCCTTGGAATTGCTCCGGCACCTCGAGCCAATACGGCGCCGGGACCTCCAGCTCCGCCGCAACCCTCGCGTCCCCGCCCGAGATCGCGTCGCCGGTTTCCGCCGGCGCCCGGGCAAGCTCCTGCTTGCGCGCCGTCACTTCCTTGCTCCGGTCCTGCGCGTTCGCCTGCCGGTACATGTCCGCCGCCCGCGCTTGGAACCGCTCCGCGGACCATTCGCCGCCCGCGCCGAACATGCCGTCCTCGTCGAGCAGCGACACCGTCTGCTTCAACGTCAGCTCGAACCGGCCGGCATGATAGTTCAGCTCCGCGAGACGAGCCGCGTCGGCGAGCAGCCGTTCCA
>JAPSKX010000248.1 GCA_031181325.1 Paenibacillus sp.
TCGCCCGGCTCGTAGCCGAGGCGCCAAGCGGCGACGCCGGCGAGATCGTGCTTCTTCGCGATGTCGACGCGTTCCAGGATCGTCGAGACATCTTCCATCCAGAACACGTACCGCTTGCCGTCCTTCGCGTATTCGACCTTCTGCAGGCCGTATCTCGTATCCTCGGACCTCTTGACCTGCGCTCCTTCGAGCGCTTTCTCGATATCCTTCATCCAGGCGGCCCGGTTCGACAGCAGCTTGCCGTTCGCGTCGACTTCCCACACTCGGATGTAGAACGGAACGCCGAGCAGCAGCTTCGACCGCGGGATCCCGTAACTGAGGAACTCCTCGACGCCTTGCTCGACCCAGCTCATGCCCGCGACCGGCCCGGGCGCGTCGCTGCCGCTGTAGAATTGATCGTACGTCATGATGGCGACGTAATCGACGTATTGGTGCAGCTTCTCATGATCGAAGGCGGTCAGATGGTTCCAAGCGGCGCTCCCGCGCGGCAGATCGATCGACACCGTCAGTCCGGCCGCGCGCGCGGCTTCGCTCAGCGCCTTCACGAAGGCGGTGTACCGGTCGCGGTCCGAGCCCGCCATGCTCTCGAAGTCTAGGTTCAGTCCGTCGGCCTCGAGCGCGACGAGGCGCGAGACGAGCGCGTCGATGAACGTCTTCTGCGCCTTCGCGTCCGCGAGGAACGCCGACGTCAGCTTCGAATCGAATTGGTTATGCACGAGCGGATGCACTTCGACGCCCTGCGTCTTCAGCCACGCGACCGTCTCCGGATTCGATTCGTCCTTCAGCGTGCCCTTGGCGTCCTGCAGCGTAAACCAAGTGGGCGAATCGATGTCGAGGCCCTGCGTGTTGCTCACATGGCCGACGATCGTGTTGTGGTTCGACGACCCGTTCCAGCCGAGGTACAACAAATCCTTTAAGTTGTCCCAAATGCGGAGTCCGTCAAGCGTCACGACCTCCGCGTCGGCGTAGCCGTTCGCGAACGCGGCGGCTGCGGCGGGGGAGTTGAACGCCTTTAGCTTCTTGCCGGATTGAAGGACGTTATAGTAGCCTTCGTTCGACCAGATGCGCTTCCCGTCCCACTCGATACGAGCGTCGCTCAGCTTCGCCGCCGCGCCGACCGCCGCAGCCAGGCTGGGGAACGATGATTTCTTCGTGCCGTTCTGATAGACGACGTAGGCGTGCAGGTTGGCGAAGACGGTCTTGCCTTGCCCGATGGCGACGACGGTCGAGTTCGCCCACTTGAGCGACTCGCTCACCGCGTCCTCCAAATAAGCGAACGTCCAGCCGTCGATCGTCTTCGTCCCTTGGTAGACGCGGTACGCGTCCGGACCCGCCCGCAGCTCCGTCTTCCGGTCGGCAGGGACGTTGTCCCAAACCCACTTGTTCGTCGCAAGGTCGATAATGTGCGCGTTGGCCCACTTCTTCGCTTCGGCCTTCGCCTTGTCTAGCGTCGGGAACGTCCAGTTGGGCAGCGTGTTGTCGCCTTGGTACAACGCGTATCCCGGGTGATCCGGATAGTTGTCCCACGCCCAACCGCCGTCGTCGAGCTTGCGAACGGATGCGTTCGCCCACTTCTTCGCCTCCGCGATCGCCGCGTCCAGCGTGGCGAATTCCCACTCCGGCTTGCTCTTCTCCTTCTGGTACACCTTGAACGAAGGGTAGTTGTTCCACACCCATGCGCGGGTGCCGATCTGTTCGACGTAAGCGTTCTTGAAGCCCTTCGCATAGGAAATCGCCTGATTTTTGTCGGAAAACTCCTTCAGCGCGCTGTCATGTTGATAGACGCGAAACTTCGTTGTGCGATCCCCGGCCGCCATCGCGCTCGTCGGCGCCGTCGCGCCGACCAGCAGGGCGCAGGCGAGAACGGCGGTAAGGCTCGTGTTCCATTTCATGCTTCGACGTGTCTCCTCCCATGGATTACGATACTATAAATCTCTTACTCTATTACGAGGGGAGGGGACCGTTTGTTGCGGTGCTAGTTCCTTCCATTAACGTAAAAAACCGCCGAAGCGGTGTCGCTCCGGCGGTTTCATGCCCCAGGTTATAGTTATTTGACGTCGGCGACGATTTCGTCCGCGAGCCGGAACGAGATGTCGTCTCGGTACGCTTGCCTGCCGTACTGCTTCAACATATACCGAGAGACGGCCTCGGCCATGTTCGCTTCGATCCATACGATGTCGCGGCCTTCGACGCGCAGTTCCGCGGAGAAGCCGAGTTCGTCGTCGTAAATCAGCTCGACGTGCACGTTCTCCGGACGGATGCCCTTACGCTCGGCCATATGAAGGCACAAGGCGTTGACCAGCTCCGCTTCGGACAGCGTCATCATCGATAGTCGCCTCGCGGGCGGTTACGATTCGAGAACGCTTGGAACAGCTTGCGGACGAGCATGATCACGAGCACGATGGCGAGCACGTTCACGAGGAGGCCGAGGATGCTGCCGAAGGCGCCGAGTCCGCTCAGCAAGCCGCCGAACATCAGACCGGCGAGACCGCCGAGCATGAGGCCGCGCATCAAGCCGCCGCCGCCGAAGAAGCCGCCCGTCCGATTCGTCGCCGCGCCGGGCGTCGTCGTACCGGCCCGATTCGTCGTGCCGTTATTGATGTTGTTGTCGGTTCGGTTCGGCGATTGCGCCGGCGCGTCCGGCGTGTACGACCGGGACGGGGACCGGTAACGCGGCTTCGCGTCGGCCGTGTCGGCGAACATCGGAGCGGTCGCGGCGAACAACAACGTGAAGGCGAAAAACAAGGTTGCGATCTTTTTCCACATCATAATCCTTCCTGTCTCCTCTGCTGGGCATGTAAGACATACTACGATTAATGTGAGCCTCGGTTTCGATCCTTATGCTATTTTTTTGTTATAATGCTAACATCAGCATGGAGACGGGAGGGAAGCGGAGATGCAGCCGAATGTTCCGGAGGCGTACGTGAGGTTCTTGGCGCATTATCATGGGGATCGGGATTTCTTCGAATGCCACGAGCTGCTCGAAGAGTATTGGAAGGAGCACCCGTCTTCGCCGTATCGGAACGAATGGGTCGGCCTCATTCAGGCGGCGGTCGGCATGTACCATTATCGGAGAGGCAACGCGGCGGGCGCGAAGAAGTCGTTCGCCGGCGCATTGCGGCGCTACAATCCGGAGCGGCTTCGAGAGCTCGGCCTCGACGCGGAGCGGTGGACGGAGCTGCTGACGACGGCGCTGCATCGCGCGGAGATCGGAGCGCCGTACCGGGACGTCGACCTGCCGATTGACGACGAGTCGCTGCTGGCGAAGGCCAAGGCGGCATGCGCGTCGTTCGGAGCCGATTGGGGAGCGCCGAGCCGAATGGAGGACCTGGAGCTCCTCCATCGGCATGCCCGGCGGGATCGGTCCGACGTTATCGAGGCGCGTCGGCAGGCGTTCGAAGCGCGGCGCGCCGGTCGATGACGTCGATGCCGTTGCCGTAGATCTGTCCGTCGGACGACAGGCGGAACGCGCGGCGTTCGGCATTGTAATCGAGGCGAAGCCGCTCTTCGAAGAACACTTCGTGGCGCTGCAGGTACATGATCGGCAAGCCGGGGACGTTCGTCTCCGCTTGCCGTTCGTCGTTCTCGGGCGCGTTCGTCAGCCAGAGCGCGACGACGCCGCTGACCGCGCAGCCGCAGCCTTCGGCGTCGTAGACGAGACGGAAGCGGTCGTTCTGTTCGCGCGCGTATTGCGTCAGTCGCTGCGCCGCGGCGTCGGTAAGATGAATGTACATAGAAGGTCGTCCTTTCGTTGCGTTCCGTATTTTCCTTATTGTATCATTTGAACGAAGGGTAAAGAAGGAGCGGATGCGCATGGCGGCGGATGAGCGGCAAGTGCAGGAATATTTGGATTTAATGAAAAAGATGAAGAGCTACGAGGAAGCGCTCGGCGTGCTCTATTGGGACATGCGGACCGGCGCCCCGCGCAAAGGGCTCGACACGCGCTCGGAGACGATCGGCGTCCTGTCGACCGACCTGTTCAAGCTGAGCACGTCGGACCGGATGGGCGAACTGCTCGACGCCCTGTCGGAGCCTGCCGCGTTCGAAGCGCTCTCGCCGATGCTGCGGCGCAGCGTGGAGGAGAGCAAGAAGGAGTACGATCGTTCGAAGAAAATTCCGCCGGAGCTGTATCAGAAATACGTCGTGCTCGCCTCCCAAGCGGAATCGGTATGGGAAGAATGCAAGCCGAACAACGACTTCGAGACATTCCGCCCGTATTTGGAGCAGGTCGTTGCCTATCAGAAGCAGTTCATCGAGCTATGGGGCTATGAGGAAAATAAATACGACACGCTGCTCGACGCGTACGAGCCCGGCATGACGGTGAAGAAGCTCGACGCCGTCTTCGGCGCGCTGCGCGAAAGAGTAGTGCCGCTCGTCGCGGCGGTGGCGGCGAAGCCGGCGCCGGATACGTCGTTCATGCGTCGAAGCGTGCCGATGGAGAAGCAGCGCGCGTTCAGCGAGTTCATTCTGAAGGAGATCGGCTACGACTTCGCGGCCGGTCGGTTAGACCCGACGACGCATCCGTTCGCGATGGGGCTCAACCCCGGCGACGTGCGAGTGACGACGCGGTACATCGAGAACGACTTCCAGAACTCGCTGTTTTCCACGATCCACGAAGGCGGCCACGCGCTGTACGAGCAGAACATCTCGCCGAAGTATATCGCCACGAACCTGTGCACGGGGACGTCGATGGGCATCCATGAATCGCAGTCGCGCTTGTGGGAAAATATGATCGGCCGCAGCCGCCCGTTCTGGGAGCGGTACTACGGCGACTTCCAACGAATGACGCCGGAGCTGTCCGACGTGCCGCTGGATGCGTTCTACCGCGCGGTGAACGAGGTGAAGGCGTCGCTGATCCGGACGGAAGCCGACGAGCTGACGTACAATTTGCATATCATGATTCGTTACGAGCTCGAGAAGCTGCTGATGAACGACCAGCTCGAGGTGGCCGATCTGCCGCGGGCTTGGAACGAGAAATATAAGGAGTATCTCGGCATCGAGCCGCCGAACGACGAGCTCGGCGTGCTGCAGGACGTCCATTGGGCCGGCGGCGGGTTCGGCTACTTCCCGTCGTACGCGCTCGGCAACATGTACGCGGCGCAGATGATGGACGCGATGCGGAAGGCGCTGCCGTCGTTCGACGCGGATGTCGCCGCGGGGAACTTCGAGGGGATCAAGGCGTGGTTAACGGAGAAGATTTACCGTCACGGCCGCTTCCTGACGCCGTCCGAGGTGATCAAGAACGTCGCCGGCGCGGAACTCGATCCGACGTATTTGACCGCGTATCTGGAAGCGAAGTATACGGAGATCTATAAGTTGTAGATTTGTGGCGTCCTTCGGGGCGCCTTGTTTGTTGTGCCGCGACGAAGGCCATACATGAGCTTATATTCGCGGATAAGACTACGTATGGCGCTGTGCCGGCGAACCATCGACGTCCCTGCCGCCCGGACGCGGCATTCGCCCAACTTTCCGCCGACCCGGGCATTCGCACATCCGGGACGACCTCGATCGTGCGTATGATGTACAAATCCAAGTCGAAAGGGGGACGTCGGAATGACGGCAGTTAACGGCGGCGTATTCACTTCGGTCGGCGCGATCCTCGTGCTCTACATCCTGCTCGTAATCATCTCCAAGACGTTGCTCTACTAATCAAGAACGCAAGAAACCGGGGGCTGGAGCCCCTGGATTACATATAGCGAAAACGGAAATGCCGAGGGCGAAAGCCCCCGGTTTATCTAGGTTAGCGCCCCTTCGAGGAGGGCTTGGAAAAACAAAATAAAAGAAGTTATCACAATAGACGAATGTCCTGCATACAATTGAAATTGAATGATTGTATGGAGGAGGTTGTAAGATGGTTGCAG
>JAPSKX010000249.1 GCA_031181325.1 Paenibacillus sp.
CTGGCGCAAGGGAAGGAAAACAAACTTTCGTTCCGCCGCTCGAACCGATAAGGGGGAGGGACTCGCGATGAAAAAAGCGACCGTATTCGTCGCCGGCAGCTGGGGAACGGCGCTCGCCTCGGTGCTTGCGGACAACGGGCTGGACGTCTTGCTCTGGACGCGCCACGAAGCCCAAGCCGCGGAGATCAACGAGCTGCATACGAATGGGAAGTATGTGCCGGGCGCAAAGCTCGCGCCGACCGTGCGGGCGACGACGAGCATCGAAGCGGCAACCGATCACGGCGATCTGCTGCTGTTCGTAGCGCCGTCTTCCGCGATGCGGGACGTGGCGAGACAAGCGAAGCCGTACGTTCGCAGCGGACAATTGTTCGTACACGCGACGAAGGGATTCGAAGCGGAGACGCTGCTGCGGATGTCGTCCGTCCTGGCGGAAGAATTCGCGGGCGTCGTAGAGCCGGACAGCGTCGTCGTCTTATCCGGACCGAGCCATGCCGAAGAAGTCATCCAGCGCTCTCCGACGACGGTCGTCGTCGCTTGCGCACGTCCCGAGCTGGCCGAGGCCGCGCAGGACGCGTTCATTACGCCTGCCTTCCGGGTGTACACGAATCCGGACGTCGCCGGCGTCGAGCTAGCGGGCGCGCTCAAGAACATCATCGCGCTGGGCGCGGGCATGTCGGACGGTCTCGGCTACGGCGATAACGCGAAGGCGGCGCTGCTGACGCGCGGGCTCGCCGAGATCGGCAGGCTCGGCGTCGCGATGGGGGCGAACCCGCTTACGTTCGCGGGCCTCGCGGGCGTCGGCGACCTCGTCGTGACGTGCACGAGCCGACATAGCCGCAATTGGCGCGCGGGCTTCAAGCTGGCCGAAGGCACGCCGCTTACCGAAGTGCTCGAATCGCTCGGCATGGTCGTCGAAGGCGTGCGCACGACGAAGGCGGCGATCGCGCTCGCGGACAAGTATGGCGTAGAGCTCCCGATCGCGGCCCAACTGCATGCGGTGCTGTTCGAAGGCAAGAATCCGAGATCGGCCGTCGAATCGCTGATGGGCCGAGGACGCACCCATGAAATCGAGGACATCGTCCGCGAAGCGGCGGCGGCGTTCCGCGACGCGCCTGCCGAATAAGCCCCTTGCGCGCCCGCCTACACCTTCCGCCCGTCCCCTTCATACGATGGAGGAAACGGCGGAGGGAGGAACGGGAATGGCGAAGCCTATCAGCAAAGACGTGCTCGGCGCGGTCAAGAAGAAGACCGGCAAGACGATCACGGAGAAGGACATCAACAAGCTCGCTAGCGGCGTGAAGCCGTCGACGATGCAGAGCGAAGCGGAGCTGAAGCAGCTCATCAAGAAGGTCGGCGCAATGGCCGGCGTGCCGGTGTCGGATTCCCTGATGAAGGAAATCGTGGCGGCGGTCAAGAAAAGCGGCATGAACCCGAACAGCATGGAACAGCTCATGAAGATGATGATGAAATAATTTCGCTCGATCCGTACGTGTGCGGCGTCGAACGAAATTCCAAGGCGGGCGTCCGGGCGATTTCGACGGGCGCCCGCTTGCGTGTCGGGGAAGGCGCTGTGTATACTGTTATGAAAATGAAATCGCGATGCTCCGAGGCTATCCGAAGGCATCGCAACGGGGGAAGATGAACAATGTCGCCGCTCGATAAAATGTGGGCGTCTTTCGTGGCGCTGGGTTTCATGGCGATCGCCTCGCTGCTCATTACCTACGCGCGCAACCGTACGAAGGGGGCGATCCGCGTCGTCCTCTCGATCGTCGCGTTCGCGCTGCTCGTGTTGATGGTGCCGTTCGCCCTGCTGTCGATGTTTTAATAGAAAAGAGGACAAGCTATGCTGACGTTGAAAGGAAGAACCGTCGTGAAGACGGTGGAAATCGAGACGGGCAAGACGCTGCTCGATCATGCGATCGCGAACGGGATCGACGTCGGATTCTCTTGCACGCGGGGCACGTGCGCGCGCTGCCGGGTATACGTCGAAGAAGGCCGCGAGCTGCTGAGCGAGCCGAACGACGCGGAGTACGACCGAATGGACGAGGACGAGCTCGATGCCGGCTATCGCCTAGGCTGCCAAGCCGTCGTCAAGCGGGACGGAGACGTGCGCGCCGTCAATCGCACTTATTTCTAACAGAGAAGCACGTTAACGAAATCGAGGTGGAGCACTATGACTTCGGCCCACTTGCCGCCCGCGTTGGCTGAGGCGCTCCGCGAGGCGGCCGGCCGTTGGAACGACGTCCCGTCGCCTTGGCTCGTCGGGGGCAGCTGCGGACTGCTGTACCATGCCGTACCGATCGCCGCCGCGCCGCGGGACCTGGATATTTATGTCGACGCCGAAGGCGCGTCGGCGTTCCACGCCGCTCTGGCGGAGTACGCGACGGACGAGCCGCAATATAGCGAAACCGAACGGTACCGGTCGGTGCTGTCGCATTATGCGATAGGGGGCGTGACGCTCGAGCTCGTCGCCGGCTTCGAGGTGCGCGAACCGGGCGCCTTATACCGGGTCGACATCGCCGGCGCGATGCGGACGCATGCGCTGCGCGCCGACGTCTTGGGTCTCTCCATCGGCGTGATGCCGCTCGCGCATGAGCTTGCGTTCAACCTGCTGCGCCATCGGCCGGATCGATTCGAACGCATCGCGGCGACGATGCGCGGCGCCCTGCCGGAGCATATGCCCGCCCTCGTTCGGATCTTGGCGGACAATCGATTCGACGGGGCGTGGCGCAGCCGGCTGCTCGGCCTCCTGGGCGCGTCGGAAGAGGCCCTCGGCTTGCCCGGGGAGGCGACCGTATGCCGCGAATAACGTTCCTGCCGGACGGGAAGACGATCGCGGCGCGTCCGGGGACAACGCTGCTCGGAGCGGCTCGCGAAGCCGGCGTCGCGGTACGCACGCGTTGCGGCGGCGTGGCGGGCTGCTTGATGTGCAAGGTGAAGGTGCAAGACCCGTCGGCCGTCTCGCCGCGGACCGACGCCGAACGGCGGAAGCTGGGCGAAGACGCGGACGAACGGCTGGCGTGCCAGACGAAGGCGCTGCGGGACGCGACCGTGATCGTGCCCGAGGATCCGTTGAAGGCGGCCGTGCGCCGCCAGTTAGAGCGGCAGAAGGAAGAGGAGGACGGTCTATGGTAATTCGGGCTTGGCCCCGCGTCGTCGCGCTCCTGCTTGCGTTCGGGATCTTGTCCGGCTGCATGTATCGCGGCGAAATCGAGCGAAAGCAATCGAATCCGGCGTTTATCGCCGAGGAGATCGACCGGGTCTCTTCCGCGGTCGAACGGTACTATAAGGCAAGAGGCGTATATCCGATTAAGAACGCCGACGCTTCCACATCCGTCTACGAGAAGTACGTCATCGATTTGAATAGGCTCGTACAAACACAGATGTTGAGCTCTATTCCGGCGAACGCGTTCGAGGCCGGCGGGCATTATTATTATTTACTCGTCCATCCGGAGACGGACCCGGTCGTAATGCTGATGGACTTATCGGCGGTGCAGCAGCTCGCCGATCTGGAGAAGGACATCGCGCGATTCCGCGAGAAGAACGGCGGCGGGCTGCCGACAGAGACGGAGACGGCGCCGGGCTTCTTCGCGATCGACTACGACGTCTTAGGACGGAAGGCACCGGAAATAAGAAGCCCGTTCACCAACCGAATTTTGCCCGTATTGCTGCACGAATCGGGGGATGCCCTGATCGACTACGGGCTCGACATCATGGAGGCGTCCCGCCGCTCGGAAGACCCTTCGGCCGTCGCGGAGGGCGACGACGCGCGCGAATGGCTCGCGAAGGAATCGCCGCTCGCGCCCGTATTCTCCTACCCGTACGCATGGAAGAACGGGGAACCGATTCTCGTCGCGCCGGAGCCGAAATAATAGACTGCTTCTCGTATAAAAGCGCATGCATCCCGCAAGGGAAGCATGCGCTTTTTCGTTTTACGCATAAACGTCCGCCCGACACAATACATCTAATAAGGGTTTACCTATCTGCGTCGTCTTTTTCGGCAAGGGGGCGAAAAAAGGAGAATTCATCAGTCATATGGGCCGTCATGCCGCATATATTGATACTAGTCCATTTGCATGTACGAGTTCCGGCGTCTCACAGGGCTTGCCTAGAGCGGCGTACGGCGACATCCTCATGACGAAACCAATACTAGCTGGGAGGAGATCTCATTGGAAAAAGTCGATATTTTCAAGGACATCGCGGAGCGTACGGGAGGCGATATTTACCTAGGAGTCGTGGGAGCGGTCCGTACGGGTAAATCCACGTTCATCAAGCGCTTCATGGAGGCCGTCGTGCTTCCGAACATCCCGAACGAAGCGGAGCGGGCGCGCGCGATCGACGAGCTGCCGCAAAGCGCGGCGGGCAAGACGATCATGACGACCGAGCCGAAGTTCGTGCCGAACCACGCGGTGCGCATCCGCGTCGCGGAAGGTCTCGACGTGAACGTTCGCATGGTCGATTGCGTCGGCTACGCGGTCGACGGGGCCAAAGGGTACGAAGACGAAAACGGGCCGCGCATGATCTCTACGCCGTGGTTCGAGGATCCGATTCCGTTCCAGGAGGCCGCCGAAATCGGCACCCGCAAGGTCATCCAGGAACATTCGACGCTCGGCGTCGTCATCACGACGGACGGCACGATCTCCGACATTCCGCGCGCCAGCTACGAGGACGCGGAGCGGCGCGTCGTCGACGAGCTGAAGGAAGTCGGCAAGCCGTTCATCATGATCGTGAACACGACGAAGCCGCGCGCGCCCGAGACGCTCGAGCTGCGGAACGCGTTGGCCGAAACATACGACATCCCGGTCATCGCCGCGAGCGTGGCCACGATGACCGAAGACGAAATTTACGGCGCGCTTCGCGAGGTGCTCTACGAGTTCCCAGTGCACGAAGTGAACGTCAACCTGCCGAGCTGGGTCATGGTGCTCGAGGAACGCCACTGGCTGCGGGCGAGCTTCGAGAATTCCGTCCGCGAGACGGTGAAGGACATTCGCCGCCTCCGCGACGTGGATCGCGTCGTCGGACAATTCGGCGAATACGAGTTCATCGAGCGCGCCGGTCTGTCGGGCATGAACATGGGGCAGGGCGTGGCCGAGATCGATCTGTATGCGCCGGATGAGCTGTACGATCGCATTCTGATGGAGATCGTCGGCACCGAAATCCGCGGCAAGGATCATCTGCTTCAGATGATGGTCGAGTTCACGCACGCGAAGCGGGAATACGATCGCTTCTCCGAAGCGCTCGAGATGGTGAAGACGACCGGCTACGGCATCGCCGCCCCTTCGCTCGAGGAGATGGCGCTCGACGAGCCGGAGCTGATTCGACAGGGCTCCCGCTTCGGCGTGCGACTGAAGGCGACGGCGCCGTCGATCCACATGATCCGCGTCGACGTCGAGAGCGAATTCGCGCCGATCATCGGCACGGAGAAGCAATCCGAAGAGCTGGTCCGGTACCTCATGCAAGACTTCGAGGAAAATCCGGTCAAGATCTGGGAATCCGACATCTTCGGACGCTCGCTCCACTCCATCGTTCGCGAGGGCATTCAAGGCAAGCTCGCGATGATGCCGGACAACGCGCGCTACAAGCTGCAAGAGACGCTCGCCCGCATCATCAACGAAGGCTCCGGCGGCTTGATCGCCATTATCTTGTAACGATAGGTTTCTCGACTTAGAAGAGGTCGCCCGGAGCTCCCGGGCGGCCTCTTCAGTATGTATGCCGAAGCGTTTCTATCGCCGTTTATACTTTACGTCGTAAATTAGATGCTTGCAAAGGATCATAGGTTTGATTTATGATATTCATTGTCCCGGTTTCCATGGGAAATCCTTGGAAAAGTTCAACGTTTTCTAGG
>JAPSKX010000051.1 GCA_031181325.1 Paenibacillus sp.
GGGTCGGCGAACACCTCGATCTCCACCGGCGTATTGACGGGATGCACGTCCCCGTTCACGCGCACGTGGCCGTTCGCCCAGAACCGGACGTATCGCGCCTCGACCGTATCGCGTAGTACGATCCGCTTGCCGCCCCCGTCCGCCGGCTCCACGTAAGCGGGGTCCGCGCCGGCGCCTAAGCCGAGACTATTATCCGCATCATTGTTGTACACCGTCGTTACGCCGGTGCCGAACGCAGCGTCGTTCGACAATTGCAGGACGTAATCGTTGCCGGTGCGGTACGAAGCCGACGACGACCCCCAATCGTTGCGGAGCCGGAGCTCGGCGATCTCCAGCGCCTCGCCGAGATCGATCTGCACCCACTTCGGACCGTCCGCGACGCTGATCAAGGCGTAATTGGCGCGGGTCCGTACGCCGTCCGTCACATTCGACAGCGACGTCCCCCCCGAAGCCGTTCCGTTCGAGCTGACGGGCTTGCCCAGCGCCGCGTTGACGGCGCTTCTCGTTCCCGCGCTGGCGAGATTCGACAGCGCGGAGGCTTCGCCGTCCGAGTCGATCGCCTTCGCGGCGAAATATACGGTCGAGCCGAACGGAAGACCGGAGACGGTCATGCTTTCGGCCGCTCCGCCTCCTCCCGGCGCCGGCTCGCCCTTCGCGCGCTTCACGACGAGCCCGTTCTCCCAGTTCCCCTCGGTGATCGGGGACGTCGAGTACCGGACATCGTAAGCGACAGCGCCGGCGACGCCGGTCCACTGTAACGACGCCGAGTTCACGAATGCGCTTTCAACCCGAAGATCTCCGATCGTCGGCATGCCGGCATCCGTCGCGGGCGCTTGCGCATAAACTTCGACTTCCACCGGCGCGTTCACCAAGTGAACTTCGCCGTTGGACGTCTGAATATGCCCGTAAGCCGAATAACGCACGTACCGCGCGTTCACCGGCGCCGGAGGAACGATGTCCTTGCCGCTGCCGTCGGTCGGCTCCGTATACGCGGCATCCGCGCCCGCCCCCAAGCCGGAGCTGTTATCGCCGTCATTATTGAAGAGCGTCGTTACCCCCGTGGCGAAGCCCGGATCGTTCGACACTTGCACCACGACGTCTCTTGCGCTGCGGGTGTAGCTAGATCCGTAGTCGTTCGCAATGTTGATTCGCGTAATGTCGTACGCCTCTCCCAGGTCGAGCTGAACGTATCTCGGGCCGTCGGCCGCGCTGATTAACGCGTAATTTTGCCGATTGCGATCGCCGTCCGCAAGCTGCTCCAGCCTGGCCCCGTTGACAACCGTACCGTTCGTTGTCACGCCGACATGGCCCAGCGCCACATTCGCCTCGGACCCGGACGCAGCGACGCGCTCTCCGGGAACGACGCCGAATGGCGCAAGCAGCATGGCGGCGATGATGCCCCAAGCTGCTGATTGTCTGAACCGTTTCATCCGTTCACACTCCCTATGCGATGAATTGGCCTAGCCGCCGCCCGCGGCGCTCGGCCGTACTCCGATTCCCTCAACCTCTCCCTCCTTTCCTCGACCTGCGGCGCGGTCCGGCTGCGGGCGACGAGCTTCCCGCGCGTAAACGAAAGAGCATCTCACGGTGCCTGCGGCCGATAGTGAGATGCTCTGGTTCGAGAGTATCACCCCGCCTAGGGGGGCTACAATGAGTGAAACGGCAACAATACTAGGACAAACTTGTGTTCATTGAGCGCCGGCTTCGTTCCGCATAATCGGGTGCGTGATTTCGATGACGGCGCCGCCGGAATGATCGAGGATGCGCAGCCCGTACGGCTCGCCGAAATAGACGCGCAGCCGTTCGTGGACGTTGCGCAGTCCGACGCCCTGACGTTGGCCGGCCGCGCCGTCGGGCATCGTTCCCGCTAGCAGCCTTCTGCGTACGTCCGCGGCGATTCCCGGCCCGTTGTCCCGGATTTCGAACCGGACGACCCCATGTTCGATCGAGCCCGTAATGACGATCTTGATTTCCTCTTCGCGCCGGGAACGCTCTCCGTGCTTGATGGAGTTTTCCACTAACGGCTGTAACAACAGGCGAAGAAGCGGAAGCTCCAGCAGGTCGTCGTCGACTACGATGACCAACTGAATCGGCGTATCCTGCCGCTCTTGCTGCATCGCGACGTACGCGCGGACGTGGTCCAGCTCCCGCGCGACCGTCGTCATCTCCTTGCCGTCGTTCAGGCTGAGTCGGAACAAATCCGCCAGCGAAGTCACCATATCGCTGATATCCTTCGCGTTGCGCTTCTCCGCTTTCCATCGAATGACATCCAACGTGTTGTATAAAAAATGCGGGTTGATTTGGTGCGTCAGCACTTGAAATTCGAGTTCTTTCTTCTCCTGCGCCGCCCGCCCTAAATTATCCACGAGCTCGCCGAGCTGGCGCACCATATGCGTCATCCCGTGGTACAGCAATCCCACTTCGTCCTTACGAGGAAGCTGTTGCCAATGAACATTGAAATCTCCCCGCTCGACGCGCTTCATATGCATGACGATCTCGTGAATCGGATTGGAGAATCGAACGGTCAAATAGATGATCGTAAATAGGGAAAGCAAGAAGTAAAACAGCAAAAAGAGCATGGTCATGCTCTCGATGCCTTCGACCGGCTTCGTGAGCTGCTCCAGCGGAATGAGACTCACCAGCTTGAAAGCCGTGTGCTCTAATTTGGTATACGTGACGATATACCGGCTGCCGTCCAGCTCGATCGTCTTGGAGCCGCTGTTCCCCAGCTTCATAAATTCGGAGAGCTTCGAATACGGTACGGCTTCCCCGACCCCTGTCGACGCGGAATGATAATAGACGGTATTGTCGGGATGAACCAGCATGATGCGCTGCCCTTCCACCATCATCAGCGGGGACAGATAGTCTCTCAACACGCTTTCTTTCACCTCGACCGTCACGATGCCGCGCGGCTCGGTTCGCTCCAGGCTGTACAACCGCTTGACCCTCGCGAGGGAAGGCTCCTTGAACTTCGTCGGGTTGTCTCTCGGCAGAAACAAATGCCAGAACGGCTTCCCTCGCTCCTTCGCCGATTGAAACCACGCCTGCTCCTCGATATCGACGCCGGGATAGATCGCGTTAAGGTACCCGGAGTAGCGCCAGGTCTCCCACGGGAAGATGCGAACGGTCATCAACGCGTTCGAGGCGCTGTTCTTCAGGTTCGACAACCGGATCAGCTCGGTGGACAGGTTGATTTCCTCCAACCGGTCCTTCGGCTCGCTGCTGAGCGCCGCTTGTACTTCCTTCGAGTACATGATCTCGTCTTGCTTGTCGTTGACCTCGTTCAAGTACGCATCCAGATTTTTCCCGGTACGGCCGACCGCATCGAGCGACACCGTCGAGTTCGCCAATTCGACCGTCTCCACCGACTTGTTATAAGCGAAGTAGCCGATGAATACGAACGGAATCGCGACGACGATGAAAAACAGAATAATGACCTGGTACCGGAAGGAGTAACGGGCCGCCTTATTCACCGATCTTCCCTCGTCCGCTTCTGAATTCCTGCGGGTTGCACCCGTACTGCTTCCTAAACAGCTTGGAAAAATAGGCGGGGTCCTGATAGCCGATCATCTGGCACACTTGATACACCTTCAAGTGAACGTTCTGCAGCAGGTCGGCGGCCTCCCTCAATCGAACCTCCGTCAAATATTCCAGAAACGTGACGCCGGTCTCTTGTTTGAACAGCTTGCTCAGCCATGTCGGCGTCACATGGATTTCGTCCGCCACGGTCTGCAGCGTAATATTGTCGCAATAGTGATTTTTGATATAACGTTCGGCTTCCAGAACGATTTGGTTGCCGGAGCCGAATTGCTCCCTCATGCTTGTCGAGGCTTCCAATAGGTGCTGGGTAACCTGGCGCTGCAGCGATTCCAAAGTATCGAATCGTTCGAAATCTTCCCAGAACAAGATCGGATCCTGCTCCCACCATAAGTCTTTCCAACCGTCCTTTTTCGCCGCGCGAAACACGCTCAGCATCCACTGGAAGGTTCGTTGCTGCATATGCTTCGGATGCTTGACGTTCCAGGAGGAGATCAGCTTCGGGAAATCGGCCGCCGCCTCGCGAATATCCGATTCGCTCCCGCACGTCAGCAGATCGACGACCTCCTGCGGATCGGCCAAGGGGCCGTAATAGGTCGATTCCTTCGAGGCCGGGGCGCCCTTGCCGACCCTCCTCAGCATGAGGGCGTCCGAAGCCTCGCGATACATCTCCGCGATCCGGGTCACGGGACCGGAAGTAACGGCAAGGCCGACGCTCGCCTTCAGCTTCGCGTCCCGCAATACGATCTCCGGGATCGAAGCCGCGACGGCGTCCGGAATGACCCCGTGGCGGGGAGCCGGTCCGCCGCAGTCTACGACGACCGTCCACAGGTCGTGCCTGGAACGAAATACGACGAACGCGGTCCACAGATGGTCGTTCAGGTAATATTCGAGAATGTTTCCGACGGTAAACAAGAGCAGCTCCTTCTCGTTAGAAGGCTTTCCGTCGATCATCGCCTTCAAATCGTCGATCCCGATCACCATGAGACGAAGCTGGTTTTCGGCCATCCATTCCAAGCCGGTCTTGCGCAGCTTGCTCGTCCAATGCTCCAACAGTCTTTCCTCCGGCGGCCGCTCCAGCAGATTTTGCAGCAGCTCTTCGCGGATTTTCGGAAGCGCCATATACAGATGCTCATGCAGCTCGATCATGTCGGACTGTAGATTTTTCCGCTCCTCCAGCTCGGCTAGCGAGGCGGAGATCGTCTTCATAAATTCGTCGAGGTTGAGCGGCTTCAATAAATAATCGCTGACTCCGTACTTCATCGCTTGTCTCGCGAAGTGGAACTCTTCGTGTCCGCTGATCACGATGACTTTCCCTTCGAATCGATTCTGATCGAGTCGCTTGACCAATTCCAATCCGGACATTCGGGGCATGCGAATATCCGTTACGACCAAATCCGGTTTATGTCGCTCGACGATTTCCAGTGCCGTATCCCCATCGTCGGCGGAATAAATCTCCCCTACGCCCAAGTCGTTCCATGGAAGCTGCGAGACCAGCCCGTTTCTGATTTCTCTTTCATCGTCGACTACCAGTACTCGAAACACTCGCCATCCCCCCAAAGACGCAACGTCTTATCCTTCATCATAAGACAGTTGTAAATTCGAACGATATGGGAAAATACGGACCTCCACCCGGTGAATCTTGTCTTGCTTGCGTAACTGGATTGTATCCGTTGCTCGGCGTCACACGCAAGATCCGCGGGACGCGACCGAGATTTATGGGGAGGAAAGCCATAACGTCGGCCGAGGGGGCGGCCGACGTCGCAGCGGTAAAGGGAGGGCAGGCATGCGGGCAACGCATTCGGTAGGGGGGACGCGGGAGGCGGGGCGCGCCGATCCCGCCACCGGGTTCGCGCCCCATATAGATGAAACCTCATGGCTCAATCGAAGGATTTCCGTTCGGTCCGCAAGCATCCGTCAGCGCCAGGAACAGCTTCATCGCGTCGTCATCCGCGGCGGCCATCGCCTCCGGATGCCATTGGACGCCGAGCACGAATCGATGCGACCGGCTTTCGACTGCTTCCACGACGCCGTCCGGCGCTCTGGCCGAGACGAACAGTCCGGGCGCGACCGACTTTACCGATTGGTGGTGCAAGCTGTTCGTACGAATTTCGGACTTGTTCAGAATGCTGTGCAACAGCGAATGCGGAACGATCTCCACGGCGTGCGAGGCGATATGAGGGGCCGACTTTTGTTGATGCTGCAGGTGATCGCTTCGGTAATGCCGAACGTCTTGGTACAGCGACCCGCCGAGCGCGACGTTCAACACCTGCAGCCCGCGGCACACCGCTATGACCGGAACGTTCTTCTTCGCCGCTTCCCGGATCAGGCCGATCTCGAACCGGTCGCGATCCGGCAGCACCGGACCGAGCTCCGGAAGCGGCTGCTCTCCGTAATGGACCGGGTCGACGTCCGCCCCGCCGGAGACGATCCATCCGTCCATCTCGCGTACGTACTGCTCGATCGTTCGCGGGTCCGGTATCGGAGGGACGGCGTAAGGCACCGCCCCCGCCATGAGCGCCGCCTTCACGTATTGCTCGTTCAACGCGAGCTTCCCCTCGAAGACGGAGGCGGTAATTCCCACTTTGGGCAGCATGGCGCTTCTCCTCCTCTTACAGGCCTCGAACGAGCAATCGGGTCAAGTCGCGATCCGCATAGCGCGCGGTCAACCCGTCGACGCGAACGCTCCCGACGCCGTCGTAGTGGCGCGTATCCGCCAGCTCGGTGCGGAGGAAGTGAACCGTCATCTCGTACGGACCTTCCATTCGTAACGGCTTGCAATTCGCGCGCGCGGCCGCGGCGTCGCAGACCGCCTTGCGGAGCTCCTGCCGCGAGCGCTTCGGAGGCGTGAGCAACGCAGCGTTGCGGCGGATGCCGATTTTGGTCGCGTATGTAGAGACCCCCGCCAACTCCGCCTTCGCCTCTTCGCACGTCTTATCGTCGCCGGAGACGAAGACGACGGGCACGCCCTGCAAGCCGAACAGCAGCGCATCCAACGCGATCTCGCCGACCGGCCTGCCGTTCAGTTCCAGGTGCGTCCACGACTTGGAGCTCATCGTATGCTCGATAACGGCGTTCTGTACCCCGCCCATCGCGTGATACCCGACGAGAAGCGCGCCGGCGAACGTCGAATCGAGCCCCGGGAAGCGATTTTCCGCGCCTGTCCCTCCCATGCAATATACGGCGCCCGGGTGCAGCTCCTCTACGATGAGATTGGAACCGCGGAAATGCGCGTCCTTGACAATGATTTGCTCCGCGCCGGCGTCAAGGAGACCGCTGACGACCGCGTTCACTTCTTCCGTAAGCAGCTTTCGGCCCTCCGCATAATGGCTGTCGTCCGGGCTCACTTGCTCCTTGCGGTAAATCCCCGAGATGCCTTCCATGTCCGCCACTACGTAATATTTCACCGTTCGTCGCCCTCCCGAATTCGCTGATATCCCTTGTCTCCTCCACATTATACTCGCCGCCTGTTCCCCGGCACATATGAAGATAACGAAGTTTATATCGTCAATCTTACATGGCTTAGCCGCGGAGGAAGCCTTAGGAAATCCCTTTGCAGGAATGACATAGGTAACGATTCGCGCGGTCGCGCAGGCTGTCGGTCCGGCGGGACAGGTTGTCGGCGTAACCGTTCAAGTCCGCGTGGGAGAGCACGCTGTGGGGAGACCGGTGGCCTACGACGCCGGAGAGCGGCGCGGCATGTACGGCATGGGCGAGAACGATTTGGCCCGCGAAGCCGGACTTCGTTCGCCTTCCGCCGTATGAATGGTCCGGAGCCCAGCTCAGCGTGGCGCCGGCCGTGTCGACTCCCCCGGACATGGCGCCGGAGAGGTTCCGCGAGCTTTACGACAAACTATGGAAGCTAATCGGTTAGGAGGAGTAGCATGATCGAGCCTGGGACGAAGTACGATCTGATGGAGCTCGCTCGCATCGGCGCATTGTACATTGCCGGGGATACGCTGGAGGAAGTGATGCCCCGGAACGGCTTGAATATCCGAAGCTGACGAAAGAAAGCCGGGGGCAAGTTCGCCGTCACCGACGAGATCGACTTCGCGGAAGCGCCCTTCAACGCGCTGAAGCGTCTGATCTTGCTGACCGAACGGATCGACGGCGGACGCGGCGTCGCCGGCGCGCTGCGGATTCGCAGGCCGGAAGACCCGGCATCGGTGGAAGTGATGGTCGCCGGCAAGGCGCTGCCGAAGGAAGGGCCCGGCATCCTGCCGATGTGGCCCGAGATCCGTCGAGCGTTCGAAGGGCTTCCCACTCGATGGGACCGCCCTTCCAACGAAACCGTGTATTACCCGATTCGCAATTCGGAAGAGGATATCGCGGGCGTTCTCGAAATATCGGAGCCGAGGAAGTTCTATTTCGTGTGAACGGGCGGATGGCGCAGATCCGAGAGGAGCTCTTCGGTTTCTACAGCACCTCTTCCAGCTGTCTCCGGCTGTGCGCGTCGAGCGCTTTCCAGTCGGAAATTTCGCAGCGCTTGCCGCCCAGGTCGGTCAGAATGACCCGGTTGTCGCCCGGGTACTGCAGATGCTCGTGCAGGTTTCGCATCGCCATGCGGGTCGGCCCCAGATGCGTCTGCAGCTCCCACAACCAGAGATCGGACTTGAATTTCACGCTGTCGACGCGCGTCACCTTCGGCAGGAAATACCGGAACTGCAGCTCCTTCGTCAGCTCCGCGACGCTCTCCTCGTTCAACGCCGCGATGTCGCGAACGATACCGAGCTCCTCGCCCTTCGCGTCGCGAATCGAGATGTACTCCGTCGCGTACCGGAACGGGAACGCCCGGTAGACGACGATCTCGTCGTACGGCTTTCCGTCGATGACGCCCTGCAGCACGCCGCCCTTGCCGCGGCTGAAATACGCGTCGTCCGGCCCTAATATTCGAATATCGAAGCGTTCCGCCATCAGCCCTCCACCCCCTTGATCTTGGACAGCTCCTTCTGGGCGTCGACCAGCTTGCGATAGGCGCCGCCCTCCTTCTCGAGGAGCTGCTCATGCGTGCCGACCTCGACGATCTTCCCGCGATCCAGCACGACCAAGCGGTCCGCGTTGCGGAGCGTGGACAGCCGATGGGCGATCGCGAACGTCGTTCTCCCTTGCACGAGTCTGGAGATCGCCTCTTGGATTTGCCGTTCCGTCTCCGTATCCACGGAAGCTGTCGCTTCGTCGAGAATCAGGATGCGCGGATCGTGGATAATGGCGCGGGCGATCGCCACGCGCTGCTTCTCGCCGCCGGACAGCTTATGGCCCCGCTCGCCGACGCGCGTGTCGTAGCCGTCGGGCAATCGGACGATGAAGTCGTGCGCGTTGGCGATCTTGGCCGCCCGCATAATTTCTTCCGGCGTCGCGTCGGACTTCGAATAGGCGATATTGTCCGCGATCGAGCCGTCGAACAGGAACGTCTCCTGCAGCACGACGCCGATTTGCTTTCGCAAATCGGACTGGCCGATGCTGCGGATCGGCACTCCGTCGATGCGGATGTCCCCCTCGTCCGTGTCGTAAAATCTGCAGAGCAGATTAATGAAGGTCGACTTGCCGGCTCCCGAATGGCCGACCAGCCCGATCATCTCCCCGGCCTTGACCTGCAGGTCGATCTGTTTCAACACCGGGTGGTGTTTCTCGTACCCGTAGGTGACTTGTTCGAACGAGACGTCGCCCTTGATCACGCCGAGCGGCGCGGGCTCGCGCACGTCGGGCACTTCGGACGGAGTGTCCATAATTTCGAACACCCGGTGCGCGGCGGCCATCGCGTTACTGGCCCAGTTGATCATCTGGCTGACCCATTGCAGCGGACCGAACAGCATGCCGAGATACGCGACGAGCGCCATCAGCACCCCCAGCTGCATCTCGCCGGCCAACACCTTGTTGCCCCCGCTGTACCAGATCAGAAGCGTGCCGACGCCCGCGATCAAGTTGAACGCCGGGAACATGAACTGCCACAGCCCCTCCATCCGGATGTTGTACCGGACGACGTCGACGTTCGCTTCGGCGTAACGCGACCGCTCCTCCTGCTCCCGACCGAACGCCTTGACCACGCGAATGCCTTGCAGCGAATCGCCGACCAGCGTATTGAGCCGAAAGATCGACCGCCATTGCTGATACCAGCGGCGCCCGATCTTCGGCCAGATCGTCATCGACACCGCCACCATGACCGGCATCGGCAGCAACGCGAACAGGGACAGCTTCCAATCCAACGTAAACATGATGACGAAGATGGCCGCGATGCGCATCGTCTCGCCGCAGACGAAGACGACGCCGTCCGTCATGAACTGGCGCATCGCCTCGGCGTCGTTATTGACGCGGCCGATGAACTGCGACGTCTGCCGACGGTCGAAGAACGCCAGCGACAGTCTCATCAGCGCCCCGTAGACGTCCTTGCGCAGATCGCCCATCAGCTTCGAGCCGACCCAGACGCCGATGAAGCCTCTCACCGTCTGCATCGCGCTCATCAGCAGCATCGTAAGCCCCAACCCGGAAATGACGAGCAGCAGGGACGTTCCCGGGCTGTCCGCTTGCAGCACGTCGTCGATGATCACCTTCGTGAGATACGGCGGCACGAGCTCGACGAGCGTCGTCCCTACCAGCATGCAAGCCGCCAAGGCCAGTTGGAGCTTGTACGGCTTGGCGTATCGCAGCATGCGGCCGGCGACCTTGCCGTTGTTCAAGCATTGTTGGCACACCTGCGTGCCTTCGCCGAGCGGGTTGCCGCAGGTCGGGCATACCCGCGGGAAGTCGCGCTCCGAGGCGACCGGCAGCTCTTCTTTCTTTGCAAGCGCTCCCAATAGTTTCGCGGCGAACGAAAACACCGGCGTCAAGGCGGCCGTATAACGGGCGAGCACGACCGGCCCGTCCTTCGTATCGGCGAGCAGCGTGCCGCCGCCGATCCCGCCGACCGCCCGGGCGTCCTTCAGATCCGCGATCGCGAGCCGCAGCGTCGCCTGACCTTCCTCCGGCCATACCGCGAATTCGTCCTGGGTCGCGGCGACCCACTGCAAGCCGAATCGTCCGTCCTGCAATAGATCCGTCTTGGCGCTGAACAGCGGCTCGCCTGTAAGCTGCTTCCGGAATCGTTCCGGAAGTTGATCCTGAATCGGCATTAAGTGGTTCCTCCAAGTCGCCTTGACCTTCTAAATTTTCTATGGAACTGGTATTTTGTTCCACGACATGGAGAGTATAGCACGCATGTTCTTATCCGGCAATAGAAAAAAATGACGACAATGGCGCAAAACCTCCTGACCGCCTGGAAAGGCGAAGCAGGAGGTCATATGCCGCGGAATCTCGAACGGAACCGGAATCGGCGCGCCGCCGCCCGTCAGCGATTTTTCTTAAACTGTATTTATTTACCGCTCCCTGCGGACAACAGGCGCAGGATCATCGCTACCGCCTCGGCGCAACGTCCGAATCGTCGCCTGCGTTCCCCCTCGACCAGCGTGATCCGTCGCTGCTGGAAGCGGTCCGCCGCTTCCGCCAACGAAGCGACGGCGCCGGCCGTCGACCGGTCAAGGATCGCCGCGGCTTCCGCGATCGCGAGTCCTAGCGCCTGCTTGTCGGCCGGCGTTACGACCGAAGCCTGGAACGTCTGAACGGCCGTCGTCAACGCGGCGAGCGCGCCTCGTTCACCGCTTGCTGATCGGCGGTCGGATCGTTGTACACCGCGGCGGCGGCTTGAACCGCGGCGGCCAGCGTCGCCTTGGAGCCCGTCGGATATTGACCCGCGCCGCTTCCTTCGACGGCGGCGTCATGCAAACGCCGCGCGCTGTCGATGGCACCACCCAGCGCCGTCCGATCGGCCATGCCGATCTCGATCGTATGCAGCGCCTCCTCGACGGGAACGGACAGCAAGGAAGCATCGGGGCCGGTCATCTCGAACTTGGTCAACGACACCGTCGACGCCCCGATCGCCGGCAGTTCCTTCGCGGTCCCCTGCAGCGCGAACAGCGCTCCGCCCGATCGGATCGGTCCGCTCGGCGCGCCCAGCAGCACATTGATCAACCCTTCCGCCGGCTTGACGGCGGTGCCGAGGATGGATACGCCGGCGATGCCGGGCGCGATCGCCCCTTCGGCGAGAACGAGCATCCCGTCCTGCTCGGCCGTCGCGAATTCGAGCGCGGCCGGATCGTACGCCACGATGGCGTTGACCGTGTTGTAGTCGTATGCGCTTTCCGTCACCGATACGACGAGCTCCACCGGTTGACCGGCATACGCCCGGTCAGGTCCGTCGACGACGACGGTCGGCCAAGGGCCCGCAGGGTCGGGCGCTTCGTCGGCCGGAACGCCGTACGCCTCGAGCTCGAACACTCTCGCCCGATCGTCGAATACCGGATTCCCCTTCGTCACGGACAGTCGAATGCGATCCGTGACGACAGGACCGAACGTCAAGTCGTTGAACTTGCCCTCGTAATGGTCTTCCTCGTTGCCGATCACGGAAGCGACCGTCTGCCACGCCGTTCCGTCCCAAGCTTGAATTTCGAAATCGGCCAGCTGCATGCCTCTGCCGTCGACCTGACCGCTCCACAGTCTAACCCGATCCACCTCGTACGAGTCGTCCCAAGACAATTCCAAGTAGTGCGGCCCCGTCGGTCCGGAAATCCAACGATCCGCCCCCGAATAACGAACGCCGTTGATCGCGAGCTCGGGCGGGAAGCTTCCGTTCTCGTGGTCGGAGCTCGAGGCGACATCGGCGAGCGGCGCGATGTTCGGGCGATCCGGCGCGGTCGCGATCTCGATCGTCGCCCGGCCCGCGACCGTGGAGCCGTCGTTCGCTTCGGCGACGACGCGCACGACGCCGGGCGCGGCCGCGGTCAGCACGCCGTTCGCGTCGATCGTCGCCAGCGGCGTCGGCAGACCGTCTACGCCCTCGACGCGCCAGGACACCGTCCGATCGTCGGCGTTCGCCGGCAATACCGACGCCTGGAAAGCGAGCGTCTGTCCCGCGTCGATCCGCGTGATTCGGTTGTGCGGACGCGCCTCGACGCCGATCACGTAGATCGGAGCGACTTCAGGTTCTTCCGGGTTCGGCTCGTGCTCCCATACCTCGACCTCGAATACCCGCGCTTGGAGATCGCTCGACTGCGCGCTTTCGGTTCCCTTCGTAATATACAACCGGATCTTGTCGGTATGAACCGTCGGGAATGCCAAGTCGTTGAATTCGCCGATGCGCCCGTCCTCCGCGTTGCCCGTTACCTCGGCCGCCGCGACCCACTCGCCGCCGTTCCAGTATTGCACTTGGAAGTCGCGGATTTGCCAGTCGATCGCGCCCGTTCCCGCGCCGCTCCATACGCGGACCCGGTCGATGTCGTAGCTCTGCGGCCAGCTCAGCTCGAGCCAATGCGGCGCCGCTCTCCCGGCATTCGTGATCCACCGGCTGGCAGCATCCTTCGAGCCGTCCGCCGCCAGCGCGGGCGGGTACGCCGGGTTGTTCGAGCTTGCCGCCAACGCCGCCAGCGGCGCCAGATTTCGCTTGCCCGGCAGCGGCTCCGGCGCGAGCTCCGGCGGAACGCCCGGCGGTTCGATCTCGCCGTATTCGTATAGCAGCAGATCGTCGAACGTGACCGTTCCCGTTCCGCCTTGCTTATACATATAGATCACTGCCGACGTACTGGCCGGCCCGGTCGTGAAGACGACTTCCCGGCCCGAATAGTCCGCGGAGCCGAACGCGACGTCCTTCGCGGCGTTGCCGAAGTTTTTGGCGCCCAGCACCGCCGAGCCGCCGCCCGCGGTCGCGGCGTAACCGGAGAGCTTGTAGATCGTATTCGGCTTCACGGCGACCGTCTGTTCGATGCCCGACACGGCGTTCGACAGCCTCGCCGCGTATGCGCCGGTACGAACGCCGTCGTCGACGATCGCCGCGCCGTTGAACGGGTTCGTCCAGCCGCCGAACGCGCCGTCCTCGAAGCCCGGGTTCGCCAGCAGGTTGACCAGCTCCGCTCCCGGCGGAAGCTGTCCCGCCGGAATGCCGCCGCCTTCGTACGCGCCGATGTTCGGCGCCGCATCCGACGGCACCGGGTTGCCGAAGAAGTCGAATCCGCCGTTGTTCGCGATCGGCTTGCCGGCCCCGATGGCCGGCGACCCTTCCAGCAGCTGATAGCCGGCGAGCGTATCGCGGCCGATTCTTCCGGTTCCCGGCGCCGCCAGCATCGGGTCGGCGACGATCTTATTCGCGTCCATGGCGAGCACGCTCGCCGGATGATTGCCGTAAAACAAATTGTTGTCGAAGACGTTCCCCGTGCTGGACCCGAAATTGTACCCGCCAGAGCCTAGATTGACGATAAGGTTATTCGTATACATCGTGTCCTTCGCCCACCCGCCCCAGTTGAGCGTGTCGACGACCTTCGTCGTCGAATTGGGCGAAATATACACGGTGTTGTTGTAAATCCGGGTGTTCTCCGGCGTACCGCTGAAATTAAACACGGCGCCCAGATCGTTCTGGCTGATGTTGTAGCGGATGATCGTATTCCGATTATAGTTGGACGCGTTCGTCCCGTCGTTCACGGCCAGCGTCATGCCGCCCGCGTTATTGTGGCTGTAGTTGTATTGGATAATCGTGCCGTCGCTCTTGTAGTCCGCGTCGTACGCCATCGCGTCGCCGCCCGGATACGTATTGAACACCTCGTTGTATTGAATGACGGAATCCTTCGATTCGAACACCCACAGCGGAACATGGTAGCTGCTCGACCGCTTGTGCGTGTCGTAGACGACGTTGCGCTCGATGACCCCGTTCGTCGTATTCAGCATGAAGGCGCCGTCTCCGCCGATATCGTAGATGACATTGTCCGCCACGCGATTGTTGAAGGAATACGGCCTGCTGCCGCCGTTCAAGTAGATGCCTACGCTGTCGAGCGAATAGATCTTGTTATTGCGGATCGTGACGTCCGTCACGACGTAGTTCCAGCTGGGATCCCAGACGATGATGCCGCCGTTATGCGCGTAGTCCATCGCGAGACTTCCCTTGACGTGATGAATGTCCAGATGCTCGAACACGAAATGCCGATACACCTTCGGATTGTTCCAGCCGCCGCTGTTGCCGGCCACGTGGACGCCGCGCCGCTCGCCCGGCGTCGCGGCGTAGTTCGTAATTTCCAAGTTTCGCACTTCCCAATATTCCTGACTATAGAAGTACACCGCCGCGTCCGCGCCGTTCCCCGCGATCAGCGGCTTCGGCCCGTCGCCGTACTTGTCGATGCGAACCGGTCGGCCGTCGACGCCCGAGCCCTTCGGGTACAACGTGCCTTGCCATACGCCGCCCGCCTTGAACAGAATCGAATCCCCGGGGAGGAACGTCGTCGCGTTCACCCGATTCAGCGTCTTCCAGGCGGAAGCCGCGCTCGTTCCCGCGTTCCCGTCGTCGCCGTCCGCGGAATCCACATAATACACCGTCCCCGCCGACTCCGCCGCCGACGTCTCCCATCCGGGGATGACCGCGCCGACGAGGATCGCGATCGCGAGCAGCAGGATCCAGCCTTGGATCGCCCTTCGTTTCATACCCATAACCTCCCGAAAAAGTAATATTGGAACCGCTTACACAATCCGCCGAAGCCTTATTCCGTTCCTTCGATCCTCAGCGTATCGAAATCGACGAGCTTTACGACGCGCGCCGATCGTACGCTCGCATCGACATAGTCCTCGTAAGCCTTCTCGAGAAAGCTCATCTCGACCTGCTCCCGCACCTCCTCGAAGCGCGGCGCCTTCGCCGCTTCGCGCCCGACGATGCGGACCACCGTATACCGGCCTTCCGCCGGATCGTCGACGACCGCCGTCGTCGCCTCCGCGTCGGCGCCGCTCCGGAGCGCCGAATACAGCGCATGCTCCGACTTAAACATCCGCGATGCGCTCGATTCGTCGAGCGAATGCTCTCCTTCGAACCTCGCGCCGTCGACGGCCTTCGCCGCTTCCTCCGCGCGCTCGCCGGACGCCAGCCTCGTCTCCAACGCACTCGCGGCGCGACGCGCTTCCCGCTTCCGCGCTTCGGAACGAAGCGCCTCCCGCCCGTAGTCGACGCTGAACCTCTCGTACCGGATGCGATCCTCCGCCGGGAACAACGCCGCTCCCGCTTCCTCGTAGTAAGCTCTAAGCCGCTCCTCGGACGGAAGCAGCTCCGTCTCGGCGAGCGCCGCCCTCAACCGCGCGGCCGTCTTGCTCCTGTAGAACTCGACGAAAGCGCTCTCCTCGAATCGCGCAGGTCCGTAGATCGGTTCTCCCCGGGCCAGCGCGGCGGCTCTTCGTTCGTTCTCCTTCGCCATCTCCCGGAGCAGCGCGTCGTACGATACGTCCGCGACGATCCCGCGCTCCCTTGCCAGCTGCAGCTCTACCTTCATTCGTACCGCTTCCTCGAACGCCGCGGCAAGCAGCCGCTCCCTCGGCGACTCCCCCCGGAACTCCCGGCTCCAGAAGCCGCCGTCGATCTCCGCCCCGTACTCGCGCATGAATTTATCGATCACGGAGGCTCTCGCCGCGCTCGCGAAGCGCGCCAGCTCCGCCGCGGCGACGATATCGCCGTTGACTTCCGCGATCGCCGCGCCGCCGACGTCCGGCGGTTCGGAAGCCGACGCTCGATAGAACAAAGCGAGAAGCAGCGCCGCCGCACATCCGATCGCCAGAAGAACGACCCCCTTCGCTCCTGCATTCCGCCGCATCGTACGCCGCACGGCCGCATCCCCCCATGCAAGGTTATAGTTCGGCCCACCGCTCTCGCGATGGGCCGCCTCCTCTTATTGCTCCGACTGATTATTGTTTCGATTGATACCACTCGTTCGCTTCCTTCGTAATTTCCTCGCCGCCGACCTTCTTCCATTCTTCGACGAAGCTCTCGAAGTCGTCGATCGGCTTCTCGCCGTAGATCATGCTGACGAACGTATCGCCTTCGAGCTTCACCAGGATGCCGCTCTTCGACTGCATCGCCGGCGTCGGCGCTCCGGTGAACTGCTGCGCGATGGCCGTACCGTTCTTCCAGCCGTCGTCGACGATCTCGGCGGCCTTGAGCGTGTCCGGATTCGTCAGCGCCGCCCGCTTCTCCGACGACGTCTTCGGCTCGACGCCTCTGCTGATATTCGCGAGCGTCCGCAAATTCGTGAACGGATTCTTAGGCTCCATCAGCACGTACTTCGCTACGCCGACCTTGCCGCCCGGAATATCCGCTTCGTTCACGGAGATGCTCCCGTCCGCCAGAATCGTGTAGTCGTACTCCTTCGCCCAACCGTCCGCGAACTCGCTGCCCGGCTCGGCCGTCACGCGGCCGAAAATGCGGTTCAAGTAGAGGAACAAGGCGTCGACGTGCTCGAAATCTTTCTTCACGAGCATGCCACCCCGGAGGAACGTCGTGTCGCGGGCCGCGGACTTTCCGTTTAACGTCGGCAGCGGGTACGGCTTCATCTCGGCGCCTTCCACGTTCTTCTTCAAGTCCGGAATCGGCCAGTTCGGCAGCCAATACGGCGCCACGACCATGCCGACCCGGCCTTGGCCGATCAGCTCCGCAAGCTTGTTCTCGTCGTGCAGTCCCGCTTCCGGCGAGATGTACCCCTTCTCATACCAATTGTGCAGGCGCTGCAAGCCGCCCTTCATCTCCGGCAGCGTCGAGCCGTGGACGAGCTGGCCGTCCTTCTCCAGCCATTGGTACGGAATCGTGCCGTACGGACCGAACACCCAGGTGCTCTCGCCCAGCCAGCCCGCGAACGGATTCGGCTGGTTGCCGCCCGCGCCGAGGCTGACCCCGAGCGGAATGACCGAGCCCTTGTCCTTGCTCAGGTTGGCGTCGAGGAACGCTTGCATGACCGCTTCCAGCTCCTCGAACGTAGCCGGCGCTTGCAGACCGAGCTGATTCAGCCAATCCTGACGAACCCACAATACGCCGTTGTCGTTCCCCGCATGGGCGAAGTTCGGAATCGCCATCCGCTTGCCTTCGTGCGTCACCTGGCTCCACATCAGCGGGTGAGAGTCGTAGATTTCCTTGACCGCCGGAGAGGCGTACGTCTCGAAGTCTTGCGTAATGTCTCGGTAATGGCCGGACTGAATCATCTCGCTGATCAGCCCCATGTCTTCCGTCATAAGCACGTCGGGGAGCGTCTCCTTCGCCGTCAACATCAGGCGAACCTTCGTCGCGAATTGGTCTCCGGGCGACTCCCACAAGTTTTTCAGCTCGATGCCGAGCGCTTCGCGCGCCCACTTCGTGTGCACGTTGTTGTCCAGATTTTCGCCGTTCTTGAATTTGAACGTGCCGTCCGTCGCCCGGACCGTCGTGATCGTTACCGGCGGATCGAATTTATGCGTTCCGTTCCGGATCGCCTCCGCGACCGCGTCCGCGGCGGCCGGCTGCTCCGCCGCCTCCGTCTCCGTTTCCTGTTCGACGTTCGGTGCGCCCGCGCCCTCTTGCGCCTGCCCGCTCGGCTCTCCGCCGTTCGACGAGCAAGCCGCGGCGGTGAACACCGTCATGACCGCTAGAATGAATATTGCCGTTTTCCGAACCATCTCTTCCGCGAACCTCCCTTTACGTCTGCTGTAGTAAGCTAGCTTCAACCCAATCTTATTACAGCGCTTACAGCGGGATAAGAGTTAAAGTTTTAAGATCGTATATCAAATTGTTAAGGTTCAGCTCTGGTTGCGAAGCCGGTATTCTTGGGGCGTGACGCCGTAATAATACTTGAACAGCTTGCTGAAATACGGCGGGTTTTGAAAGCCCAGCCGCCCGGACAGCTCGTAGATTTTAATATCCGTCGTCCGCAGCAGCGAACCGGCCTTCTCCATGCGAAAGCGCATGATATAATCGCTAATGTTCTCTTCCGTCTCTTGCTTGTAGAGCGAGGAGAGGTACGCCGGATGCAAGCCCACGTGATCCGCGATCGCCTGGAGCGACACGTCGCCCGCGATCTGACTTTCGATATAGCGGTGAATCTTCGGAATGATCTGGTTTTTGTGGTCTCTGCCTTCCCGCGCGCTGGACGATTCCATGCGCCGCAGCGTCATCTCCGTCCATTCCGCCACTTGGTCCAACCGGCCGAGCAATCCCGGCTCCGTCGCGATGTCCGCTTCGAAGCCGGTCAACTCCATCAACGTCTTCCCGAGCGAATGCGCCTTGTACAGGAACGCGTTCATCAGCGCGTACACGACTTCCGTCAGATGCTCCTCCGTATCCTGCTTCTTCGCCTGCATCTCCTCGAACATCGCCGACAGCTTCCGGCGGGCGTCCGGCCAGCGCTCCGCCTCGAGCAGCTGTTGGAAGCTCGGCGGGGCGTACAGCGACTCGAGCGACCTGGACTGCAGCCGCGGCTCGTTCCAGCCGGCGACGATGCCGCGCTCGCTGCGGGGCACCTTGCGGAAGGCGTTGAGCGATTGGCGGTATTGGTCGACCAGCCCCGAAGGGAAGGACCCCCAAGGACCGATCATCGCGGAGATGCTTCCCCTCAGAAATACGGCGACCTTCGCCGCCGCTTCCCGCGCGACCTCCTTCAGCACGTCGTTCGTAGGCGCTGCGTCCTCCGGCCGATCGCCCTCTCCGCCACCCGCCGGTTCGCCGCGCTTCTCCTTGAGCGCGTAACACAAATACCCGTAGGCGTCCTTCGTCTGCCATACCTCGAACCTCGGCTCCAGCAGCTCGTTCACGATGTTGTGCACGGCGAATTCGTACAGCAGCGCGTCGCGGATCGCCGATTCCGACTCGTCCGGCCGAATGAGCAGCATCTCGCACGTCGAGCCCGGTTCGAACGACAGCCCGTATTCCTTCGTCCGTTCGGCCAAGACGGCGTTCGGAAGCCGGAGGCCGGCGAGCAGATCTCCGAGCAAATTCGCCCGCAGCATCGGCATGTGGACGCGCAGCGAACGGTGCGCGAGCTCGCCATGGACGAGCCGCTCCCGCTCCTGCTCCAGCTGCGCCTTCGTCCGGGCGACCTCGTCCATCAGCTCCTCGTCCTTGACCGGCTTAAGCAAGTAGTTGGAGATGCCGTACACGATCGCTTGCCGGGCGTACTCGAACTCTCCGTACCCGGAGAGCAGAATGCACTTGATTTTCGGATAATGCTCCTGAATATGCTTGCACAGCCGGAGCCCGTCCATGCCGGGCATCCGGATGTCCGTCACGACGATGTCGATCGGAACGGATGCGAGCAGCTCCAGCGCTTCGAGGCCGGAGGCGGCCCCGAACACGCCGTCGATGCCGATGCCGGCCCAATCGTTCGCCACCATACTTTTCAACAACACGGGTTCGTCGTCAACGAACAAGAGCTGGCACAATGTCGTTCTCCTCCGTTTCCTCTTCCGTCTCGGACGTCCAACGCAGCGTCACGCAGAGCCCGGGGAGCGTCTCCGACAGGCTCATCGTCACGCCCGAGCCCGGCCCGAATCGGGCCTTCAACCGTTGGTGGACGTTCCACAGTCCGCAGCCCGTCCGCTCTTCCATCGGCAGCTCCAGCCGACGCCTATAGTCGAGCATCGCTTCCTCGGTCATCCCGACGCCGGTGTCCTCTACCTGAATCGTATTCCATCCCGCGAGCCGGCGGCCGGACACGCGGACGAATCCCCTTCCCGGCTTGGGCTCGACGCCGTGCATGATCGCATTTTCCACGACGGGTTGAATCATGAGACGCATGATCGGCTCCGCCAGCATGTCCTCCGGAACGTCGATGTCGTAATCGATGCGCTCCAGCCGGTATGCATAGATTTGCAAATAATGGCGAACCAAGTCCATCTCTTCCCGGAGCGTCGCGCGCTGGTCGTCGACCCGCGTCGTATATCGGTAGTAGCCGCCTAGATGATACGCCATCTCCCGGATCGTGTCCGTCTGCTTCGCCTTGGCGCAGGCCGCGATGAACGACAAGCAGTTGTATAGAAAATGCGGATTGATCTGCGACTGCAACTGCTTGAGCGTCGCCAGCCGGGCGCGGTCCTGCTCTTCGTACACGTTCTGGATCAAGTGCTGAATTTCTCGTCCCATATCGTTGAACCGATGCATCATGTAGTCGAACTCGTTGTGGAAGGTCTGCTTGATGCGGTACCCGTAGTCGCCGATCTCGAACTGCTTCAAGCCGCGGATGAGCGCCGACAACGGCTTCTGCACGTTCAGGTACAGCAAATACGAAGCGGCGATCCCGAGCGCGATCAACGCCGTCATGCTCGCGTAAAACAGATTGCGGCTCCGGATGACCGGCGCATGGAACTCGTGCAGCGGAACGTAATCGACGAGCCACGCGTCCAGCTTCGGCAAGTAGACGTAGCTCAAGTACGACCGCTTCCCGTCCACCTCCAGATCCCGGCTTCCGGCGTCGCCGAGCTCCCCCGCGAGCAGCCGCTCGCCCAGCGCTTGGAACTTGGCGTCGTCGCCGCTCGCGTCGGCGAACGCGGTGCCGCCGCCGGTCAGCAGGAAGCTGTCTCCGGGATTCTCCGCGTTATAGAGCCGCAGCATCTCGCGCACGTTGTCGAGGCTGAATTTCACCTCGAACACCGCGTTGACCCGCTCCGGATCGTCCTTCGACAAATACGGGTCCCAGATCAGCAGCCGATAATACGGGGAGCCGGCGGAGCCGCCCGGATGGAGCTGCCATACGCCGTTCTCCGATCGTTCCAGCACGCTCGGGTCGTACGCCCCGCTCAGGTTGGTGGAGATCCGGCTTTGCGTCTCCGGCAAATAGACGGAGAGCTCGTTCGACCAATGGCTGGAGAGGCTCTGCAGCTGCAGCTTCTCCTTCACCAAGCTCTGGTCCTCGATCATCCGGTAATAATCCTTCCTCAGCATGCTGATATGCAAGTCCAGGATGGAGGAATCTCTCGCGAGCACGTTCGAAGACAGCGACAACCGCTCCACGTTGGATTCGATCTGGCTCTTCAGGAACAGCAGCTGGCTTTCCTTGTACGCTCTCGTCTGGGAATCGATGACCTGGATGCTCGTGGTGCTGAAGTACGTGTACAGCATCACGGCCGGAAGGAGCACGACGAGAATAATGCCGGTCATGCGCAAGAAGATCGGCTTGCTTCGCTTCACTTGCCCTACCCCCTTAATAAAATGACAGCCACCTTTAAGATGTGTTCTATACAACGACGGAGCCGATGCCATACACTTTGGTCACAACCAATTTCAGGAGGCAAGCCATGAAGAATACCGCCATTATATCACCAACCGTTCGGTCGGCAACCGCGCGTTCGAGGCGAATGCCGTTCCGGAAGACGTGGAGGTTGCATCTGCTGCTGCTTCCCGCCGTACTGCTCGCCCTCGTCTTCAAGTACGCACCGATGCCCGGCATCGCGATGGCGTTCCAGGACTTCAAGCCGTGGCTCGGCATCGAAGGCTCCCCTTGGGTCGGCTGGGACAACTTCGAGCTGATGTTTACGTTGAACGGAACGGTGCAGGTCATCTGGAACACGCTGCTGATTTCCGTTTTAAAAATTATTTTCGGTCTGGTCGTCCCCATCTTGTTCGCCTTGCTGCTGAACGAAGTGCGCCAGATGGGGCTGAAGCGGTCGATTCAGACGATGGTGTACTTGCCCCACTTCATGTCTTGGGTCATTCTGGGCGGCATCCTGCTCGACCTGCTGTCGCTCGACGGCATCGTGAACCGGTTCCTTACGCTGCTGAACGTGAAGCCCATCTTGTTCCTCGGCGAAGGGGACTGGTTCCGCGCGACGGTCATCATCAGCGATCTGTGGAAGGAATTCGGCTTCTCCGCGATCGTGTTCCTCGCCGCCTTGTCCGGCATTAACCCGGACTTATACGAGGCGGCCGAGATCGACGGCGCGGGCCGGCTGCAGCAGACGATCCATATCACCCTTCCGTCCTTGCTGCCGATCATGGTCGTCGTCTTTACGCTGTCGCTCGGCAGCATGCTGAACGCGAACTTCGATCAAATCTATAACCTGATCAATCCGCTCGTCCTGACCGAAGGCGACATCATCGACACGTTCGTCTTCCGTTCCTTCCAGGACGGTCAATACAGCCTTGCGACCACGGTCGGATTGTTCAAGTCGGTCGTCGGCTTCATCCTCATCAGCGGGGGCTACTATATCGCCTACAAGTGGGCGAACTATCGCATCTTTTAATTTCGGATCAACGGGGGGAGACCGCTATGTATCACAAAAATCCATCGTACCGGACGTTTTATTATTTCAACCTGGCCGCATTGATCGCCGTATCCGTCCTGTGCATCCTGCCGATGCTCCATATTTTCGCCGTCTCCTTGAGCGGGAAGTCGGCGGCGGAAGCCAATCTCGTTCTGTTCCTGCCGATCGACTTCAATCTCGAGAGCTATGCGAAGACGTTCGAGAATCCCAACTTCGCCAGCGCGATCGGGACGTCGGCGTTGCGAGCCGTCATCGGCACGATGCTGGGCATGCTCGTCACGATTACGGCGGCCTTCTCCTTATCGAGGAGCCCCGCCGAATTCCGGATGCGCATCGTCTACGTCTGGTTTTTCCTGTTCATTATGATTTTCGACGCCGGCCTGGTACCGAACTACTTGTTGATCGAGAAGGTCGGGCTCGTCAATTCGTTCTGGGTGCTCATCATTCCCGGACTCGTCAACGTGTGGAACATGATCCTGATGATGAACTTCTTCCGCGCGCTCCCGAAGGAGCTGGACGAGGCGGCGATCGTCGACGGCGCGACCTCGTTCCGGATCCTCTTCTCCGTCTACTTGCCGATCTCGCTGCCGGCGATCGCCACGATCTCGCTGTTCACGATGGTCGGTCATTGGAACAGCTGGTTCGACGGAATGCTCTACATGCGATCGAAGGAGCAATGGCCGCTCGCTACGCTGCTGCAGTCGATCGTCGTCGTTCAGGATTTCAGCAAGACGGGCATTACCCCGGAAGATCTGGAGCTGTTATCGAATCGGAGCGTGAAGGCCGCCCAGATCTTCATCGCCATGCTGCCGATTCTCGCGGTGTATCCGTTCCTGCAGCGGTTCTTCGTGAAGGGCATCGTGCTCGGGGCCGTGAAGGAATAGATCGATATCAATTCGGAAAATGGAGAGGAGATTTCCTATGGCTTCCGCGAAACATATCGCATTGCAACGCACCGTCCCCGTCTACGACGCGGCGGACGTCGTCATCGTCGGCGGCGGCCCCGCCGGAACGGCCGCGGCCATCGGCGCTTCGCGCTGCGGCCGGAAGACGATTCTGCTGGAGCATTCCGGCCAACTGGGGGGCATGGGGACGCTCGGCAACGTGAGCATCTTCATGGGCGTCGGCAACGTCACGGGCATCTATCGGGAGATCGTCTCCGAGGTGTTGCCCGCCGCCCTGCCCGATACGCATCATGAATCGATCTGGCCGCAATACTCTCCGTTCGAGCTGCGCCGGTATTTGAACCGCAAGCTGGAGAAGGAAGGCGTGAAGGTGTATTACCATACGAGCTTCGTGTCCGCCGTGATGGAAGGGAAGCGCATCGCGGGCGTCGTCGCGAACACGCGCGAGGGGCTGCGGGCGTTCGAGGGCCGCGTCGTCGTCGACTGCACGGGCGACGCGAGAGTCGCCTCGGACGCCGGCGTGCCCGTCCGATCGGGCCGCGACGAAGACGGATTGACGCAGCCGATGACGCTCATGTTCATGATGCAGGACACCGGGAAGCCGGTGAAGCCTTATTTGCCGGAGGATTGTTATCGGTACGAGAAGGTGGAAGACCTTCCCCAGGGTCGCCTGCTGCATTGGAGCCGCATGGGCGACGGAACGCTGCTCGTCAACATGACGCGCGTCAAGGGGAACGGCGCCAACATCGAAGATGTGAATTACGCGGAGAAGGAAGCGCTGCGGCAGGTGTTTTCCGTAGCGAATTTCTTGCAGCGCACGAGCCATCCGAACCATATCTTGTCCCATATCCCGGGTCAGGTCGGCGTTCGGGAGACGAACCAAATCGTAGGGCGCTACACGCTGACGGAAGAAGACCTGTTGAGCGGGCGCCGCTTCGAAGACGTCGTCGCGCAAACCAACTACGAGATCGACATCCACAATCCGACAGGCGGAGCGAGCACGGACGAGCGCGGCTTGGACGGCTACGACATCCCGTACCGCTGCATGCTGCCGGAAGCCGTCGAGGGCTTGCTCGTCGCCGGCCGCAGCATCTCCGCCACGCACGTCGCGATGTCCTCCATGCGCGTGCAGGCGACCTGTTATGCGCTGGGTCAAGCCGCCGGCGTCGCGGCGTCGCTCGCGGTCGAAGCGAATACGCCCCTGCACCGCGTCACGATCCCGGAGCTGCATCGGATCCTGGAGCGGCAAGGCGTCGCGTTCGTCCGCGCATAACGCTTGAGCGCCATCGCGACGCCGTCCCCGTACACGACGGAAGGCCGTCGATCGGCCGGAAATTCCCGACGGCCGATCGACGGCTCGCGTTCCTACATCTGCTTCACCGTCTTCGCCAGCTCGGCTCCGATCCCGAGCTTATAGCCTTCGTTCGCGTACCGAATGCGTCCCTCGCCGTCGACCGCGACGACGACGGGACGCTCCGCGCCGCGAAGTCCCTCGAACGCCGCGAGCAGTCCGAGCAGCTTCGCGTCCCCTTCGTCGACCGCGATCGACGTCGCATCCGCCATGCCTTCCGCCGACGTTATCGTCGCGGACGCGTCGTCGCGAACGAACAACCGAATCGGGCCGCCCCAAGCCTCGAGCTCGCGCCTCGCCTCGCGCAGCTCGCGCTGCAGATGCTTCGACGGCTCCCGCTCCGGGTCCAGCCAGGCGAGAACGGCGCCGACTCGCGAGGCGCCGGCGCCGCCGATCATGCCGGCCAGCGCGGCATTCCCGATCCGACCCAGCACGGGGATCCGAGCGGACTCCCGCGGGAACGCCAGCTCGACCCGCGCCGTCTCGCCGGGCGCCACGTCGAACATGGCGAGGCGCGTCCGCGCCGTACCGTCGCCGAGCCGGACGGCCGTCGTCAGCCGGTACGTTCCGGCGGGCACCTCGTAGGGCTTGTCGTAGACGTCCTTCTCGCCGAACGGAATTTGCAGCGTACGGAACAAGCCGTTCTCGAGCCGCGCGATCGTGAAGTTCAGGTGATACGCCGCCTCGACGTCGGCCGCGCCTTCCGGCCTCTCGAACCGTACGGCGCCCTTCTTCTCTTGCTCCGATTCCGCGTCCGCCGCCTCGAAGCGCGCGTCGCGCCATGCGCCGGCGTTCCAATATTGCGGGCGAAGGCTCAGCGGCTCGAGGCGCGCCGGAATTCCGGCGCTTCGGGCCGCCGCCGCGAACAGAATGTCCCGGCTGAGCGGATCCGCCGTCTTCAAGCGGAACGCTCCGACCGGCGTCATCATTCCCGCGTACCGGTCGACGTCCCGCACGATCCGCACGTCGGCGCGAAGCCGCTCGACGAGCGCCTCCGGTCGTTCGCGGAACCGGGCCCGCTCCTCGCGGTCGAACGCCGTTTCGAAGAACGCCCGGTACGGCGCGATCATCTCATGGTGCACGCGCGGGCACAGCACGTACGCCCCGAACAGCTCCGGCTCGACCGTCTCGTCCGCGTACGGCATGGCGCCCTCGAGATGATCGAGCAGCGTCGCCCGGAACGTATCGGTCAAATCCTTGTCCCGCAGCGTCTCCAGCAGGCGCAGCGCCCATTCGCCGCGAAGGGGCGCCGCCTCCCGCAGGAATGCCGCGATTTCGCCGCCGTTGCCCCTGGCCTTCCGAAGGACGGTCCGCACCCGATCCGCGGGCAGGCGCAGCTCGGCCGCCAGCTCGTCGGCTTGCCCGTCCGTAAAGAACGTCGCCTCGAACGCGGCGCGAACGGCGGTCCCCTCCTGCAAGCGGGCTTCGTGCCGCAGCCGCTGCGCCTCCGCCGCCGGCGCGCGACCCGCCTCCTCGGCGGCCGGCGGGGGCTGCATCTCCCACTCGAGCGTCTCGCCGGACACTGGCGCCGCCCGAAGCGTCAGCCGGAATTCGGAAGCCTCCGCGACTCGGACGCGCCGGAAGCCCCAGCCGGCTTCGCTCCTCGCATGAACGAGCAGATCGCCGTATCCGGTCGTCAGGCTCGCCCGCCCCTCGTCGTCCGTCCGCCGCGTCGCGATCGAATAAAATTCGGCGAAGTTATACAGCTGGAAGTGTACCTCGGCCTGCTGCGGACGGCCTTCCTCGTCGGCGACTTGAACCGCGATCCGCTTTACCGGCGCATAGTTGTTCAGCATATTGA
>JAPSKX010000250.1 GCA_031181325.1 Paenibacillus sp.
GTTGACCTATCCAGGGGCTCCCCGTTTTCTTATTTCCGAGGCGGTGCGAGGAGAAGGGGCCGTGCTGCGGAACATTACCGGCGAACGATTTATGGAGCGCTACCATCCGCAGCTGGAGCTGGCGCCGCGCGACGTCGTCGCTCGCGCGATCGTCAGCGAAATCACGAACACGAAATCTACCTTCGTGTATTTGGACCTTACGCATGAATCGCAGGAGACGGTCAAGGCGCGGTTTCCGACGATCTACGAATTTTGCTTGCGATACGGGCTGGATCTGTCGAGCGACTGGATTCCGGTCGCGCCGGCGGCCCACTATATGATGGGCGGCGTGAAGACGGATCTGCACGGCGAGACGAGCGTCGACCGGCTGTTCGCCTGCGGCGAGGTGTCATCGACCGGCGTGCACGGCGCGAATCGACTCGCCAGCAATTCGTTGTCGGAGGCGATCGTCTTCGGACGGCGCATCGTGGAGCGGATCCGGACGTTGGCGCCGCTCGATTTCGAACCGAGCTTCCATGTGGAGCTGGGGCGCACGGAGGCGAGCTCGCAGGCGATCATCGAGAAGCGGCTGAAGCTCCAGAAGCTGATGCTTCGGTACGCCGGCCTCGTGCGCAACGAGAAGGGACTGAAGAAAGGGCTCGAGGAGCTGCGGAAGCAGTCTTCGATTTTCTATAACAAGCTGGCGGGGCGCGAGCAATACGAGTTCGCCAACTTGCTGACGCTCGGGCTGTTGACGGTGTTGTCCGCGCTGAGGCGGGAAGAGAGCCGCGGCGCTCATTACCGCGAGGATTTCCCCGAGCGGGACGACGTCGTCTGGAAGAAGCACATATTGCAGCATCGGGAATTCGGATTAGCGGAGGAGAGCTTATAGATGTCTGAATCGTTGGTAACTTTGGATCTTTCCAGCGTACGGAGCTCTATCGAAGCATGGCTTCGGGAAGATATCGGCCCCGGGGACGTGACGAGTCTTTCGATCGTAACGCCCGACCACGCGAGCCGCGCGGTCATTCACGCGAAGCAAGCGGGCGTCGTCGCGGGGCTTCCCGTGGCGGAGATGGTTTTCGCGACGGTGGATCCCGCGTTGACGGTAAAGCGGATCGCGGCGGAAGGCGCTGCCATCGCACGGGGCGACGTGTTGTTGGAGTTGGAAGGCAGGACGTTATCGATCCTAACCGGCGAACGGCTGGCGCTGAATCTGCTGCAACGGCTGTCCGGCATCGCGACGCGGACCCGGGAATTCGTGCAGGCGCTCGAGGGCGTCGAGCCTCGGCCTCGCATCGTCGATACGCGCAAGACGACGCCGGGCCTTCGCTTGCTCGAGAAGTATGCCGTCCGCGTCGGCGGCGGGCATAACCACCGCTTCGGCCTGTACGTTGCGGTGCTGCTGATGGATAACCATATTAAAGCGGCCGGAGGCGTGCTCGAAGCGGTCGCGCGCGCGCGCGCGGCGGTGCCGCATACGATGCGCGTCGAGGTCGAGGTCGAATCGATGGAGCAGGCGGAAGAAGCGATTCGCTCCGGCGCGGATATCATCATGCTCGACAATATGTCGACGGAGCGCATGAAGGAGGCGGTCGCCCGCATTCGCTCGGCGAACCCGAAGACGGTCGTGGAAGCGTCCGGCGGCGTCAATCTGCAAACCGTTCGGGCGATCGCGGAAACCGGCGTCGACGTCGTCTCCGTCGGGGGGCTGACGCATTCCGTGCAAGCGCTCGACATCTCCTTGGATTTGAATGAGAAAAAAGGGGTGCAAGCATGATCTTCGTCGTCGATGTCGGAAATACGAATATCGTGTTAGGCATCTACGACGGAGCGACCCTCCTGCATCATTGGCGCATCGCGACGAATCGATCCGCGACGCCGGACGAATACGGCATCTTGATCTATAATTTGTTTCAGCATGCGAGCGTCCGCACCGACGATATCGAAGGCGCGATCGTGTCTTCCGTCGTCCCGCCGGTGAACGCGACGCTGGAACAGACGCTGAAGAAATACATCCGCCGGGCTCCAATGTTCGTCGGACCCGGCATGAAAACCGGATTGAACATTCGCTATGAAAATCCTAGAGACGTCGGCGCGGACCGGATCGTCAATGCGGTGGCGGGAATACAGATCTACGGACCGCCGCTCGTCATCGTCGATTTTGGAACGGCGACGACCTTTTGCTATATTGATGAGAAGGGCGATTATATCGGCGGGGCGATCGCGCCCGGGATCGGCATCTCGACGGAAGCGTTGTACCAACGCGCGGCGAAGCTGCCTCGAATCGAGCTGACGAAGCCGAGAAGCACGGTGGGCCGGACGACGGTGTCGTCCATGCAATCGGGCATCATCTTCGGCTTCGCGGGACAGGTGGACGGCATCGTGCAGCGCATTCGCGAGGAGCATCGGACGCATCCGAAGGTCGTGGCGACCGGCGGTCTCGCGGAGCTGATCGCCGGCGAATCCCGGACGATCGATATCGTGAATCCGTTATTGACCCTGCAAGGTCTGCAAATCATATATGAACGAAACGCCGGAAGCGCGACCGCTCCGGGGTAACGACGGAAGGAGAAGGGCCGAAGTGAAGGATTATTTGGTACGGGCGACCGGACTCGGCGGCAACGTTCGATTGTTCGCGGCGCGGACGACCGATTTGGTGGAGGAGCTGCGCAGAAGGCACGACATATTCCCGACGGCGGCGGCCGCGATGGGCCGTACGGCGACGGCGGCGGCGATGATGGGCGCGATGCTTAAGGGCGAAGAGAAAGTGACGATCCAAGTGAAGGGCAACGGACCGATCGGACAGATCGTCGCCGACGCCAACGCGAAAGGCGAGGTGCGCGGGTACGTCAATAACCCGCACGTCCACTTGCCAAGCAACGCGGCGGGAAAGCTCGACGTCGCCGGCGCGGTCGGAACCGATGGCTTTATTTACGTCATCAAGGACTTGGGCTTGCGTGAGCCGTATCGCGGCAGCATTCCGATCGTATCGGGCGAGCTGGCGGAGGACTTTACGTATTATTTCGCGAAGTCGGAGCAGACGCCTTCGGCCGTCTCGCTCGGCGTTCTCGTAGAGGCGGACAATTCGGTCAAGAACGCAGGCGGCTTTATTCTGCAGCTGCTGCCGGGCTTGAGCGAAGAAGACATCGAGGGCCTGGAACGCAAGCTGGCGAACATTCCGTCCGTCACCGCGATGCTCGAGCGCGGCCTGACGCCGGAGGATATGCTGAAGGAGCTTGTCGATACGTTATCCTCCGTCGAAAGGATGGATTTAAAGTTCCAGTGCTTCTGTTCGCGGGAGCGAGTGGAGAATACGCTCGTATCTTTGGGTAAGGACGAATTGAACGCGCTGATCGAAGGAGACGGGCAGGCCGAGGTGGTATGCCATTTCTGCAACGAGAAATACGCCTTCGATCGCTCCGAATTGATTGCATTGCGGGGGCGAATGGAAGGGTAATGGCGGTGGGAAAGCATGTCGAGGGAAAAGCTGTTATGGGGAATTAGCGGCGGTCTGGCGATGCTCGCCGCCGTCTTGGCCGTGCTGCTCGCCTATTCATACGCATCGCCCCCCGCCGCCGGCGGTGAAACGCCGCCCGACGAGCCGCCTCCGACGGCGGGAACTCCCGCGCCGGGAACGAGGGACGGGACGGATGCGCCTACGTCCCCCGTCGCCCAGGCCGGCGGCGTCGCGTTGAACGAGGAAGCGTTCGCATCGGGTCTTCGAGAGACGTTCGGCGACGAGTACGTACAGCAATGGCTGCGGCGAACCGTCGTTCAGCTGGAGGCGCAAGCGCTCGGCATCGACATCAGCCGCGGGGAAATCGACGAAGAGCTGAATCGGATGCAGGTCGGGTATCAGAGCGAGTCGGAGTTTTACCGCGTGATGCGGGAACAGCTCGGCATGACGCCTCAGGAGCTTCGGGACGATGCGCTGTATCGTCTTATGCTGGAGGCGATCGCGACGTATCGTATTACCGTTACGGACGCGGACGTGGAAGCTTATATCGAGGAGAATGCGGATTTGTTCGCGCCGGAGCGGGAAATCCGGTACGCGCAAATCGTCGTCGACACGCGGGAGCAAGCCGGAAGAGTGCTCGAAGAGCTCGGCAACGGGGTGGAATTCGGATTGTTGGCGAAGGATGTCTCCTTGGACGAAGCGACGGCGGCCGCCGGCGGCGACTCCGGCTGGGTTTCCGCGGACGACCCTTTCATTCTGGAGGAGCTGCTCGAGCGGCTGTCGACGATGGCTGTCGGCGACGTCAGCGAGCCGTTGCGGCTCTCCGACGGACGATGGGCCGTCGTCACGCTGCTCGGCCGTCGAACGATCGATCCGCTCGACGATTCCAGCGTGCGGGAGGAGCTGCGCCGGGAGCTCGCCTTATCCAAGGCGCCTTCGTTGTTCGACGTGGAGGCGGCGCTGCTGAAGAAATACAATGCAGTTGACTTTCTCGATGCCGATTGATAAGATGTAAACAAAACCGACCTAATTACTCGGGATTATCCTTCTCACCGTTAGTCGGGCGGGTCGGACCAAGGAGGATTTATACATTATGGCTAAACTCGTACAGAACATCACGCAACTGATCGGCGACACCCCGCTTGTAAAGCTGAACCGCGTCGTACCGGAAGACAGCGCTGAGATCTACGTTAAGCTCGAGTTCCAAAATCCGGGCGCGAGCGTTAAGGACCGGATCGCGATCAACATGATCGAAGCGGCGGAGCGCGAAGGCCGCATTAAGCCGGGCGACACGATCATCGAGCCGACGAGCGGCAACACGGGCATCGGTCTGGCGATGGTCGCCGCGGCGAAGGGCTACAAGGCGATCCTCGTCATGCCGGAAACGATGAGCATGGAGCGCCGCAACTTGCTTCGCGCTTACGGCGCGCAGCTCGTGCTGACGCCAGGACCGGAAGGCATGAAGGGCGCGATCAAGCGCGCGGAAGAAATTCAAGCGGAAAACCCGAGCTACTTTATGCCGCAGCAGTTCAACAACTTGAACAACGTCGACATCCATCGCCGGACGACCGGTCCGGAGATCGTCGAGGCGATTAAGTCGCATGACGGCAAGCTGGACGCGTTCGTTGCAGGCATCGGCACGGGCGGCACGATTACGGGCGCGGGCGAAGTGCTTCGCGAGAATTTTCCCGGCATCCAGATCATCGCTGTCGAGCCGGCGGCTTCGCCGGTATTGTCCGGCGGCAAGCCGGGTCCGCATAAGATCCAAGGCATCGGCGCGGGATTCGTTCCTTCCATCTTGAACACGGAAGTGTATAACGAAGTCATCGCGGTCGAGAACGAGGACGCGTTCGCGACGTCCCGCCAAGTAGCGAAAGAAGAAGGCATCCTCGGCGGCATCTCGTCCGGCGCGGCGATCTTCGCGGCGCTGCAAGTGGCGAAGAAGCTCGGCAAAGGCAAGCGCGTCGTCGCGGTCGTTCCGAGCAACGGCGAACGGTACTTGAGCACGCCGCTCTACAACTTCGAAGAAAATCAATAATGAGCAACGGAAGCACCGTCAACGCCCGGCAAGGGGCGCGGCGGTGTTTTTTTCGATTCATGGGAGAGTGGGCGGACGGCGGTTTTGTCCTCGGCAAAGTCCGGTATGACATCAATCCGAAGTCTTGGTGGGTCAAGATGTGATTTGTACCGCGAAATGCAGTATACTGAGGCAATAGTTTAGGAACGGATGGTAGGGCGAGATGATACGATTCGAGG
>JAPSKX010000251.1 GCA_031181325.1 Paenibacillus sp.
GGGCTGCAAGCACGTCGTCGTGAAGTCGAACGATCACTTCCGGGGCGAGATCTTATCGGAGATCGTCGGCGCGGACAGCGTCGTCTATCCCGAGGAGGAATCGGGAAGGCGCACCGCGAGGCAGCTGTCGATGCCGGGGCTGATGGAGTACGTCCAGTTGTCGCCGTATTGCAGCGGCATCGAATTAAAGGCTCCGGCGTCGTTCATCAACCGGAGCCTCATGGATTTGGATTTGCGGAAGAAGTTCGGCGTGACCGTCCTTCTGATCAACCGCGAGGATGTGCATAAGCCGATCGTCTCGCCGGCGCCGACGGAGACGTTCCAGCCTGGAGATACGTTATTCGTCGTCGGAGAACCGCGCGACGTCGATCGGTTCCAAGAGCACTATACGAATTAGAACGCGTTCAGTTGTCCGTACCGCGCGACCGCCTGGAGCAGATCCCGCGCCATCGGCAGAATGAATTCGGTCGCGCCGAGCGTGTAGATTCCGCTTCGCGAATGCATGACGGCTTCGCTGGCGTAGATGCGATAGTGGTCCTTCCCGATCGCGAGCCCGCTCAGCTCGTACGTCGGGATGCCCTTCCAGCCGCGGCGTCCGCCGGGCGTTGCGGCATCCTGGAACGGCGTGATCGTCACGATCCTATCCAGCCGAATCACATAGTTCACATGAGGCTTCTGGTACACCAATTCCTTCGTGGAGACGGTGATTCCGAAGTCTCTTTTCTTATGCGACAGCTTCAGCTCGCCTTCGAGCGACTTGATTTGCAAGAAATCGTTATACATCGCCGAACCCCTCCTCGCCGGAAAACGATAAAAAAAGCCGCCTCATGTTTCGTGTAGTGTAACACAAAACATGAGGCGGCTCCACCTCAGGAAGTTATTCCCAAGCTTCGATCTGGGAGACGAACGACTCGCAGGCGACGCATCCTCGGCGCTGGCTGTCCGGGACGAGCTCGTTGTACCGTTCGATCTTCCGATTGACGTCGTCGAGCGAATCCGCCAACCCTCCGGTCACCCCGAGTTCGGTCAGCTTCTTCAATTGTACGAGACGATTCCGAATGTCCTGCTTCAGCGCCGATCGCTCTTCGATCGCCGCCTCTTCTAACGCTGCATCCACCACCGTCGGTTCCGCCAAGCTCACTGCGACGCCCTCCCCGTATTCAATAAGGCTCTTTACAAACCATTATAAATTGTCGAAGCCTTGCGGAGTGTGTCGAAATCGTGAACGTTATCGCGAAAATGTGAACAGCGCCGGCGGTACGTCCTTCAAGAACGGCGACGGCTCCCCTTTGCACAAGACGACGAGCCGATGCAGCGCGCGCGTGCAGACGGTATAGAGCAGCTTCCGCTCGCTTTCCCTCGCGTAAGCGGCCGCCTCGGCGTCCCATACGACGACGGCATCGAACTCGAGTCCCTTCGCAAGGTACGACGGCAGCACGACGACGCCGGTCGGGAACGTCTTCGTCTCCTTCTCGAGACGGGAAGCGGCGATGCCTTGACCCGTTAGGAGTCGATGGGCGTTCTCCGCGGCGGCGGCCGTCTTCGCCACGACGGCGATGGAGCCGCTGCCGGCTTGACGTAAGGCGCGAATGCGTCCCGCCGCGACGCTCGCGACCTCGTCTCCGGGGAGTCCGTCCGGGAGCGCGACGATCTCCGGCAACGGCCCGTCGCGCTCGAACGGTTCGTTCTCGGCCGCGCCTTGCAGCATCGCGGAAGCGAAGGCGACGATCTGGCGCGTGGAGCGGTAGCTCTTCTTCAGGCGAATTTCGACCGTTTGCTCCGGCGGGAACGCCTTCGCCGACGACATATGGCCGCCCTCCAGCTCTACGCCGTGAATCGCTTGGTTCGCGTCCCCGACGGCGGTCATGCCCGCGTTCGGAAACAGCCGCCGCAAATACGCCCATTGTAACGGCGTATAGTCCTGCGCTTCGTCCACCACGACGTGCCTCACCCGGTTCATGCGGGAAGCGCCATGCAGCGCTTCGAGCAAGTACAGCATCGGCACGGCGTCTTCATACGGCAGCGCGCCCTCGGCGGACAGCCGTTCGCTCGTATCCTTCGCGATGCGTTCCCACGCCTCCGCCGTCGCGGGGAAGCCGGCAGCGCCGGCGTCGAGCGCCGCGAGCAGCCGTCGGTACGTGCCGACGACGTCGAGGAAGGCGAATGCCTTCACCTGCTCCCGCAGCGGCGCATACGCCTTCTTCGCCTTGGCGAGGCCGAGGCGCTTCAGTTCCTGCTCCGTCCCGAGATAATTCGGCTCCTTGATCCACTTGCGGTACAGCGCGACCGCCCGCTTCCGCTCCAGCTCGCCGAGCCGCTCGAGCAGCCGCTCCTTCATCGATTCGAGGCGATGCGGCGGACGCTGCTTCGCGAACTCGACGTAGAACATCTCCTCGAGCTCGGCGGCGTCGAATACGACCTTATCCTTCCGTAGCAGCGAGCGGAAGACGACGCCCCGCTCCGCCAGCGTCTTCGCGTACGCGTCGATCCGCTCCGCGAACGCGAGCGACGCTTTGACCCGAATGCCGGATCGGCGGAGATCGTCCTCCGAGGCGGAGGCGAGCAAATATTCCAATTGATCGTACGGATGCTCGACGTCGCCCACGTGGCGCAGCCGGCGCCAGACATAATCGTAAAACGTCGTCTGCGGAATCGCATCCTCCCCGAGCTCCGGCAGCACGTTGGACACGTAATCGTTGAACACGTCGTTCGGCGAAAACAGCACGATCTGATCCGCTTCCCAGTAATTGCGGTACTTATACAACAGATAGGCGACTCGCTGCAGCGCGGCCGACGTCTTGCCGCTGCCCGCCGCCCCCTGCACGAACACGAAGCGATGCTCCGTCTCCCGGATAATCCGATTTTGCTCGCGCTGGATCGTCGTGACGATCGACTTCATCTTGTCGTCGGCGCCTTGTCCGAGCATCCGCTGCAGCATCTCGTCGCCGATCGTCACGCCGGTGTCGAACGCGGCGAGCAGCTTGCCGCCGCGGATGACGAACTGGCGCTTCCGCGTCATCTCTCCGGTCACCCGGCCGTCCGGCGCCTCGTATGACGCCGGCCCCGGTCCGTAATCGTAGTACATGCCCGCGATCGGCGCGCGCCAGTCGTACACGATCACCTCGTGCGTCTCCTCGTCCGCGACCGACATCGTGCCGAGGTAGATCGCTTCCTCTGCCGAGCTGCCCTCTTCGCGGAAGTCGAACCGGGCGAAATACGGGTTCGAGAGCAGCCGCTCCAGATGCTCGGATCGGCCTTGCGCCAAGCGGTAGCTGCGGGCGTGCTGCGACAGCTCTTGCGCTTGCTGCGTCAGCTGCACCGCCGCCTCGAACCAATCGTCCGTGTCGTAGACGAGGTCCTCCCACAGCTCGCGCTTGCCGCCGACGAGCTGCTCCTTGCGCCCGCCGGCCGCGCGGCCGGCGGCTTCGATCTCCTTTTCTACGCGAACCAACACCGAAGCGAGCCTCTGTTCCTCGCGCCGCAGCTCTTCTTCCGGTAAACTCATTACGGCTTCCCCCATCCCTGCGAAACTAAACATCGAATCATGTTGTTGAAAGTTATATTATTCCACTATCGTGGCGAAACCATTACCATACGTACCGACTTTGCATCGGGAGAGGAAGGAGCTTCCCAGGTATGGCGAATCGCCTGTTTTTCGGAGCAACGGCGTCGCGATGACGGCGCTCCGGCATGCTACGGTCGCCGTCGCCTACGTATCCGAGAACCTCGTCCATACGTTCGAGAGCGTCGCGCAACGCTTCGACTGGAGCGAGCTGTTCATCGGGGTCATTATCGTCGCGCTCGTCGGCAACGCCGCCGAGCATGCGTCCGCGATCCTCTTCGCGTTCAAGAACAAGTTGAACGTCGCGGTCGGTTCGACGCTGCAGGTCGCCCATGTTCGTCGCGCCGCTGCTCGGCGCCTACCTGATCATGGGCATCGGTTTTTTTACATAAGATTGGAACACGACGAGCTCGGACCCGCCCGTTACGAACGGCTGCCGAGCTCCTCTCTTCTCCAACGCGCGAGCTCCCCGTAGATGGCGACCATCTCCTCGAGCTTCATCCGCACGAGTCCGCTCGACGACGGGCCGACGAACTCTCTGACGCCCGGGACCTGCTCGGTCTCCGCCGGTTGGAAGCCCCAGCCGGCCGTCTTCCGCCCCGCGAACTGCTCGTACACGCCCTTGCCTACGAAGCAAGCGGCTCGCGGGCGGTACGTCTCCAGCTTGCGCCGCAGCGCCTTTCGGCCTTCCGCGTATTCTTCCTTCGTGATTTCCCCCGCCGTTCGCGTCGGCCGCGGCACGATGTTCGTAAAGCCGAAGCCGAGCGCGAGCATCGCTTCTCCTTCGCGCGATGCGTAGACGCGCGGCGTCAGCCCCGCGCCGTGGATCATCCGCCAAAATCGGTTGCTCGGGTTCGCGTAATGATGGCCCGTCCGGCTTGAACGGATGCTAGGATTGTAGCCCACGAACAAGACGTCGAGTCCCGGCGCGATATGATCCGGAATCGGTTGCAACGGGGATGCGTCGTTCATTTTCGATCACCTTTCTGGGCGAATATGGATATACATAGGATGTAAACGTATAATAGTATACGACAAGGAACGGAATGGATGCGAATGATGGCTCAGGGAGAGATCGCCCCCCGCGACGGAGTTCCGTTGCGGCCGGCGGCGGCGCCGAAGGTGGAATCCCGGGAACGGGAGAATCTCTCAGGCAGAAGGACCTGCGCCGGACGCGGCTCTGGAGAGCATTCGGCCGCCGCGCCGAATCACCGAAGGAGAAACTCGCGCGAAGCATGGCGTACGGCTCGCGCGAGGCAGCTCTCAGGTACAAGGGACAGAGCTAAGAGGCTGTATTGAACGCTCGACTTCAATACGCTCTCTTAGACCTGTCCCTCTTTGCGTTTTCGACTCTATTTGCGGAGGTGCATTTCCTGTATGTCGATGTCGAGACCGGAACCGCTTCAGCGCACGCCCCTGTTTCCGTTGTATGCGCCGCTCGGCGCCAAGACGATCGATTTCGGCGGCTGGGAGCTGCCGGTGCAATTCGAAGGCATTCTGAAAGAGCATGAGACGGTGCGCGAGCGCGCGGGCTTGTTCGACGTCTCGCACATGGGCGAGTTGATCGTATCCGGCACGGGTGCGGCGGCGTTCCTGCAGCGGCTCGTCACGAACGACGTCTCGAAGCTCGCCGTCGGCGCGGCGCAATATACGCTCATGTGTTACCCGGACGGCGGCACGGTCGACGACTTGCTCCTCTACCGTCTGGGGGGCGATCGCTTTATGGCCGTCGTGAACGCCGCGAACGTCGAGCAAGACGAAGCTTGGATGCGGCGGCACGCCTCCGCCGACGTCGCCATTCGGAACGCGTCGGCGGAGACGGCGCTGCTCGCCGTGCAAGGCCCGGCCGCCGCCGACGTCGTTCGCGCCGCGGCCCCCGGCTTCGAACCCGCGGCGCTCCGGCCGTTCCGCTTCGCGGACGGCGTCGACGTCGGCGGCGTTCGCGCGCTCGCGTCGCGCACCGGCTACACCGGCGAGGACGGCTTCGAGCTGTATGTCCCCGTCGCAGGCGCCGCCGCCGTCTGGAGCGCCTTGCTTGCCGCGGGAGCGCCGTACGGCCTCGCGCCGGTCGGTCT
>JAPSKX010000252.1 GCA_031181325.1 Paenibacillus sp.
TGACGAAGCTGATCGACAAGGGCTGGAGCCGCGAGCAGGCGTACGACACGGTGCAGCCGCGCGCGATGCAGGCGTGGGAGACGCAGCGCCAGTTCCGCGACATTATCGAAAATACGCCGGAGATCACGGCCGCGCTCTCGCTTGACGAGATCGCCGACGCGTTCAACCCAAGCTGGCACCTCAAACACGTCGACACGATTTTCCGTCGGCTCGAGCTGATCTAAGGGGGCGCGCGAATGAGCAGCAACGGATTGCCCGAAGCGATCTCTACCGCCGTCCCGTACGTTCAGGCGCCGCTCGTATATAAAGGAAAGGTTCGCGAGCTGTACGATCTTGGGGAGCATTTTCTCATTGTGGTCACCGACCGCATCTCCGCCTTCGATTACATCTTGAAGCCGGCCGTGCCGGACAAGGGCAACGTGCTGAACCGCATGAGCGTACACTGGTTCGAGGAGACGCAGGGGATCGTCGCGAACCACCTCGTCCACGCGGACGTCGACAAGCTCGGCGGCTACGTGACCGACAAGGAAGTCCTGAAGGACAGGGTCATGGTGACGCGGAAGGCTCGCCGCATCGACATCGAATGCGTCGTGCGCGGCTACCTGACGGGAGGCGGCTGGCGGCAGTTCCAGAAGACGGGCGCGGTGAACGGCATCGTGCTCGAAGCCGGCACGCGCAAGAACGCGCGCCTGCCGCAGCCGATCTTCACGCCGGCGGCGAAGAACGACGTCGGCCACGACGAGGACATCTCCTTCGAGGAGATGCAGCGCCAGGTCGGCGCGGAGCTCGCGGAGAAGCTGCGCGACGTCAGCCTCCGGCTGTACGAATACGCGCACGAGAAGCTTAAGCAGCGCGGCATCCTTCTCGCCGACTGCAAGTTCGAGTTCGGCCTGCTGGACGGCGAGCTCATCCTGATCGACGAGCTGTTCACGCCGGATTCCTCGCGCTTCTGGGCCGAGGAAAACTACGCGCTCGACATCGAGATCGACTCGATGGACAAGGAGCCGGTGCGTCACTATCTCGCGAACTCCGATTGGGATAAGGAGAGCGAGCCGGGCCCGCTGCCTGCCGACGTCGTCGAAGAGACCACGAAGCGTTACCGAGAGATTTACCGCCGGATTACAGGCGTGACGAGAGCTTAGATTCGAGAGAGACATTTTCTAGAGGAGGCTGGACGAGAGCCATGAAAGCGACGGTATTCGTAACGGTGAAGGAAAACGTGCTCGACCCCCAAGGCAAAGCGGTGCAAGGAGCGCTCCACTCGATGGGCTTCGACGAAGTCGGCGAGGTGCGCATCGGCAAGTACATGGAGCTGAACTTGGACACGAACGACGCGAAGGTCGCCGAGGAGCGCGTACGCACGATGTGCGAGAAGCTGCTCGCGAATACGGTCATCGAAGACTATCGCTTCGAATTGAAAGGGGAGTAAGGCATGTCGGCTATGAACGTAGCGGTGCTCGTATTCCCGGGCTCGAACTGCGACATCGACTGCTATAAGGCGGTCGAGCACACGATCAAGCAGCCGGTCGAATACGTCTGGCATCACACGACGGACCTGTCGAAGTTCGATCTCATTCTCGTGCCGGGCGGCTTCTCCTACGGCGACTATCTGCGCACGGGCGCGATCGCGGCGTTCTCGCCGGTCATGGAAGCGGTGAAGCGCGAGGCGGCGGCGGGCAAATACGTGCTCGGCATCTGCAACGGCTTCCAGATTCTCCTCGAATCCGGCCTGCTGCCGGGCGCGATGCGCCGCAACGAATCGCTCAAGTTCAAGTGCGCGCCGACGACGTTAGAAGTCGCGAACAACGACACGGCGTTCACGCGAGACTACGCCGCGGGCGAGAAGATTCAGATCCCGATCGCGCACGGCGAAGGCAACTATTTCTGCGACGACGCGACGCTTGCTAGACTCGAAGCGAACCGTCAGATCGTATTCCGCTACAGCGGCGAGAACCCGAACGGCTCCGTCGCCGATATCGCCGGCATTACGAACGAGCGCGGCAACGTGCTCGGCATGATGCCGCATCCGGAGCGCGCGGTCGACAAGCTGCTCGGGTCGGAGGACGGCAAGCGCATGTTCACGTCAGTCTTGGAAGCATGGAGGGGAACCGCACATGGCGCACAATCAAGCTAACTTGGAACCGACGGCGGAGCAAATCCGCGATCAGCAACTGTATAAGCAGATGGGCATGACGGACGCGGAATACGAGAAGGTCGTCGGCCACCTCGGCGGACGTCTCCCGAACTACACCGAGATCGGCGTGTTCAGCGTCATGTGGTCGGAGCATTGCTCTTATAAGAATTCGAAGGTCGTTTTGAAAAAGTTCCCGATCTCCGGCCCCCGCGTCCTAATGGGACCGGGCGAGGGCGCAGGGATCGTCGACATCGGCGACAAGCAAGCCGTCGTCTTCAAGATCGAATCGCATAATCACCCGTCCGCCATCGAACCGTATCAAGGCGCGGCGACGGGCGTGGGCGGGATTATTCGGGACATCTTCTCGATGGGCGCTCGTCCGGTCGCGTTGATGAACTCCTTACGCTTCGGTCGGTTGGAAAACGAGCGCGTGCGCTACCTGTTCGAGCACGTGGTCAGCGGCATCGCCGGCTACGGCAACTGCATCGGCATCCCGACGGTCGGCGGCGAAATTATGTTCGACGAATCGTACGAGGGCAACCCGCTCGTGAACGCGATGTGCGTCGGGCTCATCGACCATGACGACATCCAGCGCGGCATCGCGCAGGGCATCGGCAACCCGGTGTTCTACGTCGGACCGGCGACGGGCCGCGACGGCATCCACGGCGCGACGTTCGCGTCGGAGGAGCTGACGGCGGAGTCGGAGGCGAAGCGTCCGGCGGTGCAGGTGGGCGATCCGTTCATGGAGAAGCTCGTCATGGAAGCATGTCTCGAGGTGATCGATCGCGGGCTCGTGCTCGGGATTCAAGATATGGGCGCGGCGGGGCTTACGTGCTCGTCCGCGGAGATGGCGTCGAAGGCGGGCAACGGCATGGAGCTGTGGCTCGACAAGGTGCCGCAGCGCGAGCCGGGCATGACGGCGTACGAGATGATGCTCTCCGAATCGCAGGAGCGCATGCTGTTCGTGACGACGCCGGACAAGGAAGCCGCCGTCAAGGAAGTGTTCCATCGTTGGGGGTTGTTCTGCGAGATCGTCGGCAAGGTGACGGACACGGGGCGCCTTACGCTGATCCATCACGGCGAAGTCGTCGGCGATATGCCGGTCACGGCGCTCGTCGACGATTGCCCGATGTATCACAAGCCTTCGGCGGTACCGGAATATTATGTGCGCAATGCGTCGGTCGATACGCTGCGGTATCCGGAGGTTTCGGATCTCGAAGGCGCCCTGCTGAAGGTGCTCGCGTCGCCGACGGTCGCGTCGAAAGAGTGGGTGTACGGCCAGTACGACCACATGGTGCGTACGGCGACGATCGTGCGCCCGGGCTCCGACGCGGCGGTCGTTCGCGTGGACGGCACGCGCAAGGGTCTCGCGATGACGACGGACTGCAACGGCCGGTACGTGTACTTGGATCCGGAAGTAGGCGGCAAGATCGCGGTCGCGGAAGCGGCGCGCAACGTCGTCTGCTCCGGCGGCGAGCCGCTGGCGCTCACGGACAACCTGAATTTCGGTTCGCCGGATAAGCCGGAGATCTTCTGGCAGCTCGAGAAGGCGACGGACGGCATGTCCGAGGCTTGCCGCGTGCTGGACACGCCGGTCATCGGCGGGAACGTATCTTTGTACAACGAAAACGCGCGCGGCGCGATCTACCCGACGCCGGTCATCGGCATGGTCGGCCTCGTGCACGACGTCGAGCATGTGACGACGCAGGCGTTCAAGGCTGCGGGCGACGTGATCTTCCTGCTCGGCGAGACGTACGCCGAGCTCGGCGGCAGCGAATTCCAGCTGGTCGTGCACGGCGTAACGGAAGGCCGTCCGCCGGTCATCGACCTGCAGGTGGAGAAGCAGCTGCAGAAGGCGGTCTTGTCCGCGATTCAAGGCGGTCTGGTCGCTTCGGCGCACGACTTGTCCGAGGGGGGCCTCGCGGTTGCGCTGGCGGAGAGCTGCATCTCCGGCGGACTCGGCGCGAACGTGGACTGGACGGTGTCCGGCTTGCGCACCGACGTCGCGTTGTTCAGCGAGTCGCAATCGCGGCTGCTGCTGTCCTGCCGTCCGGAGCAAGCGGACGCGCTGCAGATGCACCTCGTCGAAGAGGGCGTGCGCGCGACGCGGATCGGCACGGTCGGCGGCGACAAGCTCAATGTGACGGTCAACGGCTCCGTCGCGCTCGACGTCGCGGTCGAGCAGCTTGAAAAAACATGGAAGGACGCGATCCCGTGTCTGATGAAATAAAGTCGTCGACGTCTCGGAAATCGCATATCGAGTCTGAATTACAGCTGTGGACGGGCGACTATTTCAACGAGGGCGCCGACGACCGCGAGTTCTTCGACAAGCTGCGCGAGGAATGCGGCGTGTTCGGCGTCTGGAACCACCCGGAGGCGTCGTCGCTCACCTACTACGGGCTGCATGCGCTGCAGCACCGCGGGCAAGAGAGCGGCGGCATCTGCACGGTGAACCGGCGCGAGTTCCATTACCATCGCGGCATGGGACTGGTCAAGGAAGTGTTCGATCAGGCTCGCCTCGAGCAGCTGCCGGGCAAGGTCGGCATCGGCCACGTCCGGTACTCGACGGCCGGGGAGAGCAAGCTCGCGAACGCGCAGCCGCTCGTCTTTAAGTGGCGCGACGGCGATCTCGCGATCGCGACGAACGGCAACATCGTGAACGCGCCGGACATCCGGCGCGAGCTGGAAGAAGCCGGCTCGATCTTCCAGACGACGAGCGACACCGAAGTCGTCGCGCACCTGATCGCGCGCTCCAAGGCGCCGTCGATCGAAGAAGCGGTGAAGGAATCGCTGCGTCGGCTCAACGGCGCGTTCGCGTTCGTGTTCATCACGAACGACAAGATGGTCGCGGCGCGCGACCAGCACGGCTTGCGCCCGTTCGTGCTCGGGCGGCTCGGCGACGCGTGGCTGTTCGCGTCGGAGACGTGCGCGTTCGACGCGGTTGGCGCGGAGTACGTGCGCGACGTGGCGCCGGGCGAGCTGCTCGTGTTCGACGCCGAAGGCGTACGGTACGACCGGTTCGCCGAGGCGCTGCCGAAGCGGGCGGTATGCTCCATGGAGTACATCTACTTCGCCCGCCCGGACAGCGACGTCGACGAAGTCAACATTCATACGGCGCGCAAGAAGATGGGCAAGCGGCTCGCGATGGACTCGTTCGTCGACGCGGACGTCGTTACCGGCGTGCCGGACTCGTCGATTTCCGCGGCGATCGGCTTCGCGGAGCAGACGGGCATCCCGTACGAGCTCGGGCTGATCAAGAACCGGTACACCGGCCGGACGTTCATCCAGCCGTCGCAGGAGCTTCGCGAGCAGGGCGTGAAGATGAAGCTGTCTGCGGTGCGCAAGGTCGTCGAAGGCAAGCGCGTCGTCATGATCGACGACTCGATCGTGCGCGGCACGACGTCGCGGCGCATCGTGAACTTGCTCAGGGAGGCGGGCGCGGTCGAGGTGCATGTGCGCATTACGTCGCCGCCTTTCGCCAACCCGTGCTTCTACGGCATC
>JAPSKX010000052.1 GCA_031181325.1 Paenibacillus sp.
GGCACCGTTACGTTCGACGTAACGGTGCCCGCTTTCGGGTTCGGCATAAGACCTTTACCGCCGAGGATCCGGCCGAGCTTGCCCACTTCGCTCATCATGTCCGGCGTAGCTACGCAGACGTCGAAGTCGAACCAGCCTTGCTGGATTCGGTTGATCATGTCTTGATCGCCGACGAAATCGGCGCCGGCCGCTTCCGCTTCTCTCGCCTTGTCGCCCTTGGCGAATACGAGGACGCGCTTCGTCTTGCCAGTGCCGTGCGGGAGCACGACGACGCCGCGAACGGCTTGGTCTTGCTTTCTCGGGTCTACGCCGAGACGAACGGCGACTTCGACGGTCTCGTCGAATTTCGCTTTCGCGGTTTGCTTCACGAGGTCGATCGCTTGAACCGGCTCATACACCGCTTCTTTGTCGATCAGCTTCGCTGCCTCTTGATATTTCTTGCCTGGCATCGGTGTTTCCTCCCTAAGTGGTATTAGCGGAATGTCCTCCCACTGTCGGAATCGAATTAGTCTTCGACTACGATTCCCATGCTGCGAGCCGTACCTTCGACCATCAGCATCGCCGCTTCCACGGACGCTGCGTTCAAGTCGGGCATCTTCTGCTCGGCGATCTCGCGCACCTTCGCGCGCTTGACCGTAGCGACCTTCTTCTTGTTCGGTTCGCCCGAACCCTTCTCGATTCCAGCGGCGACGCGGAGCAATACGGCTGCCGGCGGCGTCTTGGTCTCGAACGTGAAGGAACGGTCTTCGAATACGGTGATGACGACCGGAATGATCAAGCCCGCTTGATCGGCCGTACGAGCGTTGAACTCTTTACAGAACGCCATGATGTTGACGCCTGCTTGACCGAGGGCCGGACCGATCGGCGGAGCCGGGTTCGCTTTGCCTGCAGGAACCTGCAGTTTGACCATCTTAATGACCTTTTTTGCCATGTGTTGTTACACCTCCTTCAAAAAAGTGCGGTGAAACGGGCCGCGAAACCCTCCCACTGACTTGCGGCAACGCCGCCAGGAGTGTCGATGTATCAAATCTTCTCCACCTGAGTGTAGTCGAGCTCAAGCGGCGTTTCTCTACCGAACATGTTGACGTGGACCTTCAGCTTGCCTTTGTCCGTAAGGATCTCCTCGATCGAACCGACAAAGTTCGCGAACGGACCCACTTTCACGCGAACCGACTCTTTCAACTCGAAATCGTGCGTCTCGCGAGGCGCTTCTTCCATGCCCATATGCTTTAATATCGCTTCCGCCTCTTCAGGCATTAACGGTATCGGCTTGGAGCCGGAACCGGTAGAGCCGACGAACCCCGTCACTCCAGGAGTGTTTCGCACGACGTACCAAGAATCGTCGGTCTGGATCATCTCCACCATAACGTATCCCGGATACACCTTGCGCGTCACCGTCTTCCGCTTGCCGTCCTTCGTCACGACTTCCTCTTCCGTCGGAACGAGCACGCGAAAAATTTTGTCCTGCATTTCCATCGATTCGACGCGTTTCTCCAGGTTGGCTTTCACCTTGTTCTCGTACCCGGAGTACGTGTGAACGACGTACCATCTCTTCTCCATATTCGGAGCGGCTTTCTCCATCATCTTCGGGTCACCACCGGAATCGATTTGTTATTCCAAAATCGCGCGGATTACGTTGGAAATCCCGAAGTCCAGAACGTAGAAATAGACCGTCACGAAAATGCAGCAGAACAGAACGACGAGCGTGTAGCTGATCAATTCCTTCCGACTCGGCCATTTCACCTTCTTCAGCTCGGCCCAAGCTTCGCCGAAGAACGAAAATGTCGAACCGAAGCTTTGCTTCAAACGAGCTAGCACATCGACACCTCCAGAAATTACCGCGTTTCGCGATGGGCCGTATGGGAATTGCAGTACGGGCAGAATTTCTTCAACTCGATGCGGTCCGGATGAGAGCGCTTATTCTTGCTTGTCGTGTAGTTCCGCTGTTTGCAAGCCGTGCAAGCCAATGTAACGATTACCCGCATGTGGACACCTCCTGGACTAGCCTTCTAAACAGAAGCGTGATATTTTCGAACCCCTTCTTGCGAAAAGGTCCAAACAAAAAAAAGCAGCATATTTTTGGGCTACCTGAACTACTTTATCACAGGGGGTATGCCGTGTCAAGAAAAGTGTTGACAGGCAAGACTTTCCGGGCTTCGGCGCGATCCGCGAATACTGTCCATTATTGGCAGAACTTGTCCGATTTAAACGGCCAAGGATCAACGGCTGCGCCGTACGTTAAGGACGGCAACCGTTTACCGCAGGATATACTTTCTGAATTTATGAAAAAGAGGCCACGGTCGAATTCGTCCGTGGGCCCGCTTTCAGTAACTGATATTCCGCACTTCCAAGTAACGCTCGAGCTTGCGCTTCACGCGCTGCAGCGCGTTGTCGATCGATTTCACGTGACGATCCAAGTCGACCGCGATTTCCTGATACGACCGCCCGTCGAGATACAGCATCAGCACGCGGCGTTCCAAGTCGCTCAATATTTCGCCCATCTTGTCTTCGAGCCCGCTGAACTCTTCCTGATTGATGATGAGCTCTTCCGGGTCGGACATCTTCGAGCCGCAGATGACGTCGAGCAGCGTCCGATCGGAATCTTCGTCGTAGATGGGTTTGTCCAAGGAGACGTAAGAATTCAACGGAATATGCTTCTGGCGCGTCGCGGTCTTGATCGCGGTTATGATCTGACGGGTGATGCACAGCTCGGCGAATGCCTTGAACGACGCCAGCTTGTCCCCGCGAAAATCGCGAATGGACTTGTATAACCCGATCATCCCTTCCTGGACGATGTCCTCCCGGTCGGCCCCGATCAAAAAGTAAGATCGCGCCTTGGCGCGAACGAAGTTGCGATACTTGTTGATTAAGTGCTCCAATGCCTCGCTGCTTCCGGCTCGGACCGCTTCGACCACATCTTCGTCGGGTATTGTATCGTACTCGGACTTGATTGACGCTCTGAAGTCGACGCTCACTTCTATCCCTCCGGCCTGCTGGGAGCAGCCTTGACGATACCGCTCAAAAGTTAAGACAAGTATACCCGATGGTTTCGAGAACCGTCAACCTTCCAAATCCCGAGAACCCTTTATTTTACTGGCCTTTCCGCCATTTCTCGAACAGGTCGAGGAGCTCGCCGCTGAGATGTTTATCGAACGTATTCCGCTGCGACAACGGTTTCTCTTGCACGCGGGCTTCGACCTCGCGTTGGCTTTGTCGCACCTTCACGAGCAGCTCGCGCGCGGAAATCCGCAGGGCGCCGCTCCCGAAAGCCAAGTTCTGCTCCGTGAAATCCGACGTCGCCACGTAGATCGACCTGCGGCGGCGGGTCAGCTGCTTCACGAGCCGCTCGATGCACTCGTCCGCGGTTTCTTTCTCCTTGGTATAGTACACCTCGACCTTGCGCAGGTTGTATTGGCGTCCCAAGCCGGGAACGTTATAAGCGTCGAACACGACAATGCATTTCATTCCGGAAAATCCTTGATAATCGGCAACCGCCTCGATCAAGAGATCCCTCGCCTCGTCCAAGTTCCGATCGCGCAGATCGCGCAGATGCGGCCATGCGCCGATGACGTTATAGCCGTCTACGATGAGTACGTCATCCATTCGTCCCGCGTCCCGCGGCGAGGGACGGCGCGACCCGGCGCTGACGCACCGCTTCGTACAACAGCAGGGAGGCGGCCACCGACGCGTTGAGCGAGTTGATGCGGCCGAACATCGGCACCTTCACGAGGAAGTCGCAGCGCTCGCGCACGAGCCGGCCGAGGCCGTGCCCTTCGTTGCCGATCACGAACGCGAGCGGCATCTTCAGATCGGCGGCGTAGACGTCCTGAGGAGCCGATCCGTCCGCGCCAGCGATCCAGACGCCGCGCGATTTCAACTCGTCGATCGTCTGCGACAGATTCGTCACGCGCGCGACCGGCACGTGCTCGATCGCGCCGGCGCTCGTCTTGGCGACGGTCGCGGTGAGACCGGCCGAACGCCGCTTCGGCACGATGACGCCGTGCGCCCCCGCGCAGTCGACCGTCCGCAGAATCGATCCGAGGTTATGCGGGTCCTCGATCTCGTCGAGCAGCACGAACAGCGGCGGTTCGCCCGCCGCTTCCGCCGCCGCGAACAGATCGTCCAGCTCCGCGTACGCCCGTTCCGCGACGAGCGCGACGATGCCTTGATGGCGGACGCCGACGGCGGACTGATCGAGCTTGCGCTTGTCGACCTGCTGCGTCACGATGCCCGCGGCCCGCGCCTCGGCGAGCACCGGCCCGATGCCTTGCGACTCCGGACTGAACATCAGCTTATGAATCGTCCGCCCGGATCGGATCGCCTCCAGCACCGGATGGCGGCCGGCTACTACTTCTTCGCTCATGGCTTTACCCCTTCTTCCTCGTTCTCGACCGGCCGCTCGACCGGCGGCTCCAGTCCTACGGATACCCGCATCAACCGCTCCAGCCGCTCGTAACGCCTGCACAAATATAAGTACCCTATCAAGCACTCGAATCCCGTGCTGTGCCGGTAATCGAGCACGTCCGTATTTTTCGGCGCGGCGTGCGACTTCGCGTTGCGGCCCCGGCGGAGCATGTCCCGCTCTTCCTCGGACAGCTCCGGCTCGATGAGCCGCACCGCCTTCGCCTGCGCCTTCGCCGAAACGAAGCCCGCCGTCTCCCGGTGCAGCTGATTCGGGCGCCGGCTCGGACGCGAGAGCACGTATTGCCGGACGTACATGTCGTACACGGCGTCCCCTAAGTATGCGAGCGCCAGCGGACTCACATGGTTCGGAGCCTCCGCCGGCGCGAAAAATTGAAATCCCGCCAAATCGACGTTTCCCATGGGCGCAGAACCTACTTTCGCTTCCATCGAATGCCTTGCGGCGTATCTTCTAGCACGATGCCGAGCGCCGACAGCATGTCGCGGATTTCGTCCGCGCGCGCGAAGTTGCGCGCCTTGCGCGCTTCCGTCCGTTCGACGATAAGTCGCTCGATCTCGTCGTCGAGCAGCTCGTCTTCGGCCGCTTCCGTCAGTATGCCCAGAATCGCATCCATTTCTTGAAACAGCGCGTCGATCCGGCGCAGCGTCGCCGCGCCCGGCGTCCCCGCCGCCATGACCGCGTTCGCTTCCGCGACGAGCTCGAAGACGGCCGTAATGGCGTCCGGCGTGTTGAAGTCGTCGCTCATCTTCGCGTGGAACGCCGCGCGAATTCGCTCCAGGCGGCCCGCCGCGGCGTCGTCGTCCGCGTCGCCTTCCGCCGTTTTCAACAGATGCTTCAGGTTCGTCCGGCAGTTCTCGATGCGCTCGAGGCCGCCCTTCGCCTGCTCGAGCCCCTCGTCCGTAAAGTTGAGCGGGTTGCGGTAATGCGTGGACAGCATGAGGAAGCGGATCGTCTCCGGCTTGTGCTTCGCGGCGAGCTCGCGCGCGTTGACGACGTTGCCGAGCGACTTCGACATCTTCTCGTTGTTCAGGTTCAGGAACGCGTTATGCATCCAGTAGCGCGCGAACGGCTTGCCCGTCGCGGATTCCGACTGCGCGATCTCGCATTCGTGATGCGGGAACGTCAGGTCCATGCCGCCGCCGTGGATGTCGATCGTGTCGCCGAGATACTTGCGCGCCATCGCCGAGCATTCGATGTGCCAACCCGGGCGGCCTTCGCCCCACGGAGACGTCCAGCTGATTTCCCCCGGCTTCGCGGCCTTCCACAGCACGAAGTCCAGCGGGGACTCCTTGCGCTCGTCGACCGCGATGCGGGTGCCGAACTGCAGCTCGTCGAGATTTTGGTGCGACAGCTTGCCGTAGCCCGGGAAGCTCGACGTGCGGAAGTAGACGTCGCCGCCGTTCTCGTACGCGAAGCCGCGGTTCACGAGGTCGGCGATGAAATCGATGATCTCCGTCATGTTCTCCGTTACGCGGGGATGCACCGTCGCCGGCGGCACCTTCAGCGATTGCGCGTCCGTCAGGAAGTCGGCGATGTTCTGCTCTGCGAGCTCCGGCACGGCGCGGCCCGTCTCCTCGGCGCGGCGGATCAGCTTGTCGTCGACGTCCGTGAAGTTGACCGCGTACGTCACTTCGTAGAATTGCTGCAAATACCGGCGGACCACATCGAAAAAGATGAGCGGCCGCGCGTTCCCGATATGAATCAAATCGTATACGGTCGGCCCGCAGACGTACATCGTCACCTTGCCGGGGACGAGCGGCTCGAAGCGCTCCTTCCGGCGGGCCATCGTGTCGTAAATATAAATGTTCGGTTCGATCTTCGCAGTCATGGTCATAATTTCTATGCTCCTCCGTAATCGCTGCTTCAAGCGTGTTCGGGCTCTCTCGCCGCTCCTTGATTATGGCCGGTCGGTTCGCTTGGCCGACTCTTCCGCTCTTGCGCCAGCTCCTCGCGGAGCCGCACCACCTCTCCCCGAAGCTCCGCCACCTCGGCGGACAGCTGCCGATGCAGCTCGAGAATCGGGTCGGGGATGTTGCCGTGGTCCAGCTTGTTCTGGACCTTCTGCCCGTTGCGGCGCACGACGCGGCCGGGGATGCCGACGACGGTGCTGTCGGGCGGCACCTCCTGCAGCACGACCGCGTTCGCGCCGATGCGCGAGTTTTCGCCGACGGTGAACGAGCCGAGCACCTTCGCGCCGGACGCGACGACGACGTTGCTGCCGATCGTCGGGTGGCGCTTGCCCTTCTCCTTGCCGGTGCCGCCGAGCGTCACGCCCTGGTACAGCACCACGTCGTCGCCGATCTCGCACGTCTCCCCGATGACCACGCCCATGCCATGGTCGATGAACAGCCGTTCGCCGATCCGGGCGCCGGGGTGTATCTCGATGCCGGTCATGAAGCGGCTCACCTGCGATATGACGCGCGCGAGGAAGTACCACTTACGCCGGTACAGTGCATGCGCGACGCGGTGCGCCCAGATGGCGTGCACGCCGGAGTACGTCAGCACGACCTCCAGCGCGCTGCGGGCGGCCGGGTCGTTATCGAAGACGGCGTCGATGTCCGAGCGCATCGCCGCGAGCCAGCCTTTGCGTTTCCCCATGCTCCTCGTTCCCCCTTTGCGCGGGTTTCTCCGATAGACCCGACGACTTTAAGCGCGTTTTCGCGCTTAGATGTCGCGATCGCCGGTTGCGCCGGCATTTTAAGCGCGTTTTCGCGCTTAGATCTCGAGGCCGCCGGTTGCGCCGGCATTTTAAGCGCGTTTTCGCGCTTAGAACCGCCGTCCCCCACGGCCCAACAACAAAAAAAGCCTCCGCAGCCGAGCTTCGCTCGGCTGCAGAGGCGTCGTAACGCGGTTCCACTCTGCTTCGGGCCGCCGCCTCCGCCGTCGTATCCCCGGCATCTCGCGCGACTTCCCGCTTGTTCGGTTCGTAACGGGGACCACCCGGACGCGCCTACCCGGGTACAGGTTCGGCGGTCGGCTCACAGGCGCATTTCGGCTGGCGCGGTTCGGACGGATTTCAGCGAGACCGTCCTCTCTGGGGAACCGCAAATTCCAACGTACTTCTCCTGCTCGTTGCCTCTACAATATGTTACCAACCAGTATAGCCACACCGCGGCGGTTTGACAACACTAGAGTGCGATCCTTATGCGGAGCGAACCCGATCCGGCGAATCGAGCCGCGGAAGACGCAACCGCGTGCCATGCGAAGCGGCGACGCAGTCGCCGACGGAGCCTGGCTATGCCAGTCGAGCTTCCAATCGCGCCAGCACCTTCGCCTTGCCGAGCAGCCACAGCGTCTGGTTCAGGTCCCGGCCGTGCGTCTGCCCGGTGATCGCCGCGCGGACCGGCATGAACAGCTGCTTGCCCTTGAAGCCTGTCTCCGTCTGCACCGCCTTCAGCGCCGCCTTGATCGCGTCCGCCGAATACGCCTCGTCCGGCGTCGAGCGCAACTGCTCCGCGAACGCGCGCAGCACCGTCGGCACCTGCTCCTCCGCCAGCACCGCAGCAGCTTCCGCCTCGTCCGTCGCCTGCTCCTCGAAGAACATCGCCGACAGCTCGACGATCTCCGCCGCATAGCGAAGCTGCTCCAGGTACAGCGCCACGAGCGCGGTCACCCACTCGCGCCCGGCCGCGTCGAGCTCCGCCGACGGCAGACGCCCCGCCCGAACCAAATGCGGAATCGCGAGCTCCACCACGCGATCCAAGTCCGCCGCGCGCAGGTAATGGTTGTTCATCCAGTTCAGCTTCTCCGTGTCGAACACGGCGCCGCTCTTCGAGATGCGGTCTAACCCGAACTGGGCGATCAGCTCTTCCCTCGAGAAGATCTCTTGCTCCCCGCCCGGCGACCAGCCGAGCAGCGCGATGAAGTTCACGATCGCCTCCGGCAAGTAGCCGAGCTCGCGGTATTGCTCGATGAATTGAATGATCGATTCGTCGCGCTTGCTCATTTTCTTCCGGTCTTGATTCAGAATCAACGGCAGATGTCCGAATTTCGGCGGTTCCGCCCCGATCGCATGATACACCATGAGCTGGCGCGGGGTGTTGGACAGATGCTCCTCGCCGCGCACGACATGGGTGATCTTCATCAGATGATCGTCGACGACGACCGCGAAATTGTACGTAGGAATACCGTCCGGACGCACCATGATCCAATCGCCGATGTCGTTCGACTGGAACTCGACATGCTCCCGCACCTCGTCGTCGAACGCATAGACGACGTCCGCCGGCACGCGGAAACGCACGGTCGGCTTGCGCCCTTCGGCGCGGAACGCCTCGGCCTGCTCCGCCGTCAAAGACCGGCAGCGCCCGCTGTACCGCGGCATCTCGCCGCGCGCTTCCTGCGCTTCCCGCTCCGCCTCGAGCTCCGCCTCGGAGCAATAGCAATAATACGCATGTCCGCCGGCGAGGAGTCGATCCGTATACGCTTTATAAATCTCGAGCCGCTCGAGCTGCCGGTACGGACCGTATTCGCCGCCGACGTCCACGCTCTCGTTCCAATCGAGGCCGAGCCACTTCAAGCCGTTCAGCTGGCTGTCGATGCCCGTCTCCACGTGCCGCGTCTGGTCGGTGTCCTCGATGCGGATAATAAATTCGCCGCCCTTATTGCGAGCGTACAAGTAACTGAATAAAGCCGTCCGCGCGCCGCCGATGTGCAGATGCCCCGTCGGGCTGGGCGCGTACCGCGTGCGGATCGTTCCGTTGGTCGTCATAGTGGTTGCGTCACGCCTTTCCGTAAATAAGAAGAAAGTATATATTTCCCTATCATACCGCTTCCGACCGCTTCGTCAAGAGAACGACCGCCATCGCGGCGATGCCCTCTTCCCGGCCCGTAAAGCCGAGCTTCTCCGACGTCGTCGCCTTCACGTTCACCTGCGACGGATCTCCGCCGAGCGCCCGCGCGATGTTCGCGCCCATCGCCTCGATGTGCGGCGCCATCTTCGGACGCTGCGCGATGACCGTGCAGTCCGCGTTCCCCAGCGTATACCCGCGTTCCCGCGCCAACGCCCATACATGCTCCAATAGCTTCATGCTGTCCGCGTCTTTGAAGGCAGAATCCGTATCCGGAAAATGCTTCCCGATATCGCCCATCCCGAGCGCCCCCAACACCGCGTCCGCCACCGCGTGCAGCAGCACGTCGGCGTCGGAATGGCCGAGCAGCCCCTTCTCGAACGGAATGTCCACTCCGCCGATAATACACTTGCGCCCTTCCGCGAACGCATGCACGTCGAACCCTTGCCCGATTCGGATCATCTCTCCCGCTCCCCCATGTTCTCCCGTTTGCCCAGCAGCCGTTCGACGACCTCCAGGTCGTCCGGCGTCGTCACCTTCAAGTTGCGATAATCGCCCTCGGCGATCTTCACGCGGACGCCGAGCCGCTCGACGAGCATCGCGTCGTCCGTGCCGAGGAAGCCCTCCGCCGCCGCGCGGCGATGCGCTTCGAGCAGCAAATCAACGCGAAAAGCTTGTGGGGTTTGCACCGCCCACAAGCTGCTCCGCTCCGGCGTCCCGGCTACTAAGCCTTCCGCGTCGACGATCTTGATCGTATCCTTCACCGGCACGCCCGGCACGGACGCGCCCGTCTCCGCCGCCGCGGCGAGGCTCCGCTCGATGACGTCCGGCGTCACGAGCGGGCGCGCGCCGTCGTGGACGAGCGCCCAAGCCGTATCGGGGCGCCGCTCGAGCAGCGCCTCGAGCCCGCGCCGCACCGAATGCTGCCGCTCCGCGCCGCCCGCGACGACGGCGACGACCTTGCGCAGCCCGTACGTCTCTACGAGCTCCTGGCCGTACGCTTCGTCCCCCGCGCCGACGACGAGCGCGACCGCGTCCACCGACGCGGTTCGCTCGAACGCCTCCAGGGCGTGAATGACGATCGGCTTCCCGCCGACCGGTATGTATTGCTTGCTAACGCCCGCGTTCATCCGTTTCCCGACGCCCGCGGACACGATGACGGCGCCTGCTCTCGCCAATTCGTCCGACCTCCAGCCGATATGTTCCGTCTATCTTACCATAGAGGACGGAACGATTTCGAGCGGGGGCGGGACGGTTATTGGGCGGCCTTTTCCAAGAGCTTGGGTTTCGCGAAAATCATGCGTCCCGCCGACGTCTGCAGCACGCTCGTCACCAGCACCTCGAGATGCGTGCCGATATAATCGCGTCCGCCCTCGACCACGATCATCGTACCGTCGTCGAGATACGCGACGCCTTGTCCGTGCTCCTTGCCGTCCTTGATCACTTGTACCATGATTTCCTCGCCCGGCAGCACGACCGGCTTGACCGCGTTCGCGAGATCGTTGATGTTCAGCACCGCCACGCCCTGCAGCTCGCACACCTTGTTCAGGTTGAAGTCGTTCGTGACGACCTTGCCGTGCAGCGCCTTCGCCAGCTTGACGAGCTTGCTGTCGACCTCGGCCACGTCGTCGTAATCGCCCTCGTAGATGAGGACCTTCACGTCGAGCTCCTTCTGAATTTTGTTCAGAATGTCGAGGCCGCGGCGCCCGCGGTTGCGCTTGAGCAGGTCGGACGAATCGGCGATATGCTGCAGCTCCTCCAGCACGAACTCCGGAATGACGAGCGTGCCTTCGAGGAAGCCCGTCTTGCAGATGTCCGCGATGCGGCCGTCGATAATGACGCTCGTGTCTAGAATCTTATGCTCGTAGATGCGCTTCGGCTCCTCCTTGACGACCGGCGTCCGCGCCAAGTCGATCCAGCCCGCAATGTCGGGGCGCTTCGCGACCGCGAACCTTGCGCCGAGCGCGCCGAGGAGAACCGTCGCCAGCACGGCGAGCCATGGCGCCGCCGCGCCGAACGCGCGGAACGCCGGGTAGAGCAGCGCCGCGACGACAAGGCCTACAACGAGGCCGACGATGCCCGCCGCGGCGTCGGCCGCCGGCAGACCGTACAAGCGCTCCTCCGCTTTATTGAGCGCGCGATGCCCGATCCGAGCGATCCATGAGTAGCCGAAATAGAAAAGAATAGCAAACGCGCCCGCTAAGCCGTACCCCTGGCCTTCGATCGAGCCGAACGCAACCCCGGGAACGAGATACCCCAGCATGTCGTGTTGAAACGCCGCCGAGATTTGATACCCGAGGAATCCCCCGAAAATCGTAAATACCGAGCGAAATGTGTTGTTCCACATCACGTGCTCACCTCCTTATTGTGTCCTTACAAGTATGGTCCACTTTTTGGAAGGTTAATCTCGGCCTTACGAAAAACTTGGAGGCTCCTCCGGGCGGCAATGCGGGGCGCGATGGGACAGTTTCTGCGGCGCGGCGCCACGCTATGTGGGGCAGCATGCCCTGCCGAGCCCGCAGCCGCGCAAAAAAATCCGCACCCGGCTAGCGCGGCGATGCGCGCATCCGAGAGCGGATTCCTTCCCTGCCTTCTATTCGCGTTTCCGGTCTTGCGGCTCGTTCCCGTCCTTCGGCCCGCCGCGGCGCAGCTTCCAGCCCCGGCGCGCCAGAAGCGGCTTCTGCCCGTTCGCGCCGCGCGCGCGGATGCCCGGCACTCGCACGTTCCGCACCCGGCGGCCCGCCGCCCGCGCGATCACTTCCACATTCTTGCGAAGCCCGAACAAGGCGTACAACAGGAGCGGAATGAACAGCAGCTTCGACGCCCAGCCCGGGTACAGCACCGCGACCGACGCGGCGCCGATAATGATGATCGGCGTGACCCACACGAACTTCTTCGACAACCCGATCTTCTTAAAGCTCGGATATTTGACCGTACTCACCATCAGGAACGACAACACGAGCGACGACAGCACCATGACCCAAATCGGAATCGAATCGGAAAACAGCGCCAACGTACAGAGCACCCCTCCGGCCGCCGGAATCGGGAGACCCAAGAAATACCCGGGCACGCCGTCGCTGACGTTGAAGCGGGCGAGCCGCAGCGCCCCGCAGATCGGGAACAAGGCCGTCACGATCCAGCCGAGCGCCTCGTGCAGCCCTTGGAACGCGGCCACATACATGACGAAAGCCGGCGCCACCCCGAAGGAGATGACGTCCGACAACGAATCGAGCTCCTTGCCGAACTCGCTCTGCGCGTTCAACGCCCGAGCGACGCGTCCGTCCAAGCCGTCCAGCAGCATCGCGATAATGACGAGGATGGACGCCATGTCGGATCGCTCGTTAAACACCATGATGATCGCAAGAATTCCTAAAAATAAATTCCCGATCGTAAACCAGTTCGGAAGCTGCTTCCAACCCATCGGCTACACACCTCTGCCCTATATGATACCCGAAATGCTCGCCGAGCCCAAACATCGCCGATCCTTCCTAAATATGCCGATCGACCAGCACCTGCTCCTGAATCCGCTTCAAGCCTTCCTTGATCGCCCGGGCGCGCACCTCGCCGATGCCGTCCACCTCGTCGAGCTCCTCGATCGTCGCCATGAGCACGTGCGGCAGCTGGCCGAACTGCTCGACCAGGTTGCCGATAATGAGCGTCGGCAGCCGCGGAATTTTCGACAGCATCCGGAATCCCCGAGGGGACAACGACTCCTCCATCATCGCGGACGTATTCGGGTAGCCAAGCATCCGAACGACGTGATGGTCTTCGAGCAGCTCGTCGTCCGTCATGCGCATGAGCCCCGCCACCGCGTCCCGGAGCTTCTCCTCGATCGGCTCGCGCATGTAATCCTTCAGCAGCAGGTACGTCTCGTCCTCCACGCCGGTGACGAGCTCTTCGAGCTGCATCGAGATCAGGCGCCCTTCGTTGCCGAGCTCGTTGATGTAGCGGTTGATCTCCGCCTTGATGCGCAGCACCATCTCCGCGCGTTGGACGACGTTCGTGACGTCGTGCAGCGTGACGATCTCCTCGAATTCGGCGGCCGACAGGTTCGTCAGCGCTTGGTCGAGCACCGCCTTATACTTTTCCAACGTCTGGATCGCTTGGTTCGCCTTCGTTAGAATGACGCCCATATCCTTGAGCGAATACCGCAGCTGGCCTTGGTACAGCGTAATGACGTTCCGCCGCTGCGAGATCGAGACGACCAGCTTGCCCGTCTGCTTCGCCACGCGTTCCGCCGTCCGATGCCGGATGCCCGTCTCCGTCGAGGAGATCGACGAGTCCGGGATGAGCTGCGTATTCGCGAACAGAATGCGCTTTAAATCCTCGCTCAAGATGATCGCGCCGTCCATCTTCGCCAGCTCGTACAGATAGTTCGGCGAGAAATCGCAATTAATGGAAAACCCGCCGTCGACGAGGTCCATGACCTCCGGCGAGTAACCGCAGACGATGAGTCCTCCGGTTTTCGCGCGGAGCACGTTCTCGAGTCCGTCCCGGAACGGCGTCCCCGGCGCGACGAGCTGCAACAGTCCGCTCATGATTTCTGGCGTATGCTCTTCCTTGACCATGTGTACCCTCCTGACGATGCGGACGTTCCATCCGAAAAAAACTCTCTAATAACTATTGTATATAAAACGAAGGGAAGTTTGCACTTCGATTTCATCTTTTTTGGGAAAACGCTTCGCTCGTCCTACGACAACAGCAGGTTCAGCGCCTCCCGCACCGATCCGACGGGGACGACCTCGATGCCGCGGGGCGGCGTCCACTGCTTCATGCTCTTATCCGGCACGATCACGCGCTTGAAACCGAGCTTCAGCGCCTCGTTCACCCGCTGATCGACCCGCGACACGCCGCGCACCTCGCCCGTCAAGCCGATCTCGCCGAAGACGACGTCCTCCGGCCGCGTCGGCTTGTCCCGGAAGCTGGACGCCAGCGCCACGGCGATGCCGAGATCGGCCGCCGGCTCGTCCAGCTTCACGCCGCCCGCGACGTTCAGGTATGCGTCCTGCGTCTGCAGGTGCATGCCGACGCGCTTCTCCAGTACGGCGATGATAAGGTTCAGCCGGTTGTAATCGACCCCGGTCGCCATCCGCCGCGGCGACGGGAAGTTCGTCGACGACACGAGCGCCTGCAGCTCCACGAGCACCGGGCGCGTCCCTTCCATCGAAGCGACGACCGTCGAGCCGGCGACGCCGAGCGGGCGCTCGGAGAGGAACAGCTCCGACGGGTTCTTCACCTCGGTCAGACCGTTCTCGATCATCTCGAAAATGCCGATTTCGTTCGTCGACCCGAACCGGTTCTTCACCGCGCGCAGCATGCGGTACGTATTGTGCCGCTCGCCCTCGAAGTAGAGCACGGTGTCCACCATGTGCTCGAGCAGGCGCGGGCCCGCGATGGCGCCCTCCTTCGTCACGTGGCCGACGAGCAGCGTCGCGACGCCGCGCTGCTTGGCGATGCGCATGAACAGCCCGGTGCACTCCCGCACCTGGGACACGCTGCCCGGCGCGGACGCGACGCCCGGCTGATACACCGTCTGGATGGAGTCCACGACGAGAATGTCCGGGCGCACCTCGTCGAGCGCCTCGAAGATGTGGTCGGTGTTCGTCTCGCACAGCACGAACAACGATTCGGCTTCCGCGCCGAGCCGCTCGGCGCGCATCTTGATCTGACGGGCCGATTCCTCGCCCGTCACGTACAGCACGCGCTGTCCCGCGCGCGCGAGATGGTGCGACGTCTGCAGCAGCAGCGTCGACTTACCGATGCCGGGGTCGCCCCCGACGAGAATGAGCGACCCCGGCACGAGCCCGCCGCCGAGCACGCGGTTCAGCTCGCCGCTGCCCGCGTCGATGCGCGGCTCCTGCGAGCTGACGATCTTCGTGATCGGCTGCGGCCGTTCCTTCGCGCCGGCGAGTCCCGGCACCGCGACCCCGGCCGTCTTCACGACCGTCTCCGTCTCCTCGACGAAGGTGTTCCAGGCGTTGCAGCCCGGACACTTCCCGAGCCACTTCGGCGATTCCGTGCCGCAGTCCTGGCAAACGAATTTCGTTTTACTTTTCCCCATTGGTCCGTTCCTTCGCTCCGCTTTCTTTCGCTAATCGTAACTATTCTCCACGAACTGACAATATCCTGCACCTTTAGACAGATTCGCTGACGAAATCCGTCGGAACGATGCGGTATTTCGCCCGATTGACGCCTGTCGAATTCTATAGCCGCTAGACCCATTCTCGCTGATTCCAGTCCCAAGAAACATACTCCATTCGTCGGAGGCCGTTCTTCCTAGCGAATCGCTGCGGACATAAAAAAACGGGGCGCCATTGGGCGTCCCGCTCTACCGACTAGCAGCAGCCCGGGGGGCAGCATGCCTGTTCCGAACCTTGCTCTTGATCGCAGCAAGCCTCCGCGTTCTTGATCTCTACGTTCTCGACGTTGCAGCAATCGTTCGATGTCATCTTCATAGCGAATCACCTCCTTTCCTGCCACTAAAACAATTTATTTTGTTTTATAAATCAAATTTTTTTGATTTTTACGGCACGAAAAACCTTAGCAGCAACCGCCGCCGGGGCGAAACACGCAGCACAGCTGCTCGGACAACAGCCGATTGATCTCGGAGCCGTCGAGCTCGTAGTAACTCCACGTGCCCTGCGTCTCCTTCGCGACGAGACCCGCGTCGAGCAGTATTTTCAAATGATAGCTAAGCTTCGACTGCGCCATGCCGACGAGCTCGCACAGATCGCAGACGCACACCTTGCCCCGCTGGGTTAGAATATGCATAATTTGCAGCCTCTTCTTGTCCGCGAGCGCTTTGAATTTTTGTTCATAGGCTTCGAAAAAGGCTTCGTTCGGCAACTCCGCCCCCGAAGCCTCGACAATCGGCAAGTCGATCTTCATCGCGATCGCCTCTTCTTTCTTTAATCAATTTATCTTGATGTAATGATATCCAACCAAACGTCTCGGCGCAAGTATTAAATCAAAAATATTTGTTTTATAGCGATTTTCATAGAATTCAAAAATTCCTTAACTTCTCCTTCATATCCCGTTAACACGACGCGATTATGATTGGGGGGTTATCTACCCATGTCGATCTTGGAGGGGTTCCTTACATGCAGAAATCGTTACAACGGTGGGCGGCCGGCGCGATCGCCGCGGCCGTCGCGGCCGCCGGCTGGTCCGGCGCCGCGTATGGCGCTTCGGCTAACGCCGAAGCGAAGCCATTCTTATCCTTCCCCGCCGCCGCGGAGCTGAAGGTGCATTACCTCGGCCGTTATGTCAGCGGCGCCCCGCTGGACGAAGCCGGCGCGGAAATCGTGACGTACGACCCTGCGACGCAGCGAGGCTTCGCGGTCAACGGCGCCGAAGAGGCGCTCGACATCTTCGATCTTGCGGTGCTGCGCGACCGTTCCCGGTTCGTTACGTCGCTGCCGCTCGTGAAGCGCCTGCCGGTAGAGACGCTGACCGGCGGACGGGTGAAGGCGGGCGACATGACGAGCGTCGCGTTGCATCCGAAGGGCGGCATCCTCGCCGTCGCCGTGCCGAACGAGCCGAAGCAAGAGAACGGTCATGTCGTGTTCGTCGACACCGACGGCGCGCTGCTCGGCTTCGTCGAGGTCGGCGCGCTGCCGGACATGGTGACGTTCACGCCGGACGGAAGCTACGTGCTCGTCGCGAACGAAGGCGAGCCGAACGACGACTACAGCGTCGACCCGGAAGGCAGCGTCTCGGTCATCGACGTGCGCGGCGGCGTCGAAGGGCTGACCGCGGCGAACGTCCGCACCGCCCGCTTCACGGATGACATCGTCGCCGGCGACGTGCGCAAGGCGAAAGCCGACGTGCCGTACGCGCAAGATCTTGAACCGGAGTATATCGCGGTCGCCGAGGACGGGAAGAGCGCCTTCGTGGCGCTGCAGGAAGCGAACGCGCTCGCCATTCTCGATATCGCCTCCGCGACCTTCACGGCCGTACGCAGCCTTGGGTACAAGGAGTACGCCAAGGACGGCGGCCTCGACGCGACGGACAAGGACGGCGAAGCCTCGATTCAGCCGTGGCCGGTGCTAGGCATGTATATGCCGGACGGTATGGACGTCTTCACGAGCGGCGGCAAGCATTACGTCCTGACTGCGAACGAAGGCGACTCCCGCGACTATGAAGGATATTCGGAAGAAGCGCGCGTCGAAGACCTAATCGACCGTTACGCCTTCGCGTCGGACGCTTTCGGCGAGGACGCGCTCGGTCGCCTCAAGACGACGATCGCGGCGCCGACGAACGGGGACGGCAAGTACGAAGCGATCTACAGCTTCGGCGCCCGATCCTACACGATCTGGGAAGCGTCCGCCGACGGCCGCGTCTCCCGCGTCTTCGACAGCGGCAGCCGGCTCGAGCGGCTGACGAAGGAAGCCGCGGAGACGGCCGCGAAGACGATGTCGCCGACCTGGGCCGCCTTGTATAACTCGGACAACACGGAGAACGCCTTCGATAACCGAAGCGACGACAAGGGACCGGAGCCGGAAGCCGTGACGACAGGCATCGTCGGCGATAAGCGATACGCCTTCGTCGGGCTCGAGCGGACCGGCGGCATCTACTGGCAGGACGTGACGAACCCGGCGCAGCCGGGCGCGGACGGCTACTTCACGACGCGCGATTTCGGCTCGGAAGAGGCGAAGGGCGACCTCGCGCCGGAAGGCATGGCGTTCGTTCCGGCGGCCGACAGCCCGAACGGAATGCCCCTTTTGCTCGTCGCTCACGAGGTGTCCGGCACGGTCGCCGTCTACGGCTTCGAGCCGGCCGGCGCCGCGAGCGCGGCGGCCGCTCCTGCGGCGAGCCCCGCTGCGAGCGACGACGTCTACGTGGTGAAGCCGGGCGACACGCTGTCCGCCATCGCCGTCGCATACGGCACGACGTGGCAGAAGCTGCAAGCTGTCAATCGGTTGAAGAACCCGCATCGGATTTATCCCGGTCAGACCGTCTCTATCCCCCGATAAACGAAGAAGCGCCCCTCCGTCGCGGAGCAGGGCGCTTCCGTTTTATTTATACCGGCTCAGCTTCGGCGCGGCGCCGAGCTCCTTCTTCACCTTGCGCCACCAGAGCAGCTGCGTCTCCATGTCGCCGATCAGCTCGGCCACGTCCTGCAGCAGCCGGACGCGGCGCTCGAGGGGCACGCGGCGAACCTCCTCGACGACGCGGTCCGAGAAATGCGCCTCCTTGGGAATCTTACGCCGCAGCCGCGCGAACCGCTCCTCCACCGAGCAGTCCCGAATCGGCCTCCGCTTCCCGTCGCCTTCCGGCCTGCGCACCGATTCGAAGGTCCACAGCTTCAGCGCGGCTTCCTCCGACGTCGACGCGCAGGAGAGCAACTCGCCGTCCGCGTACGCCGACCACAGTCCCGATCGATCCGATCTCACGACTTGGCCGATGCAGCGCTTCTTTCCTCTAGAGGTCGCGTATACGTAATACCGTTGGCCTTCCGCCGTCCGTCCGACTTCATCCAGCTCGAATTCCATCGTATCCCCCGCTCCGCTTTGGAATGTATTCTCAGTATCTCCAAGCGGAACGAATCCATGCTGTCGGAAGCCGCTAATCCTTGTCTTTTCCTTTATCCTTGCCGCGCCCCGTTTTCTCCTCCCGCTCTTCTTCATCCTCTTCTTCGTCCCGATCCCGATCGTCGTCGTCGTCGTGCTCGTCCTCTTCTTCCTCCCTCTCCTCGGCCCGATCCTTCCGCCCCTTGCCCTTGCCATTCCCCTTCTTCCGCTCTTCCTTCGCGGACTTCTCTTCCACGTCTTCGTCCTTCTTCTCCTCCGGCGGGCGGTAGCCCGGCGGCGGAACGAATTCCAGCGGCTCCGTCTCCGCGAGCGCCCTCGCCGCCGCCTCGCGAAATACGGCGGCCGCCGCGCCGCTCGACACCTTCATGTAATGCGCGCGGTCCGTCTTGTCGTATCCGATCCACACCGCTCCCGTCAGCGCCGGGGTGTAGCCTGCGAACCACAAGTCCTTCGCGCCGCCTTCGATGCCCGCGAACTCCTTCGTATCGGGCAGCTGCGTCGTGCCCGTCTTCCCCGCCGTCGGCCAGCCCGGCACCGCGCCTTGCTTGCCGGTCCCCTCCTCGACGGCGTGCCGCAGCAGCAGCGTCATCGTGTACGCGGCGTTCGGCTCCATGACACGCGCCGGCTCGGCGTCGTACCGCGCGACGACGGCGCCGTCATGCGACGCGATCTCGGCGATCGTATGCGCCTCGTGCATGGACCCTCCGTTCGCGAACGCGGAGAACGCCTGAGCCATCTGCAGCGGCGACACCCCCTCCGACAAGCCGCCGAGCGCGAGGCCCAGATTCCGGTCGGCGTCGCCGAGCGGAATGCCGAGGCGCGCCGCGAACTCGATCCCCTTGTCGATGCCGAGCTGCTGCAGCAGCCATACCGCCGGGATGTTCCATGACTGCCGAATCGCTTCGTGCATGGGGACGTCGCCATGGTACCGGCCGTCCCAGTTGCGCGGAGCGTAGCCGCCTGCGTCGAACGGGCCGTCGTACAGCTCGGAGTACGGCGTATATCCCGCTTCCAACGCGGGGCCGTACACCGCGATCGGCTTGAACGCGGAGCCCGGCTGCCGCTTCAGCTGCGTCGCCCGGTTGAACGCCCGGTACGGACCGTCTTCCCGAGAACCGATCAATGCCCGCACCCCGCCGGTCGTCTGGTCGAGGAACGCCGCGCCGCTCTCCACAAGCTCCCCGTTCTCGGACGCCGGGAACATCGCAGGGTCGGCGTACACGGCCGCGACCGCTTCCTGCATGCGCCGATCCATCTCGGTCCGAAGGACGAAGCCCCCGCTCGTCAGCTGCTGCTCCGTAATCCCGTACAACGCCTCGGCTTCCGCGATCACCGCGTCGATATAGGAGGCGTATATCGCTCGTTGCGCCTCGTCGTCCGCGCCGTCGCGGAGCGCCAGCGGCGAAGCCGCCGCCGCGTCCCGTTCGACCTCGCCGATGAACCCTTGCTCCGCCATAAGCGCGAGCGCCACATTCCTCCGTTCCAGCGCGCCTTCCGGGTTGTCGACCGGCGAATAGCGGCTAGGCGCCTTCGGGAGACCCGCGAGCAGCGCCGCCTCCGGCAGCGTCAACGCCGAGACGTCCTTCCCGAAGTACGTCAGGCTGGCCGCCTGCACGCCGTAAGCGCCCTCCCCGAAATAAATCGAGTTGAGATACCGCTCGAGCACCTCGTCTTTGTCGTACGTCATCTCGATCTTGAGCGCATATGCCGCTTCCCTCAGCTTCCGCTCGAGGCTCTTCTCGGGCGACAGGAACGCCCGCTTCGCAAGCTGCTGCGTGATCGTGCTCGCCCCTTCGACGTATTCGCCCGCCTGCAGATCTTTATATAACGCCCTCGCGATCGAAGCGACGTCGACGCCGGGATGCTCGTAGTACCGTCGATCCTCGACCGCGACGATCGCTTCCAGCAGCACGGCCGGCATGCGATCGATCGGCACCGGCTCGAATTTCCGCGCGGACAACTTATAGATTTCTTCGCCGTTCCGGTCCAACACGATCGTCGGCGACGTCATCGGCTCTCCGAGCGCGGCGACGTCGAGCGACGACACGTAGGACGCCGCCGTCAGGAGCAACAGCGCGGCGGCCGACAGCGACGCCAGCGCGCCCCAGCCGGCGACCCGTTTCCAATGGAGCTTCTTCATGTATGGCAGCAACCTCTCGACCCGTTTTCTGGATAACGTTCGGGGGAGGTCCCTGTTTTCTGGGAGTCAGCCTGAAAAGAACGACGGCTGCAGGTTCGCACCCGCAGCCGCCTAGCCCTTCATATGCTTATTCTACGAGTCCGAACAGCCGCATCATCCGCTCCAGCACGTACGCGCATTCCGCGCGCGTCGCCTTCGCCGACGGTCCGAACGTCCCGTTCCCCGCCAGAACGCCCGAAGCTTGCAGGCGTCCGACGCTATCCGACGCCCATGCCGGAATGTCCGCCGCATCGTCGAACGACGGCGCCGGATCGCCTTCGGCATACTCCGGACCGGCATACGGCAACAACCGCGCCGCGGTTACGGCAAGCTCGGCCCGCGTGATCGAAGCCTCGGGGAGGAACTGCTTGGCCGCGTTCCCTTTCATCAGCTCTTTCTCGTATACGGCGTCCACGGCTCCGGCAAACCATGCATCCTGCTTCACGTCCTTCAGCAGCCTGCTGCCGACGCCGGGGTGCTCCGAGTCCAGACGGAACGCTCGGGTCATCATGGCCGCGAATTGCGCGCGCGTGACCGGCTCGCCGCCTCGGAACGTGCCGTCCTCGAAGCCCGTCACGACGCCGAGCGCGGCGAGCGCCGAGATCGCCTCCGCCTCCTTCGCGTCCGGCGCGACGTCCGCGAACCGCGGCGGCGCCCCTGTCGCGTCGCGAACGGCGTAAACCACGCTGCCGTCGATCTTCTGATTGTCGACCTCGAGGAAGACGGCCCCCGGGGGAATCGGCGTCCCGGCCGGCAACCGGATCGCCGACGGCGATTCGCCTTCCAGCAAATACGATACCGACCCGAGCGACGCCCCCCGCCGACGCGTAACGTCTAACCAGGTATACGTCGTATCGTCGCGTTCCTTCCAAGGCAAGACGAAAGAGATCCTCCCCTGCCCCGGGTCTTCGTCCTTAAGCGCGAGAGCGACCGGCTCGTCCGCCTCCAGCTGCCATCGGCCCGAAGCCCTGTCCGCCTCCCAATCGAAGAGATCCGTGACGAACGCATGCTCCGGCGTCTCTTTCGGATCCGGTATGGGATCGTTCGCCTTATGCGCGATGATCGCCACCTTTTCGATAAAGAAATCGTCGTCCTCGATCGTCACTTCATACGACGTCTTCCCTGCGGGCAATACGGCATAAGGCTCCTTCCCATGCTCGAGCATAACGACATATTCGTCGAACTGCGCTTCGTTCGCGGCCGGCCTCCACGTCAATCGCGCCTTCAGCTTGCCTCCCCGAGCGTCGGAATCCCATTGAACGAATTCCGTCGGATGGTAGCCGGTCGTCCCGACGTCCCAGAGCGGGATCAGCAGCTTCTCGACGCTCTCCGCCGTCCCCAGCTCCGCGAACACGCCAAGATAAACCGTCCCGTCTGGAATGGCCGTTCCGTTCGGGATGACGAGCTCGTCCAGCTCCCGGTCCGCCGCGTATAAGCCCTCCAGCTTGTTCCCGTCCTTGTCCGCGAAATAGGCGGCGAAGCGAAGGGGAGTCGCCCCGGTTTCCAACCGCCGCTCGTCGAAATCCCGCGACCCGGACAGAATATTCCACGATACGGTCCCGCCGATCGAGCCATCCGCCTCGTCGAGATCGATGAAGCTCTCGTCGAACAGCGCCTCCGACGGATACGGGATGCCCGAGGTCGGCGTCAGCGCCTTCGGCGCGGTACCGCTGATATCCTCCTGCAAATTCGCCGTCACGCCGAACCCGAGCTCCCCGCTTCGATGGACCGGGTACAGCCACAGCCTGTATGCGTCGGCCGGCACGGCTCCCGCCGGAAGCAACAGCTCGTAATCGTGGCCGTCGCCCCGTTTGTCCGCCGTTCCCCCTTGAATCGGCTGCGGCGCGCGCGCGAACCCGTACGAATTCGGCTCCGTGCCGACGCCGCTCCGCGATTCGTAACGCAGCTCGTATCCCTTGATGTTCTTCTCGTCGTCGAGGCCCCTCCAACTTACTTTATACCGAATCGCCCCGCTCGCCGGGTCGGTATCCGCGGCGCGAAGGAGGTCGCCCTCGACCATCTCCGTCGGGTTGTCCCACAGCGCCGTCAACGTCCCCAGGTCCGCCGTCCGCTCTCCGTACTTGGCGAAGACGCCGAGGTGCGTGACGCCTTCGGGTACGGCGCGCGCGCTAATCCCGTACCGGTACGTCGACGCCTTCGCTCCTTTCGCCCGCAGCTCGTCGAGCGCCGCTTCCGCCTCGGCCGAATCGATATCGTATAAGTGCGTAAGCTTCTTGCCCGAAGCATCCGTAAAATATATCGAAAATGCGGTAATGCCCGTCAAATCGCCCGGCGGCGTAAAGGACACCGCTCCTCCGATCGTACCCGGCTCCTCGTTCGTATCGAAAAACAAAAGCCCCGTCACCTGTCCCGCTCCGTCCGCCAGCGCGGCGGAGCCCCCGGCCCAACAGCCGAATGCCGCCAGGGCGGCGATGAACCATTTTCTCATGGCGCTTCCTCTCCTTCTTTCGCCGGTTCTCCGTACCGGAAATGTCCCCGATGGGTGACGTTGCCGTCTCTGTCGTATTCGACGCCTTCGCCGTCCGGCTTCGTGTCGTCGCCGAACTCCCCTTCATACCACAACGTCCCGTCGTCGTAGTACAGCTTCCCCTTGACGAGCCGGCTGTCGACGTATTCGCCGTCGTGCATGACGTTCCCGTTCGCGTAATAGCTCGTCCCGCGCCCGTTCCGCAGCCCGTCCCGATACGACCCTCGGAAGCGTACCGTCCCGTCGCCATAGTAATATACGCCCTGCCCGTGCGGGTTCCCGTTCAGGAACGTCACCTCGAGCCGATGCCCGATCGGAAAATACACCGTGCCCGCTCCGTGAACGGCGCCGTCCGCGAACTCGGCGTCGTACCATAGCGAGCCGTCCGCCCGATATAGTTTGCCGCGGCCTTGCATCGTTCCGTCGACGAACTCCCCTTCGTACCGGACCCCGCCGCCAAGCCCGTAATACGTTCCCTCGCCGTGGAACGCCCCGTCGCGGAACTCCCCGCGGTACAGCTCCGCTCCCCATTCGTACAGCGTGCCGACGCCATGCGGGACGCCCCCCTTCGTCTCGCCTTCGTACAGCCGGCTCGAGATCCGGATCGTCCGCGCCGCGTCGTCCCATCGCACGTCCGCGCGGACCGCTTCGCCGACGAAGCGCAGCGGCACCAACGCCGAGCCGTTGACGACTCGGGGCGCCTGCTGCAGGACCACCGGCTTGTCGTTGACGACGGCTCGCTTCTGCTCCAGCTGCAGCCGAACCGCCCATCCTTCGCGCTCGCCCGCGATCGTTCCCGTCGCCTCGTCCCACGCCACCTCCAGACCGAACGCCTCGAACAGCGGCCGGAACGGCACCCACGTCACGCCGTCCTCGACGACCGGCGGTTCCCGGAACGTCAGCGGCTCCCCGTCGAGCGTGACTTGAACGGGATGCTCCGCCTGCGCGCCCGGCGCGGACGCCGCGAAGGCGCCAAGCGCGAGCAGGAGCGCGGCGATTGTCGAATTTCCACGCATGCTTGATCCCACCTCCCTCAAGGTACGACTCGGTTAATTTATAAATTGCAAAGACTTGAGCAATCGATAGATCACCGTCGCGCTTTGCGCGCGATCCGCCGAAGCGCTCGGGTCGAAGCGTCCGTCCGGCCATCCGGTTACGATGCCCAGCTCCGCGACCAAGCCCGCTGCGGCGCTAGCCCATGCTTCGATCGAGCCGCCGTCGGTAAATGCGGAGGCCGCAGACGGTTCCGTCGCCTCTCGACCGCCGATACGCAGCGCATTGGCGAGCATGACGGCCATCTCTTGTCTTGTAATCCGGCCATCCGGTCGGAACGACCCGTCTTCATAGCCGCTGACCAAGCCGGCATCCGCGGCCGCGCCGACCGCACCCGCATACCAATCCGCCGCGCGGACGTCCGCGAAGGCAGCGCCCTTCTCCGGCTTCGGCGCCAATCCGAGCGCGCGGGTCAGCATCGCGGCGAATTCGGCGCGGGTTACGCGATTCTCGGGTTGGAACGTACCGTCCTCATAACCGTTGATCATCCACTTATTGGCCAACGTTTCGATCGACGTTTTTGCGTAATGCTCCGCAGCGAGGTCCGAGAATGCAACTTCCTTTTGTACGACCGTGTAATAGGAAAACCCTTGACGGAACAACGTGGCGGTCATGGTGCCGTTCGCCTCCGCAAACACCGTCGGAACCGGGAAGTAGGAATTCGTCGCCGGGTCGTAAGCGACCCCGGCCAGATTGCCGAACGAGACGTTCAATCCGTCGCTCTCCCACTCCAGCGTCCTGCCGATGAAGCTGCTGAATTCGGAGAGCGTCACCGCCGAACCGTCCGATGCGGTAGCCGTCAACGTAAAGTCGACCGGCGTTACTACGCTTTCCGCCCCGATCCCGGAGAGGAAGTCCGCCATACTCTCCGCAGTTCTTGCGTCGGCTCTCGCGATCGTAACCTTGATCACGGCATCCGCCGGATCGATGCCGGCCCGGCGCAAAGCCTCCGTCACGGCTGCCGCCGGAATCGCCAACGTACCGACGCTCGTCACGACTTCCAGCTTCGCGCCCGCGTTACGTTCGACAAGCATCTGGAACGAGGAGGCCGGCAGTTCGGCGTTCACCGCGTCGGAGGCGCCGTCTATGCGAATGGTAACCGTATCGTTATCCCCGTCGCCAAGCTGCGCCTCGATCGCTGCGGCGATTTGTTCGGAAGCGACCTTCTTCGTAATCGCCGATTGCTGCGGACTCGTCGAATCCGGCGTCGGCGTCGGCGGTTCCGGGTCGGGATTCGAATGAGAATCGCCCGTTCCCGAATCCTCGCCGCCCGGCGTCGTCGGTCTCGCTTGCACGACAATCCGATAAGGCTCGCTCGCATTGCCCGCCGCGTCCGCAGCGGTGATCGACAGCGCCTCGCCTGCGGCTTGAGCCGGGATTTGCACCGCGAAGCCGCCCGTCGGATCGGCGGCTCCCGTACCGAGCGTAACGTTACCGGTTGTCGCGACGACGGCGGCCAGCGGCTCCGTCTTCCCGCGAACGAA
>JAPSKX010000253.1 GCA_031181325.1 Paenibacillus sp.
TGACAATGTCCTCTTCGCGCAGGCCGTTCTCGTCGAGCAGCGGTTCGATCTTCTCGAGCAGCTCCGGCAAGTAGCGCTCCGCCTCGGCCATCGCGAGACCGCACGTCGGCAGGGCGACGCAAGCCATCGAATTGCGCTGCAGCGCTGTATGGCGAGCGCCGTCGTGCAGGCCGTACGTCTTGACGAGTTCCTCGATTTTCTTCTTCTTCTGGCTCGTCACGTTGGCGATGATCAGGTTCTGGTTCCCCGTCAAGCGGAAGTCGCCCGTGTGAACCTTCGCGATTTCCCGCAGCCCCGTCATGAGCTTGTAATCTTCGAAATCTTTGACGCGGCCGTTCTGGATGAACATCGTGAAGTGCCACTTGCCGTCGCTGCCCTTCACCCACCCGTAGCGGTCGCCGTTGCTCTCGAAGCGATACGGACGCGCTTCGGCGAGCTCGTACCCGAGACGCGCGTGGAGTTCGCCCTTCAGCCACTCGAGGCCTCGATCGTCGATCGTATACTTGAATCGCGCATGCTTCCGCACGGAGCGGTCGCCGTAGTCGCGCTGAATCGTGACGATCTTCTCGGCGACGTCGACGGCTTGTTCCGGCGCGATGAAGCCGATGACGCGCGCGACCTGCGGATACGTCTTCGTATCTCCGTGCGTCATGCCCATGCCGCCGCCGACCGCTACGTTGAAGCCGGCCAGCTTGCCGTTCTCGACGATCGCGATGAAGCCGAGGTCCTGCGAGAACACGTCTACATCGTTGGACGGCGGAACGGCGATGCCGATCTTGAACTTCCGCGGCAGGTACACCGGACCGTAGATCGGCTCGACCGGCTCGTGCTCGCGGCTGTCGAACACCTTCTCCTCGTCCAACCAAATTTCGTGATACGCCCGCGTCCGAGGATCGAGGTGGGAGCTGATCTTGCTCGCCCACTCGTACACTTCGCCATGAATCTCGGACTGATGCGGGTTCGGGTTGCACATGACGTTCCGGTTGACGTCGCCGCAAGCGGCGAGCGTGCTGAGCAGCGCATCGTTCACTTCTTGGATCGTCGACTTCATGTTCCACTTGAGCACGCCGTGCAGCTGGAACGACTGACGCGTCGTGAGGCGGATCGTCCCGTTCGCGTATTTCTGCGCGACGCGATCCATCATAAGCCACTGATCGGGGGTCACGACGCCGCCGGCGGCGCGAACGCGAAGCATGAATTGAAAGGCCGGCTCGAGCTTTTGCTTCTTGCGCTCGTTCCGCAGGTCCCGGTCGTCCTGCATGTAGCTGCCGTGGAACTTCATTAAGCGGTTATCGTCCTCGGGAATCGACCCGGTAATGCGATCCTCCAGCGTCTCCGCAAGCGTCCCTCGCAAGTAGTTACTGCGGCGCTTGATATCTTCTACGTCGCTATGCGGCGCGCTGTTCGGCGACAATAAGTTATTTTCCGACATATCGCTCTTATCTCCTCTCGCTGGACAACGGTCCGATTAATAGACGTCCCGCTGGTACCGTTTATCCTGCTGCATCCGGCCGAGATATTCCGCCGCTTCCTCCGCGCTGAAGCCGCCTTCCCGCTCGATGATCGACGCGAGGGCGGCGTGCACGTCGTGCGCCATCCGCTTCTCGTCGCCGCACACGTACACGCTGGCGCCTTCTTGCAGCCACTGATACAGCTCCTTGCTCTTCTCTAACATCCGGTGCTGCACGTACACTTTCCGATCCGTATCGCGGGAGAACGCTACGTCCATCCGCGTCAGCACGCCATCCTTCAGCCAGCGTTGCCAATCCGTCTGGTATAAGAAATCCGTGGCGAAATGCTGGTCGCCGTAGAAGAGCCACGTCTTGCCCGAAGCCCCGATCTCCTCGCGCTCGGCGAGGAACGAACGGAACGGAGCGACGCCGGTGCCCGGTCCGATCATGATGAGGGGCGTATCCGGGTTCGACGGCATCTTGAAGTTCGGGTTGTTATGCACGTATACCGGAACCTTGTCGCCGATCTCGAGACGTTCCGAGACGAACGTCGAGCAGACGCCGTACCGTTCGCGCCCGTGCGCTTCGTACTGCACCTTGCGAATGGTCAGGTGCACTTCGCCCGGGTTCGCCTTCGAGCTGCTGGCGATCGAATATTGACGCGCCGGCAGCTTGCGCAGGATCGCGACGAACTCCTTCGCCGGAATGCCCTTCAAGCCGAAGTCTTGCACCAAGTCGAGAAGATCCCGTCCCGAGGCGTACGCGCGTAGATCCGCTTCCCGCCCCGCGGCCGTAAGCGCTTGGAGCTCGTCGTTCGCGCTCAGCTTCGCGCTCAGCTTCGCGGCTTGCTCGAGCAGCGGCTTCGTCAGCACCGTAATCTCGAAGCTGCGGGACAACGCGTCGCGCAAGGGGCGTTGATCGCCGTTCTTGCCGACCGGGACGAGTTCGTCCGCGTTCCAGCCCATCGCTTCGATCAGCTCGCCGACGAGGCGCGGATGGTTTTCCGCGTAGACGGCAAGGCAGTCGCCCGGCTCGTAATCGAGCCCCGAGCCCTCGAGCGACAGCTCGATGTGGCGCGTCTCCCGGTCGGACCCGCGACCGTTCAGGTTCAAGTTCTCGAGCACCTCGGCGTCGAACGGATTCGTCCGCGAATATTCCGAAGCCGCCGCGCCGGGAACGCCGGCACCGGCCAACGCGACGGCCGCCGCGGCGCCGGAGCCGGCGTCCGCGCTTGCTGCGCCGTCTAAGGCTTCCGTTACCCGCTGCATCCACTCCGCCGCCGGCTCGTCGTAATCGACGTCGCAGTCGACGCGCGGCGTCAAGCGGCTCGCGCCGAGCTCTTCCAGCCGCTTGTCGAAATCTTTTCCGGTCTGGCAGAACTTCTCGTACGACGTATCGCCGAGCGCCAAGACGGAGAAGCGCATCCCCTCGAGCCGCGGCGCGCGCTTGCTGTGAAGGAATTCGTAGAACGGAATCGCGTTGTCGGGCGGATCGCCCTCGCCGTGCGTGCTGACCGCGATCAAGAGCGTCTCGACTTTCTTCAAATTGTTCGTCTTAAAATCTCCCATCGAGGAGAGCGTCACTTGGAAGCCTTGCGCCTGCAGCTTCTCGCCAAGCTTCTTGGACAGCCGCTGGCTGTTGCCGGTTTGCGAGCCGTACAAAATCGTGACCTCCTTGGAGATCGCGTTCGCCGATGCGGGGACCGACGCGGGAACCGTCGTCGAAGCGCCTTCCGGCGCGGTCGCGACCGCGCCGCTCTGCACCGCGGCCAAGTAGCCGCTAAGCCAGATGCGCTGCCCTTCCGACAACGTCGGGAGCAGACGGTTCAGCAGCTCCACCTGCTCTTGATGGAAAGGACTGTTCGTCACTTGAAGTACCAACCAAAAACACCTCTCATCGCTAACGAATGAATTCCGAGTATTTTTCTAAGATTTTTCACTTCTCTTGAAGCTACCACAGGTGACGGTTACAAGCAATGAGAATCATTTTATAGAAACCATTAGTTATGCTAATAAATTGATTTTCCCGCCTGCCTTCCTCAGCTTTGCACAATCGGCTCGCGCTTATCCGTCTCCCGGCTCATAGAAAAAACCGCCCGAAGGCGGTTCTCAGTGTTATATGAACGTCAGTCCGGACGCGATCGACGCAAGATGCGCTTCGTCCGCCCATAGGATGAGATACGGGTATACGACGCCGTCCACGACCGCAGGCTCGGGGTATTGGGCGAGCAGCGCCGATTGCGATCGGAGCTCGGACGCCTGATCCGCGGAAGGAAAGATGTAGCAAGCCTCCCGGCCTTGCACGCGTCCGGGCGCGATGCGCGGCATCGCGCCGAACGGCTGCAGCGGATGGTTCGCCACTTCCCGGCAGAGCGCTTGGAACGGCAGCTCGCTCGAGACGGCGGACACTTCGAAGAAGCCGTCCGCTCCCTCCGCCCGCGACTCGCTTATCCGCCGCCACGACGCCGGGTACGCGAAGCGAACCTTGTAGGTCGCGCTGCTGTACACGGCGAGCGGTTCCTCGCGGATCGGCCGGGGCGACCAGCGCGCGGCCGTGATCGCGCCGGACTGTCCCGCCGCGGCGCCGCCGACCGCGAGGACGGGCGCCGGGACGGCGACGTCCGCGACCCACAGCTCCGAGGCGTACCCGCCGGTTCCGCAGCCCGATAAGTAAAGCAACGATCGTCCGTCCGGCGACCAGGACACCGGCGTCGCGTAACAGTCGGAGACGGCGACGATGCGCTGGGCTCCGCCCTGCGGCCGTTCGACGCGCACCGTCGAATAATACCCCTTGCGTTCGTCGTATTCGTTGGAGCTGTACGCGATGCTTCCGCCGTCCGGCGACCAGCGCGGGTCGTAGTTTTTGGCCATCGGCCCGCCGGTCAGCCGGTAGACGTCGCCCGTCGCGAGATTCGCGACGTACGCCAGCGAGATGCTCGCGCCCGGAGACGTGTAGAGCGCGTAGGCGCCGTCCGGGGAGAGCGCGGCGTCGTTCTTCGGGCCGACGGCGCCGACCGGAAGGCGCCGCCGTACCGCGCCATCGAGCCGAACTTCATAGAACGCGTCGTCCCCCGTCGTCTCCGCAGCGGAATAAAACAACCGATCCCCTCCGGTCGGAAACCAGGAGACGGCTTTCGCGCCGGGCGCCGCGATCGAGCCGTGCGCGAACGTCTCGACGTTGTAGACCGCGATCCGGTCGTTCTTCACATAGGCGAGCCGCGTCCCGTCCGGGGACCAGGAGAGCGCTGTATACGGCTCGACTTGATCGATCTGTCGAGCCCCTTCGGCGCCGAGCGCATCGACGACGAACACGATCCCCAGCTTTCCGACGAAGGCGATGCGACGGCTGTCCGGCGACCAATACGGCGTCGTGTGCGGATCCGCCTGCCCGCCGCCGATCGCGCGAACGGCGCCGCTCGCAGGGTCGTATGTCCATACGTCGAACGTTCCGGCGCGGTCCGACACGAACGCGATCCGCCCGCTTCCGCCCGGAGGCGCATACGGAATGACGAGCCGCATCGAGACGACGATCTGATCGGACGGCAGTCGATTCGCCTCGCGGATGAGCTCCGGCCTCGCGGCGCCGTAGGTCGTTACGTTGTAACGCTCCGCCAGCGCGAACAACGTATCGCCCGGCTGCACCGTATAGTAAGGAACGCCGGGCGGAATCGACAGCCGTTGGTCTACATAGATCGTATACGGCGGGTGCAGCCGATTCGCCCCGATGATGACCGACGTCGGCACCCCGAACGCTTGCGCGAGCGAATAGACGGAATCGCCGGGCTTCACCCGCACGGAGGCGACGCCGGGAGGAACGGATAGCTGTTGCCCCGGCTCGATTCGATCCGGGTTCGTTATCCGATTCGCGGCGGCGAGCGAAGCGAGCGGCACCTCCCATCGCTCCGCGATCGACGACAACGTATCGCCGGGCTTGACGGTGTAGAACGTCTGCATGAGGATCTGCTCCTCCTTCATCCCGAATCTTGTTACCCAGTGTATTCGGGGGGGAAGCGATACAGAAGGCGAAGGCGCATCGAAATATAGAAAGCCCCGGGCTATGCCCGGGAC
>JAPSKX010000254.1 GCA_031181325.1 Paenibacillus sp.
GATGATGCAGCCGCCGCGGAAGATCTTCGCGATTTCTCCGTACTGCAGGTCCCAGCCGAAGTGCTCGGAGGCGGCGCGCATCTGCGCGAAGCCTTGCGCGTACGAGCAAATTTTGCTTGCGTACAGCGCCCGGCGCACCTGCTCGATGAATTCGGCTTTGTTTACTTCCGGCTGCGTTCCGGCCGGGCCGCTAAGACGCTTGCTCGCTTCGACGCGCTCCGCCTTCATCGAGGACAGGAAGCGCGCGAATACGGATTCCGTGATGATCGACAGCGGCACGCCGAGGTCGAGGGCGCTCGCGCTCGTCCACTTGCCCGTACCCTTCTGGCCGGCCGTGTCTTGAATGACGTCCACCATCGGAAGTCCCGTCTCCGGGTCCTTCTTCAAGAAGATGTCCGCCGTAATCTCGATCAGGTAGCTGTCGAGCTCGCCGCGGTTCCACTCGGCGAAGATCGTGTGCAGCTCGTCGGCGCTTAAGGACAGCACGTCCTTCAGCAGCTGATACGCTTCGCAGATGAGCTGCATGTCGCCGTATTCGATGCCGTTGTGCACCATCTTCACGTAGTGGCCCGCGCCGCCCGGTCCGATGTACGTGCAGCACGGCTCGCCGTTCACGTGCGCGGATATGGCTTCGAAGATCGGGCCGACGAGCTCGTACGCGTCCTTCGGGCCGCCCGGCATGATCGCCGGCCCCTTCAGCGCGCCTTCCTCGCCGCCGGACACGCCGGTGCCGATGAAGCGGAAGCCCTTCGCGGTAAGATCCCGCTCGCGGCGCTGCGTATCCGGGAAATACGCGTTGCCGCCGTCGATAATAATGTCGCCCGGATCGAGATGCGGCAAGAGCGTCTCGATCGTCTTGTCCGTCGGCTCGCCCGCCTTCACCATGATCATAATTTTCCGAGGCGTCTCGAGCGATTGCGCGAACTCCTCGACGCTGTATGCGCCGACGAGGTTTTTGCCCGCGGCTTCTTCGACGAGCTCCTTCGTCTTCTCCGGCGACCGGTTATACACCGCTACGCTGAAGCCCTTGCTCTCCATGTTCAAGGCGAGGTTCTTCCCCATGACCGCGAGGCCGACGACGCCGATCTGCTGTTTCGACATGTTCATCATCCTTTGTATTTAAAAATAATTCGTTCTACCATATCCGACCTTCCTTATTTTACACGAATGCTCGTCCAGTTCCAACAAAACGAAAACGACGATTTTTTGCGAGGATCTTTTTCCCAAATAAACGTCGAAAGGCGCGAACCGCTCGTGCTCGGTTCGCGCCGGAATGGACGGCAATCGTTGTTTCTCTACATCTCGAGCAATAACATCTCCTGGCGAAGCTCCTCCAATTTCGCGCGGCTGGCGTCCGCCGCGGCGCGATGGCCAAGCGCCAACGACTCTGAAAGCGTTGCCAATTCATAATCGATTTCCATCCGCAGCACCGGGATGCGATCCTCCGCCCGCGTAGAGCGGTACGCTTGCGCGATATCCTCCAAGGTGACGACCGACTCCCGTTGGTATACGACCTTGTGCTCTACGCCCGATATTTCCACCATGCGGATAATTTCGCCGAACATAATGTTTTCGATGACGATCTGCCGGTCCCGGAACCGCTTGACGACGGCATGGCCGCGGGTCGCTCCGATCATGCGCTCCATCAGCTCGACGAGCTTCTCGTCCCGGAACGAATAGTTGCCCACGAGCTTGAACCGCTCGCCGACGCGCTGGAACTTCAGTTTCACGAGACGGCGCCCGGTTCGGATCGAGGCGATGAAATGCGCTTCGTTCTCCGACCAGTACAGCGAGTACCCTTCTTGAATTAAAGACTTGATGAAGTTGTGGATTGTCCGGCGATCGAATCGCAAGTCCAAGTTGCAGTATTCCACCTCAAAGCTTCTGTTCACGGCAATCCCCTCCCAAGCTGTAAAAAAAGAACCAATAACTAAATATTCTGACAAATTCGTCTTTCCTCTATACTATACTGAATCATATGAATTGGCAACTTGGTTTATGGGCCTAATTTTCGTAAAATGGAGAATGACTTCGAGGGAGGGGAGAACCTTATGACCGCTGTTCCGCAACACGAAACGCTGCACGCGCCTCAACGTACGTCCTTCGCCTTCGCTCCGGCGGATTTCGACGTATTCGCCATTCCCGGCCTCGAGCCCCGGATGGAGGCGCTCATCGCGAACGTGCGGCCGAAGCTGACCGCGCTCGGCGAAGCGCTCGCGTCCGAATTGACCGCGCTGGTCGGCGAAGAGATGTTCCCGCACGTCGCGAAGCACGCCCGCCGGACGGTGCATGCGCCGAACGACACCTGGGTCGCCTGGGCCGCGAACAAGCGAGGCTACAAGATGCTGCCGCATTTCCAGTTCGGGATGTTCGCGACGCACGCGTTCGCGCAATTCGCCATCATCTACGAAAGCGATAAGAAAACCGTCTTCGCGAAGGCGCTCGATCGGGATTTGAAGAAGATCAAAACCATCGTGCCGTCGTCCTACGTCTGGTCGATGGACCACATGAAGCCCGAAGGGACGCCGCACCGGGAGATGACGGACGACGCATTCCGGCGCATATCCGAGAAGCTGGCCGGGACGAAGCAATCCGAGGTGCTCGTCGGCATTCGGCTCGACCGCGGCGACCCGCTGCTGGCGGACGGGCCGGCGCTGTACGAGACGATCCGCGGCACGTTCGAGACGCTGATGCCGCTGTACCGGATGTCGTTCTGATGCAATACGCAAACAAACAAAACCGTCCGGAGACCACTCCGGACGGTTTTGTTTGGCGCGAAAGCGCGAACGTTATTCCGCCGCGCCCGCGACGACGCTCCGGCGCAAGCTGACGAAGCGGCCGAGCAGCAGCATCGCTCCGAGCGACACCGCCGCGCCTACGAAGAACGGCAGCGACGACTGCGCCTCGAACAATCCGCCGGCGACGAGCGGTCCGGCGATGCGGCCGAGGCTGTCCATCGAGGAGCTAAGCCCTCCCGTCACCCCTTGCCCCGCCTGCGTCGTCTGCGTGATCAGCGAGGTGACGCACGGGCGCAGGAGCGAGTTGCCGACGGCGAAGACGCTCATGAACAGCGACGCCGTCCAGACGTCGCGCGAGAATAGCAGCAGAACGAAGCCCAGCGCCTGCACGATCAATCCGACGCGGATGAGCGTCGGCTCCGTTCCCGGCTTCGCGTAGCGGCGGATAAACCCGCCTTGGACGAGCGCGCCGGCGATCCCGCTCACGAGGAACATAACGCCGATGTCCTGCGGCGTCGCTCGGAACCGCTCGATCTGATAGTACTGAAGCGTCGACTCTAGCCCCGCGAGCGCGAACGTGAGCACGAACATCAGCACGAACAAGTACGCGATCGGCCCGCGGAACGCGGCCCATCGCGACGTCTTCGCCCCGGCCGTCGCGGCGCGGCGCCGTTCCGGAGGCAGCGACTCGCTCAGCAGCGCGAGCGCGAACAGGAAGTTGCAGAACGCGAGCGCGGCCGCCGCGAAGAACGGCGCCTCGTTGCCGAACGCGCTGAGGAGGCCCCCGATGCCGGGGCCGAAGATGAAGCCGAGCCCGATCGACATGCCGACGAGGCCCATCGCGCGCGTCCGCCGCTCTTCCGGCACGATATCCGCCACGTACGCGACCGCGCACGCCGTCGTCGCGCCCGAGAAGATGCCGCCGAGGATGCGCGAGGCGTACATTAAGAAGAGATTGCCGTCGGACAAGCCGAACAGCAAGAAGCTCGCGCTGAAGCCGAGCACGCCCGTCATCAACACGGGTCTGCGCCCGATGCGGTCGGACAATGCGCCCCACATCGGCGACAAGACGAACGAGGCCGCCGAGTATACGGCGAGCATGACGTATAGATGGAACCGCTCCGCCCCGGAGCCGACGATCATCTCGGGCAAGACCGGAATAATGATGCCGAAGCCTAAGAAAATCGTAATCAACATGACCATAATGACGCCTATCCGTTTATCCATGTTCGTTCCTCCATCTGTATGTGCACCGTCGGCTTTGCAAGCCGACATGATCTATCGTAACACATCCGTTTTTCGGAAGGAAATGAACAGATAAAGAACGAATAACGCGCCTAACGCCGCGCCGCTCGCCAGGAACGGGGCCCGATGGCTCGCGTTCTCCCACATCCAGCCGGAGAGAATCGGCCCGACGACGAAACCGGAGCCTTCGATCGCGAGGAAGGCGCCCCACGCGGCCCCGCGCCGCTCCTTCGGAATTTCGCGCGCGAGGAGCGCATTCCATGCGGGAATGAGCAGCGCGTACCCGATCGCGACCGCCACGACGGCGAGGAACAGCTGGGTTCGGTTCGCGACGAACGCGAAGCCCGCCGTCGATGCCGCCGCGAGCGGAATGCCGGGCAGCAGGAACGGCCGCGTGCCGTAGGCGTCGGACAGTCGGCCTACGAGAAGCAGCAGCAGCAACGAAGCGCCTCCGCCCGTCAGCAACAACAGGCTGAATTCGGAAGGCCGCAGCCCGAGATCCTCCCTCGCATACAACGTAACGACCGGCGTCAGCAAGCCAAGCGCCAAGGTCTGCAGGAACATGGCCGGGAACAGCAGCGTGCCTCCGCGTACGCCTCGGAGCGTCGACAGCATCCCTGCCGGCGGAGACTCCCCCGCAGGACGTCCCCCTGTCGCGCGGCCCGGAAGCAAGAGGCCGGCGACGAGCGCCGCGGCCGTCAAGCCGAGGCAGAGGAGGAACGACATTCCCGGCGCTTCGCCGCCTCCGACGTAGTTGATAGCGACCGGACCGCTGCCCGTACCGACGAAGGAAGCGATATAGATCGCCGACATCGCCCGCCCGCTCGCCGTTACGCCCGATACGCCGGTCGCGCCGGCCACGACGCAAGGCCACAGCGGGGCCGTCCCCGCCCCCAAGAGGAAGCAGCCGAGCAGCATCCAACCCCCGCCGTCCATCCAAGCGAGCGCGGCGACGCCGGCGAGGCTCATCGACAGTCCGCCCGCCATCGGCAGCCGATACCCCCACCGATCGATCATCCATCCCGCGGGAATGCGGAACGCGTTATCCCCGACGTACTGCAGCGCGAACGCCCACCCGAGCACATAGGCGGATAACCCGAGGCTGCGGGAGAAGTGAATCGGCAGCAACGAGACGAGCAGCGCTCCTTTCACGAATTCGATTGAAAACATAATAAATAACAGCTTCCATACGAAGGCGTTCCCGAACGTCTTCCGGCCTCCGAACGCCCTCGGCCGCGCCTTAAGCATGCCGTTCGCACTCCCCCCGGCGAAACCGCGCCGTTTTCCGGTTATTTTCGCCCGAGGAAGCAACACTATATGCGAGAAAAATTCGTTATTGAAACATCTGCCATATTTGCTATACTCAATTCTATTGCGTTTTCGCAAAAACCCAAATCGGAAAGGGGCGACTCCGCGTGGACCAAACCCGCACCCCGCTGTTCGATGCGCTGCTTGCGCACGCCGCGAAAGACCCGCTGCAATTCCACATCCCAGGACATAAGAAAGGTGT
>JAPSKX010000255.1 GCA_031181325.1 Paenibacillus sp.
CCACTACAGCGAAGGCTGGCTCGTTCTCGGCGCCGAACGCCGCCTCGTAGCGCCCTCGCCAGCCTTCGCTGTAGTGGAAAGCGAACGGACAAGGATGCCGCCAGGGCTTCAGGTTCGCAAGGGCGCATACGTGCAGCTCCACCGGGTGCGGCTCCTTAGAGAGCCGGAGCAGACCGCGCGCGAGCGCCGCCTTCGCGGCAGGCGGCACGGCTCCGTCGGTTACTGCGATGAGGTCCAGATCGCTGCGCGCCGGCTGGAACGAGCCCATCGCGAGCGAGCCGTGAAGATAAAGGCCGACGAGCCGCGCGCCGAGCGTCTCCCGGAGCATTCCCTCGACTTCCGCCAGCTGCCGCTTCGTCGCCTCCGGCGCCCGCAGTTGTTCGTATGCCATTGGACAACCCTCCGTTTCTCTTCGTATTTTCGCATATTGGCTTATTTTCCGGTACACTGGAAACAACTATGCAAGCAAGCGAGGCGCGAATCGGATGATCATCGGGGTCGGAACGGACATCGTCGGCACGGCGCGGATCGGGAGAATGCTCGAAGGAACGCGGGGAGAGGCGTTCTTGCGCAGGGTGCTGTCGGAGACGGAGCGGGCGTATGTATCGGGGAAGCAGTTCTCGCCGGCGCGGAAGGTCGAGTTCGTCGCGGGGCGGTGGGCGGCCAAGGAAGCGGTGTCGAAGGCGCTCGGCTGCGGGATCGGAGCCTCTCTAGGTTTTCATGATATCGAGGTACTGCCGGACGAGCGCGGCAAACCGTGCTGCAGGGTAGCGCGGAGCGTCGCGGCGGGGGTGCGCGTGCATCTGTCGATCTCCCATGCGGACGGATGGGCGACCGCCTTCGCAGTGGCGGAGCGCTTATGAAGTTACGGGAAAAGTATACCTAGACCTGAGTCGCGGACGGGCTCGTGCCAAGGCCCGTTCCGCCGATCCGCAAGCTAATGTAGTCTAATAGCAATGAGCCTGCTTGGGGGGATCGGATTGACGGAGCATGGGGCAACGATCTTACATATCATCGAAGCGATATCGCTTTTGTTCTTGGGGTTTGCCGCAATCGCGGCGAGCCGGCTGCTGCGCGCGCCCGTGCGAAGCGCGCTCCGCCGTCGGGCGGGACGCGTCGCCGTCTGGCTGATCGCCGGCGCCGCGCTCGCGTGGGTCGACGCGGGCGCGCGGCTCGCGATGGGATTCGCGCCGGGCGGCGAGGCGTGGACGCCCGGCGCGGCCGTCCGTCTCGCGGCGGCCGTCGTTGCGACGATCGCGGCCCATCGCGTCGTACCGCGGCTCGCGGCGGTCGCTCGATATGCGTATTACGGCTTTCGGGAGGAACGCGCCGCCGCCACGCGGCCGGGGACGATCGTGCCGATCCAAGCGACGGCGGTCCTCTCGGCGGTCGGCAGCTTCGCGGTGTGGATGCAGGACGGCGGGACGCTTCTCGCAGGGGCGTGCGTCGCGTTCGTCGGCGCGCTATGGACGCTGCAGCGCCGCCGTCACGCCGCTGCGCGGGCCGACGGCTGGACGCGGCCGAAGCCGCTTCGACTGCGGCTGCGCACGGGCACCGTCAGAGCGCTGGAGGCGATCCGGTCGAATTGAACAAGTACGGTTATGCGGGAACCTCCGACGCGGCAGCGGCGGGGGTTTTCGCGGTTTGCGGGTCAGGACGCCGAGCAGGACGAGCGCGCCGCCGGCGATCTGCTGCGGCTTGATCGATTGCCGCGGGAACGGCGCGCCGAGCGCCTCGGCGGACATCGATCCAAGATGGATTAGGGACTTCTCCTCTTCTCAAACGGCGTCGTTCCCCATTATAATGCGAAGGGGCGGCTTTCGCCCATAGAGGAGTTGGGGAAGATGCAAGACCGATCCAGCATGACGTATTTCAGCGAAGAGCTGTTAGCTTGGTATAGAGTGCAGAAGCGGGACTTGCCGTGGAGACGCAGCCGGAATCCTTACTATATATGGGTGTCCGAGATTATGCTCCAGCAGACGCGGGTCGAGACGGTGAAGCCGTATTTCGAACGGTTCGTCTCGCTGTTCCCGACGGTGGAGGCGCTGGCGGAAGCGCCGGAGGAGACGGTCCTGAAAGCTTGGGAAGGACTCGGATACTACTCCCGCGCGCGGAATCTGCAGTCGGCGGCGCGCGAAGTGTCGGAGCGATACGGCGGGCAGGTGCCGGACGATAAGGAGCGGTTCGCGGCGCTGAAGGGCGTCGGCCCGTATACGGCCGGAGCCGTCATGAGCATCGCGTTCAACCGAAGGGAGCCGGCGGTCGACGGCAACGTCATGCGCGTACTGTCGCGATATTTCTGCATCGAAGAGGACGTCGCCAAGGGGAGCACGCGCGCGATGATGGAGCGGCTGCAGTACGAGCTGATCCCGGAGGGGGAAGCGTCCGACTTCAACCAGGCGATCATGGAGCTCGGCGCGCTCGTCTGCACGCCGAAGTCGCCGCATTGCTTGACGTGTCCGGTGATGGAACGATGCGCGGGCCGGCTCGAGGGCAAGGAGGAGACGCTGCCGATCAAGACGAAGGCGAAGCCGCCGCGGCCGGAATACCGCGCCTGCGCGCTCGTCGTCAGCGAGGACGGCGAGCGGGTGCTGCTTCGCAAGCGTCCGGCGACGGGGCTGCTCGCCGACATGTGGGAGCTGCCGCACGTCGAGTTCGCCGCCGCCGGCTGGCCTGCGGCGATGGCGGACGCGGCGGTCGGCGAAGCGCTGTCCGGCTGGCTGCAGGCCGAGCTCGGCGGCTGCGCCGTCGTCGCGCCGCTCGCCCCGGCCGGCATCGCCGAGCATACGTTCAGCCATATCCACTGGAACCTGCGCGTGCACCGACTGGCCGCCGGCGCGGCGGAGGGAGCGACGCTGCCGGCGCCGTATCGATGGGTCGACCGCGCCGGTATGACCGTGCACCCGCTGCCGAACGTGTTCGTCCGGCTGTTGAAGGCGGAAGGGTTTATCCCCGCATAGCCGGAGGAAGGGCATAGGACAACGGAGACCGACGGTACAATGAGAGAGAGGGGAGCGAACCGCTCTGGAACATCGCTCGGAGACCGGAGGCAAGGGGAATGAAAAACAACCGCGACATCGTCGTCGTCGTCGTGACGCGCGCGCAATGGAGGAAATTCATAGCGATCGATCTGGCGGGAAGCACTGCCGTATATTACGCGCTGCTGCTGCCGTTCCATTCGCAGTGGGCGGCTTCGGCAGGTTCCTTCGTCGGCGCGCTCGCCCTGAACCGGCTGTTCCGCGGCAGAAGCGGAGGCGGCGCGTCGAAGCGCGGGATGACGTCGACGCCGGCCGGCTAGAGCGCGCCGCGATTTCGGCGGAAGCGGCGAAATCGGAGAGAGGGTATCCGTTTCATTGTGCGCGACAAAAAAAGGCAACCCGCCGAGGCGGGTTGCCTTTTTCCAATCCTAAATTACTTCTTCGCAGCCGCGTAACGCGCGTTGACCGCGTCCCAGTTGATGACGTTGAAGAAGGCGCTGATATAATCCGGGCGCTTGTTCTGATACTTCAGGTAGTACGCGTGCTCCCACACGTCGATGCCGAGGAGCGGCGTAGCGCCTTCCATGTACGGGCTGTCTTGGTTCGCCGTGCTGGAGACGACGAGCTTGCCGTTCGCGTCGACGGAGAGCCACGCCCAGCCGGAGCCGAAACGCGTCGTAGCCGCCTTCGTGAAAGCTTCCTTGAACGCTTCGAAGCCGCCGAGCTCGCTGTCGATCGCGGCTGCGATCGCGCCGGTCGGCGCGCCGCCCGCGTTCGGGCCGATCGTCGACCAGAAGATCGAGTGGTTGGAGTGACCGCCGCCGTGGTTGCGAACCGCGGTGCGGATATCCTCCGGAACGGCGTTCAAGTCGGAGATCAGCGCTTCAAGGGATTTGTCTTGCAGTTCCGGATATTTTTCGAGCGCGGCGTTCAAGCTGTTCACGTACGTCGCGTGGTGACGATCGTGGTGAATCTCCATCGTCTGAGCGTCGATGTGCGGCTCGAGCGCGTTGTTCGGGTACGGCAATGGCGGCAATTGGTGTGGCATGAGAAGCATTCCTCCCAATAATATGTAATTTAGAATCATGTTCATTATCCCCCAATCGGTCGAATAAATCAACATTTATGTTTCTAAAGTCGGCGGTCGCGCGCACCTCCCCGTCGCATCGTGCGAACCCCATGTAGCATGCACATATTTCCAGTAAATATACACCCAATCCAATGAAAACGTTTCCTAGAAAGCGTATTCACGACTTTTCTGCATCTTTTTTACGGTTTCTTCACAAATAAGAAGGAATATGATGAAATTTGTCGTATTTACTCTGTTACGACTTCGTAAACGCTGGGAGAGAAGCATATGTACGTTCGCTCGTTTCAATTGTCGGATTATGCCGAAGTGACGCAACTGATGGAAAACTCCCTCTCTGAAGAATGCTTTCACGACACGATGGAGGCGTTCGCCCGCCAGCTGTCGTGGGACAGCAGCCTGGTGTTGATCGCCGAGACGGAAGGGATGATCGTGGGCGTCGTCATCGGTACGATCGACAACAACGACGGCTATTATTACCGGATCGCGGTCGATCCGTTCCACCGCCGCAAGGGCGTAGGCAAGACGCTCATCCAATCGCTGCAAGATCGTTTCGTCGAACGCAAGGTGAATCGCATTCTCGTTCCGGTCGACGCGCACAACGAGCCGGTGCTGCCCGTATTCGAATCGCTCGGCTTCGACATGAGCTCGTTCACGAAGGCGTTCAAGAAACTAAGCATTGTGGCGGGCACGTAATTGTAATATAGTTAGATACATATATTAAAATTTGAAGCGTATCGGAGGCCGATATGCTTTTTGTTTCTTTACGCGCATGGAAGGTGTTCGCATATGCCATTGGACGAGAACGTGGTGATCAAAAGCTTCAAACATAACGGCCATATTCACCGCATCTGGTACGAGAATTGGCCCGTACCGGAGTCGGCGCTGCACCCGCTTCACGTCGAGGAGCGGTTCCGCGTGTACATCAACCACGGAACGCGGATCCGGGAATCCGACGGGAAGGAATGGGTCAGCCGTGTGCCTGGGGTCACCTTCTTCTTGCCGGGGGAATGGTTCAATATCGTGGCGCTGCTCGAATCGACCGGCGTCCGGTATTATTGCAACATCGCCTCGCCGTTCACGTACTACGACAATACGGTCACGTATATCGATTACGATCTCGACGCGATCAAGCTGCCGGACGGCGCGATTCACGTCGTCGACGAAGAGGAATACCGTACGCACCGCGCGTTATACCAATACCCGGCGCTGGTGGAGGCGAAGGTCAAGGCCGGATTGGACGGGCTGCTGAAGCGGATGAACGAAGGAGCGGCCCCCTTCCAGGACGACGAAGCGCTGCGGTATTATGAATTATGGAAAACGAGACACGCCCCCTGACGGCCCGGACTTCGCTGCGACGCTAGCGACCGGGTCTTCGTTATCGACGGGGCGAGGAAGGAGACGAAGCGGGTGTCGAACGAGA
>JAPSKX010000256.1 GCA_031181325.1 Paenibacillus sp.
CATCGTCACGGCTTTGCGACTGCAGAAAGAGCTTAACTACAAAGAGGCCGACGTCACTCTGGTCAACAAGCACGACTATCATTACATCACGACGCATCTCCACATGCCGGCAGCCGGTACGGACGATCCCCAGAACGCGAGGGTCAGCATTCTGAAGCTGATCGACGAATTCAAGATCGATTTCGTGAAGTCCACGGTCGTGCAAATCCGTCCGAACGATAAGAAGGTTATTCTGGAAGACGGCACGTTGTCTTACGATTACTTAGTCATCGGTCTCGGGGGCGAACCGGAAACGTTCGGCATTCCGGGATTGAAGGAGCATGCGCACTTCATTCGAAGCATCAATAGCGTTCGCCTGATCCGCGAGCATATCGAATATCAATTCGCTCGGTTCAAGAAGGAGCCGCACCGGAAGGATTACCTGACGTTCGTCGTCGGCGGCGCCGGCTTCACGGGCATCGAATTCATCGGCGAGCTGGCCGATCGCATTCCGAAGCTTTGCAAGGAGTTCGACGTCGATCCGAACCTCGTGAAGATTTACAACGTCGAGGCCGCTCCTACGGCGCTGCCGGGCTTCGATCCGGAGCTTGTGCAATATGCGATGGAAGTGCTTCAGAAGAAGGGCGTTACGTTCAAGATCGGCATCGCGCTCAAGGAATGCACGCCGGACAGCATTACGCTCGCCGACGGCGAAGAGATCAAGACGCAGACGGTCATCTGGACGGGCGGCGTCCGCGGCAATCGTCTCGTCGAGGAAGCCGGCTTCGAAGCGATGCGCGGACGCATCAAGGTCGACGAATACTTGCGGATTCCGGGGCATGACGATGTGTACGTCATCGGCGACTGCTCGATCGTCATGAACGACGAAGGCCGGCCGTACCCGCCGACCGCGCAGATGGCGATTCAGCAAGCCGACGTGCTCGCGCACAACCTCGTCGCATCGATTCGCGGCTCGGCGCTGAAGACGTTCAAATACGAAAGCAAGGGCACCGTCGCGTCGCTCGGCAAGAACGAAGCGATCGGCATCGCGATGGGGCGCAAGCTGAAGGGCGGCAGCGCGGCCATGATGAAGAAGCTTATCGATCTTCGATACTTGTACATCATCGGCGGCATCCCGCTCGTACTTCGCAAAGGGTACTTCAACTAACCGATGCGCCATTGCAGCGTACAAGTTCGCGGGCTGCTGACGCGAGAGGAGCTCGACCGGTACAACGCGCTGATGGACGTCGGTCACTTCCTTGAGACGCAGCAGCGCTACGACCTGTCGCAGACGGTCCAGAAGGAGATCGACCGGCTCATTCAACCGGCTATCGAGCGATTGAAGGAGAAGGGCAGGGAACGGGACCGCCGGGACGAGGAGTTCATGCGCCAGATCGAACGACTGCGTTCGGGCGAGGACGACGACGAGGACTAGAAGCGGGTTGCATAAAAAACCACCGACGTTAGCAGGAGATACAACTTCTGCCTGGCGTCGGTGGTTTTTGTTTGGGCGTCGGGGGATAAGGCGTTCCGACATTCCTTCTCTTCGACTCCCCTTCGCTCAGCCGGCGACCTAGATGCGTGCACGGGAGAATCAAGAGCGGTGCATGGCGTTGTTCGCGGTGTCGCGAACAGGCGCGTGACATACCGCAGTGAGCGACTTTTTGCAGCTGTGTTCTACCCTTATTCAAATTCATTGAAAGAACACAGCTGCAATGGAGCGAACGAAGCGTATGACCCGCGACTGTTCTGCTCGCAGCAGGCACACGCTCGAACTCATCCCTATTTCAGCATCGCCGCGAACTTATCCGCATCCGTCAAGTTGCCGACGTAGAAGTCCCCGAACTCGCCGAACCGCGCGGACACCTCGTCGAAGCGCATCTCGTACACGAGCTTCTTGAACTGCAGCGCGTCGTCGGCGAACAGCGTGACGCCCCACTCCCAATCGTCGAAGCCGACCGAGCCCGTAATGATCTGCTTCACCTTGCCGGCATAGGAGCGGCCGATGAGCCCGTGGCTGCGCATCATCTCTCGCCGCTCCTCCATCGTGAGCATATACCAGTTGTCGCCGCCGGACCGGCGCTTGTTCATCGGGTAGAAGCAGATGTGCTTCGCCTTCGGCATCGACGGCTTGAGGCGCGCGACGACTTCCGGGCTTTCCATCGGGTCCGTGCCGGGCTTCGCCATATAGTTGCTCAGCTCGACGATCGACACGTAGCTGTGCGCCGGAATCGTCACGTCGGCGAACGACGTCTTGTTGAAGCGCGTCTCGAGTTCGTTCAGCTCCTCTAACGTCTCCCGCAGGTGAACGAAAACGAAGTCCGCCTTCTGACCGACGATCGAATAGAAGGCGAAGCTTCCGGTCTTATTCTCGTCGGCCTGCGCGCATTCCGCGATATACCCGCGCAATTCGTCCTCCGCGCGCCGCTGCTCGGCCGGCGTCAACGACTTCCATACGGTCCAATCGATATGGCGGAAATCGTGGAGGGCGTACCAGCCTTCCAACGTTTGTGCTGCTTCGCTCATGGATGAGGTCACACTCCTTAGGGTTTGTCCTTATTTTACCGGAACGAGGGGAACGGGGCAAACCGGGGCCGTTTGACGAGGCCGTACGCGGGGGGTAAACTAAATCTCAAACGTATGGCGCATTCATGCAGGAGGCTGTGAATAACGAATGGTAACGAATATTTTCCAAGTGCTCGTCATTCTGGTGCTTTCATTCGTGCTGTTGTTCGGCATCGGATTTATTCTGAACATGCTGCTGAAGACGACGTATCTGACGCTCTACCTATACTTGGCGCTGATCGTCGGGTTGTTCGTCTACTTCGGATGGGACTCCGGCAACGGAGTCGCCAGCCTGTTCGAATACGGGCTCGTCGATTGGCTGGCCGTCGTCGGGGGCGCCGCCGGGGCGTACGTAAGCGGCATTACGATTCAGGCGCTGCGCGTCAAGGGCTTTAAGATGTTCTGATTCGATTTCGGGAAAATGTGTCGGGTATGGGTCCTCGCCCGCAGGGAAACGTAACGGTATTACCTGTATTCTGACAAGTTACGTTCTAGGGAAGGAAGTGGACTCATGCCGAAAGCAAGCGTCAACGGGACGATCCTGCATTATCACGTGCACGGCCGGGGCACGCCGATCGTCTTCATCCATCCGCCGCTGCTGAACCGGGCCGTGTTCCGGTACCAAGAAGTCCAACTGGCGGATCCGTTCCAGGTCGTGACCTTCGACATTCGCGGCCACGGCTTCAGTCCGGCTTCGGAAGCGCCGGTGACGTATCCGCTCATCGCGGAAGACATCAAGTCGTTGCTCGATCACTTGAACATCCGTCAAGCGTATTTATGCGGGTACTCGGCGGGAGCGGGCGTCGCGATGCAGACGATGCTGACGTACCCCGATCGAATCCGGGGCGGAATCTTATTGGGCGCGATGGCGGAGCCGTTCAACTGGGCGGTGAGAGGACAGATGGCCGCCGCCTCCGCGCTCGCGAAGCTCGGGATGAAGACGAGCCTTGCGCTCTTGATCGCGAGAGCGAACGCCGACATGTCGGAGACGTTCCACAATTTGTATTACGAAGCCATCCGCGGCGACATTCGGAATTGGCAGCAATACTACGAGGCGGGCATGAAGTTCTCCGCGACGGAACGTCTCGGCAGCATTCAGTCGCCCACGCTCCTCGTCTACGGGGGCGACGACCGCTCAGCCTATGCGCATGGCATGAAGCTGCATGAGCTGATGCCGGACTCCACGCTCGCGCGCATTCCGGGCATCCGCCATCACGTGCCGACGAAGGGAATGGACTTGTTCCACGACCTCGTCACGAAGTGGATCATGCAGCACGAGCTCCGCGCCGCTTCGAACGGCGAGTCGCACGTAGACAAGAACTTGATCAAGAAGGCGATGGATTACGATCTTCGCATCCCCGAAGACGTGCTCGTCGACCACGGAATGATACGTTAGCCCGCCGTTTGAGCCCGCCGAGGAACGGCGGGCTCTTTTTTTTCGCCCGCCGCGGATAGCGGAAATGTGCTACAATGGAGTTTATCGAAACTTGTCGAAACAGGAAGGGGAACGCGGCTTGAAGGTATCGAATCTGCTGCAGCTGACGGAGCATCATCGCTGCATCGTCTCGCGCCGTTTCGGACTGAGCCCCTTGGACTCGCGGCTCTTGTGGACGGCGTATCAGCCGATGATCGGCGGTACCGCCGTCGCTTTATATACGACGCTTTATTCTTCGTTCGCCTCCGACGCCGTGGGCGAACGCGATGCGGGTACGCTCGGGCAGCTGTTCCTCGCGTGCGGCCTTCCGCCGAACGAGCGAGGGCGCAAGCAGCTCGTAGACGAGACGGCGAAGCTCGAAGCGGTGGGACTGCTGCGGACGTACCGGCGTATGGACGGGGGCGAGGCGACCGCCTACGAATTTCGGCTGCAGCCGCCGCTGCGGCCGGACGAATTTTTCGGCGTGCATCATCTGTGGCTGCTGCTGCAGGAGAAGCTCGGCCGCAGCGGGGCCGAGGCGGTGCGCCGCAGCTTCCAGGCGGACGGCGGCCCGCTGGCGGAGCGAGCGGAGCACGAGACGCTCGAAGACATCTCCGCGCCGTTCTACGAAGTGTTCCGCATGACCGTCGGCATCGCCGTCGGCGCCGCCGAGGAGCCCGAGCCGGTCGAGCCGGCCGCGCCGGAAGCGGTCGGGGAATTCGGCCGGGACGGCTTCCGCGGCGACGAGCTGCTGCGGCGCTTCCCGCGGTCGCATGCGCACCGGCGCGCCGTGGAGCGGCTCGTCGCCGACCCGGCGAGGCTCGCGGAGCTCAACTACCACGCCGGCCGCTTCGAGCTGACGCTGAAGCAGACCGTATCGCTGCTCGACGAGGACGGCATGTTCGGGCGGGGCGGGGATTGGTCCGCCGAGCGGTTCCAGGCGCGCGCGGCGGACATGTACCGCGGCGCGAACGAGCAGGCGATGCGCCGGGAGCGCACGACGCACAAGCAAGCCGCCGCGCGCGAGCCCGCCGCCGGCGAGGCGGCCGCGCAAGCGGCGGAGCGCGACGTCGCGGCGCCGTATTGGCTCGAGGTGCCGGAGCAATTCCAGGGCCAATGCGATGTCCGGCAGTACAACGCGATGCTCGCGAATTCGCCGTATACCCGGGTTCTGAAGCTGTTCTTCCAGCCGTCGGCCGTGCCGACCGCGGTGGAGGAAGCGTTCCTGACGATGAAGGTGAATTACCAATTGCCGGACGAGGTGCTGAACGTCATGATCCATTACGTTCGGGCGAACGATTTGGATTGGAGCCGCAAGTTTCTGGACGCGATCGGAGGCAACGTGGCGGGGAAGCGGATTCGCTCGTTCGAGAACGCGGTGACGTATTTCCGCAAGGCGCAGCAGTCGCGCGCGGGCGGCGCCGGCGCGGGCGGCCCCGCGGCGG
>JAPSKX010000257.1 GCA_031181325.1 Paenibacillus sp.
GGCCGGAGCGGGCCCCGGTCCTGGTCCTGGGCCCTTGTAGGAGCAAGGCCTCCGCCAGGGTTCTTAATTAATGAACCTGCCATCAAGTCGACGCCGACTTGCGTCGGCTCCCGCTCTTCCGTGAACTCGCCGTAACAATTATCGAGGAACGTAATCACATCCGGTTTCATGGCCTTCACGCGTTTAGTCATCTCCCCGAGCTCGTCCACCGTGAAGGACGCGCGCCACTCATACCCGCGCGAACGCTGCATCGCGACGACCTTGACCGAAGGCGACCACGCCGCTTCCACCGCCGCCCAGTCGACGCGGCCGTCCGGGCCGAGCGGCACGATCGTGCACCGAACGCCCCAATCCCGGAGACTCCCCGTCCCGTCCCCTTCGGTTCCGATGACCTTATGTAACGTGTCATAAGGCGATCCGGTCAGGAAGAGCAGCTCGTCCCCCGGTCGAAGCACGCCGAACAAAGCGGTAGCGATCGTATGCGTGCCGGACGCGAAGTGAGGCCGGACTAATCCGGCCTCCGCCCCGAACACCTCGGCATATACTTCGTCGAGCGTCTCCCGCCCGCGATCGTTGTAGCCGTAGCCGGTCGAACCGCTGAAATGAAAATCGCTCACCTTATATTTCTGGAACGCTTGAATCGTCTTCCACTGATTCGCGTCGATCAACCGATCGATTTCCCGCAACCGAGGCTCCGCCACGCGCTCCGCCGTCGCGACGGCATCCTGCAGTCTTGGATGTAACTCTAACATGTGTGGTATTCTCCCATCGACATTCCATGAATAATGTTACTTTACGATAAATGGCTCCAGACGTGACGCGGATGCGGCATACGCCTTCGATTGCAGTTTGACCGTCAACGCGACGGCGTCCTCTTCCGTGACCGATTCCAAGACATCGCCGACGCGGTAAGCGAGCGCGATCAAGTCGCCGCGATCGATCGGGAACCGCATCTTGACGACTTCCCCCATCAGGCGGCGCTCCAGCACTTCCGCCAGCGCCTCCAGATGGTCGTCGTTCATCGCCGAGATCGCCATCGTGTCCTCTCCGGTCGGAATCATCTCGCGTTCGGACGGCGTGCACAGGTCGATCTTATTGTAAATCGTGATCGTCTCTTTGCCTTGCGCGCCGAGCTCCGCGAGCACCTCGTCGACCACGCGGATATGCGCTTCCCGCATCGAGGACGACGCGTCGACGACATGCAGGATCAGATCCGCCTCGAGCACTTCTTCCAACGTGGCGCGGAACGCCGCGACGAGATCGTGCGGCAGCTGTTGAATGAAGCCGACCGTATCCGTCAAGATGACTTCGCCGACGGATGGCAACGGCAGACTGCGGGACGTCGGGTCGAGCGTCGCGAACAGTTGATTTTCCGCATATACGTCGGACTTCGTCATCCGATTCAGCAGCGTCGACTTCCCCGCGTTCGTATACCCGACCAACGCCACCTGATACACGCCGCTCTTCTTCCGACGCTCCCGATGCAGCCTGCGATGCCGCGTGACCTCCTCCAGCTGTCTGCGCAGATCCGTGATCCGGTTACGGATATGACGACGATCCGTCTCCAGCTTCGTCTCGCCGGGGCCTCTCGTGCCGATGCCGCCCCCGAGGCGGGATAAGTTCTTGCCTTGGCCCGACAATCGCGGAAGCAAGTAGCTCAGCTGAGCCAGCTCGACCTGCAGAATGCCTTCCCGGGTTTTCGCACGCTGCGCGAAAATATCGAGAATGAGCTGCGTTCGGTCGACGATCTTGGCATCCAGAAATTCCTCGAGGTTCCGCACCTGGCCTCCGGACAGCTCTTGATTGAAGATGACCGTCGTCCCGCTCAGCTCCCGCAGACGTTCGCGCACTTCTTCGACCTTGCCCTTCCCTATAAACCACTTGCTGTCCGCCTTCTCCCGCTTCTGAACCGCGGTATCGAGCACCTCGACGCCCGCCGTCTCCGCGAGCCGCACCAGCTCTTCCATCGAGTACCGGACCAAGTCGTCGGACTCGTCGCCCGTCACCAGACTGACCAAGATCGCACGGTCCTCAAGCTCCGTGTTCGTTGTCATCGTGCTTGCTTTCATTCCGATTCCCCCCTTATATGTAGCATCGCTCCCCATAACATACCATCTTGCCGAAGCGATTTCCACTTGACGCGCTCCTTCCTGCGTATAAGAAAAAAACCTCTCGCCGTCGGCGAAGAGGTCTTTAGTTTACCACGCATCCGTTCCGTTCCATTCGGCCTCGAACCGCAGTAAGAACGATTCCATAAATCGGTGGCGGTCCTCCGCGATGCGGCGAGCCTCGTCCGTGTTCATCAGATCCTTCAACTTCAACAGCTTCTCGTGAAAATGATTGTACGCGCTGCTCTTCCCCGTCCGGTACTCCTCCGCCGTCATCGCCGAGCGGACGGGCAACGCGGGATCGTGCATCGGCTGCCCCTTCCAGCCGGAGTATGCGAACGTCCGCGCGACGCCGACGGCCCCGAGCGCGTCCAACCGGTCCGCGTCCTGCACGACCTTGCCTTCCAGCGTCGTCAAGCCCGCCCGACCGCCGCCCTTGAAGCCTAGATTCGCGATAATATCGACGATATGCTCTGCTTCCGGAGCCGAGACCCCTTGCTCCGCAAGCCAGCGACGAATGTCGCGCAAGCAGCTCTCCTCGTCACCGAACAGCTTCTCGTCGGCCAGGTCGTGGAGCAACGCCGCCATCTCGCAGACGAAGGCGTTCGCTCCCGTCGCCGCCGCGAGTCGCAGCGTCACGCGCCGCACGCGTTCGATGTGCCACCAATCATGCCCGCTGCTGTCGCCGCCGAGCTTCTCCTTCGCCCAGCGCTCCGCTTCGGCCGTTACGTTATTCATCGGACTCGCCCCTCCCCCTTATTCTCGATGCACCGATATGCCGCGGCGCGCCATATCGCCCCAGCCGTGCTTCTTCCCGCGGAGCGCTTCGAAGAGGCCGATCAAGCGATACCATACATCGAGCAGCTCGCCCGCGATTTCCGACCACTCGGGAGACCGAGCGTGCCGGCCGTCCCCTTGGCCATGTGTACGAGCGCGCACAACTCCTTCTCGGACAACGCCGCATCACGCTGAAGCAAGTCCCGAATGCGCTGACCGAAGTGCTGAACGAACAGTTCGGTATACTTACTCATTACGCCTCCCGAATAGCAAGACACCCCTTTCCCTACTCTCAGGAAGAATAGAGAACGAGGTGAATTGTCAGTCTCTTTCGCCAGCGAACTTATATCCGGAACCCCACACGGTTTTAATAAACCGGCTCTGCGCATCGAGTTTCGACCTTAAATTCTTAATATGAACGGTTACCGTATGAATATCCCCTGCATCCTGCTCGCCCCAGATCGCTTCGTACACTTCTTCCCGGGACACGACTCGCCCCCCTTGCTCGGCTAAATACGTCAGGATTTGGAATTCCTTCGTGGATAATTCCGCGCGAGCCTGTTGTAAATATACTTCATATGTATCTTTGTGAATGACTAATGAGCCATTGTCGAACGACAAGACGGACTCCGTCGACTTGCGCGCCGAACGGGATCGCTGCTCCCTTCGAAGATGGGCCTTCACGCGAGAGACGACTTCTTCGATCTCGAACGGCTTCGTAATGTAATCGTCGGCGCCGACATTCAATCCGATCACCTTGTCCGCGTTCCCGTCCCGTCCGCTGATCAGCACGATCGGTCCCGGGTAACGATCCCGAATGCGTTCGCATACCTCGAGACCGTCCATGCCGGGCATCATGATATCGAGCAATATAATATCGAACGAGTACTGTTCGATCAGGGTCAGCGCATCGATCCCGTTCCCGGAAGTCATGACAAGAAAGCCTTCGATCTCCAGCGTCTCAGACAGCAGATGCTTCACCGCTCGGTCGTCATCTACCAATAAAATAAGGGCCTTGTCCATTGGCTAAGAAAGTCTTCCTTTTATTTAAAAGTTGGAAATCAATACTAGTATACCAATTCGCTCCTTCATCGACTAGTTATCCGGCGCCGATTCACCCGATTTTCATTGCTTTCCGTAATAGGTGCTAAGGATCGCGTCCATCACCCGGTTCGTGCGGAGAGCCGTCCGTCCGGTACTCGGGCACGGGGCACCGACGCCTCTCAATTCATTGACGATGCTCTGAATAAGAGGCTGCTGCACATGCTGAGGCTGGTCTATCGCCCATTCTTCCGCACCTGAATCGTTCACGAGCCGAATCGGCTCGTTCCGGAAGGTCGCGTACGTAATTTTGCCTCTCGTGCCGACGATTTCGTTCCGATCCTCCGAGAACCCCGCATCGAAACACCAGGAGCCCACGCCGTGAACGCCGGATTCGAACACATACGAGGCCGACACGGTATCCTCCGCCGCGTAACGTCCGCCCTGATTCGTCGCGTGTCCGGCGACGCTCCGGATCGGACCTAATAGATAATCGAGGAGATCGAGCGAATGGCTCGCCAGATCGGGGAACAGTCCCCCGCCGCCGACTTCCGGCCGCAACCGCCACGACTCGTTCGCATTCGATCGCGGCGGCGGGGCGAATTGGACCGTCGTTACCGAACGAACGTCGCCGATGGCGCCCCCCTCGATTAATTCCTTTACCTTGCGAAAACGGGGCTGCATTCTCCGATAATAGGCCACGAATAAAGGCACATTCGCCGCTTCGCAAGCGTCGATCATCGCTTGGCATTCCGATTCGTTCATTGCCATCGGCTTTTCCACGTAAACCGGTTTCCCGGCTTTAGCCGCTTTCAACACATATTCCAAGTGGGAAGACGGCGGCGTCGCCACGTAGATCGCATTTACTTCCGGGTCCTCGATGAGCCGAACTGCGTCATCGTACCACCTAGGTACGCCATGCCGTTCGGCATAATCGCGAGCCAACTCTCCGTTCCTTCGCATAACCGCCGCCAACGCGGAACCTTCCGCCTTCTGAAGCGCGGGACCGCTCTTCACTTCCGTCACGTTCCCGCAACCGACAATTCCCCACCGCACGATATCCATCGTTTCGCTTCCTCCCGTTGCTCTCGCTCGGCTCATTGTAACAGAGCCTTGGTCTTCAAACAACAAAAAAACCTTGAATACTATTCAAGGTTTCGAATTCGGATGTTGGAGCGGACGATGGGATTCGAACCCACGACCCTCGCCTTGGCAAGGCGATGCTCTACCACTGAGCCACGTCCGCGTATATAGAGATTGCTCCCTGAAAACTGGATGCGAAACTGGAGACGTTCATCCGAATATGTTGGATAAGTCCTCGACCGATTAGTATTCGTCAGCTGCACGCATTGCTGCGCTTCCACCCCGAACCTATCAACCACGTCGTCTACATGGGGTCTTCAAGCAGGGAAATCTCATCTTGAGGGGG
>JAPSKX010000258.1 GCA_031181325.1 Paenibacillus sp.
GAATACCGAAATGCGGGAGCAGTTCGGCGAGAAGGTATTCAAGGTGATGCTCGACGCCGGCTTCACGTGCCCGAACCGGGACGGCGCGATCGCGACGGGCGGCTGCACGTTCTGCAGCGCCCGCGGATCCGGCGACTTCGCCGGCAGCCGGCGCGACGACCTCGTCGTGCAATTCGAGAAGATTCGCGACAAGCAGCACGAGAAATGGCCGAACGCCAAGTACATCGGCTATTTCCAAGCGTATACGAACACGTATGCGCCGGTTCATCTGCTGCGCGAATATTATGAAGCGATTCTGGCGCTCCCGGGCGTCGTCGGACTGTCGATCGCGACGCGCCCCGATTGCTTGCCGGACGACGTGATCGACTACTTGGCGGAGCTGAACGAGCGGACGTACCTGTGGCTGGAGATGGGGCTGCAGACGGTGCACGAGTCGACCTCGACGCTTATTAATCGCGCGCACGATACAGAGACGTACTTGCGCGCGGTGGAGAAGCTTCGGGCCCGAGGCATCCGCGTGTGCGCGCACATTATTTACGGCTTGCCGCAGGAGACGCACGAGATGATGCTCGAAACCGGCGAGGCGGTGTCGCGCATGGACGTGCAGGGCATCAAGATCCATCTGCTTCACCTCATGCGCAAGACGCCGATGGTGAAGCAATACGAGGCTGGGCTGCTTCGGTTCCTCGAGCGCGACGAATACGTCGGTCTCGTCGTCGATACGCTCGAGCGGCTGCCGCCGGAGATGATCGTGCATCGCGTGACGGGCGACGCGCCGCGGGAGCTGCTCGTCGGGCCGATGTGGAGTCTGCGGAAGTGGGAAGTGTTGAACGCGATCGACGCGGAGCTGGAGCGGCGGGACACGTGGCAGGGCAAGCTGTGGCGCCCGGCGGGGGCGCGAATGAACGTCGGGGGCGAATGCCCTGCCGAATCGTTCGCCGTCTCTCCGCCGGCGCCACGGAGGTAACGAGCGGTATGGGCTTCCTATCGATCCTATCGTTCGCGCATCAGCTCGCCCGCGAGCGAATCCGCCCCGGCGACGTCGCCGTCGACGCGACGATGGGCAACGGCCACGACACGCTGCTGCTCGCCGGCCTCGTCGGCGACGGCGGACGCGTGTACGCGTTCGACGTGCAGGAAGCCGCGCTGCGGAGCACGCGCGCACGGCTCGACGCCGCCGGCATTCCGGCGGAGCGCTGCGCGCTGCTGCTGCGCGATCACGCCGAGCTGGCGGACGCGCTGCCGGCGGACGCGCGCGGCCGGGTCGCCGCCGTCCTGTTCAATCTCGGGTACTTGCCCGGAGGGGACCGCCGCGTCATGACGACGGCCGCGTCGACGGTGCGCGCGCTCGATGCGGCGCTCGCGGCGCTGCGCGTCGGCGGCGTGCTGTGCGCCGTCGTCTACCCGGGTCACGACGGCGGCGCCGACGAGGCCGCCGCCGTCGAAGCGTGGGCGGCGGGATTGGAGCAATCGCGCTATCAAGCGATGACATATAGATTTCTGAATCAACGGAACGCGCCGCCGTACGTGGTGGCCGTGGAGAAGCGAAGCGACTAGAATGGTTAGAGACAAGGAGCGATTGAAACGAATGAGACCTTATCCATTGAAGTTCGTACCGGAATTTAAAGAACGCGTATGGGGCGCGCGGGAGCTGGAGCGGTTCGGCTTCGACCTGCCGCCGGGCAACATCGGAGAGGGATGGATGATCGGAGAGCATCCGAACGGCACGACCGCCGTCGCGGACGGCCCGCTCGCCGGCGTGCGGCTCGACGAGCTGCGCGAGCGGTTCGGCGCCGAGTGGCTCGGCGCGCGCGGCATCTCTCCGAAGACGGGCCGCTTCCCGCTGCTCATCAAGCTGCTCGATTGCAGCGACGACTTATCCGTCCAAGTCCATCCGAACGACGACTATGAGCGGCTAAGCGCCGGCGAGCTCGGCAAGACGGAGATGTGGTACGTGCTTGACGCGAAGCCGGGCGCGAAGATCATCTACGGTCTGCGCGAAGGCGTGACCCGGGAGACGCTCGCGGCGGCGATCGCCGAGGGGCGCATTCTCGATTGTCTGCACGAGGTCGAGGCGAAGCCGGGCGACACGTTCTACATTCCGGCGGGCACGGTGCATGCGCTGGGGGCGGGCGTGCTCGTCGCGGAGATCCAGCAGAACTCCGACACGACCTACCGCCTCTACGACTACGACCGTCCGGGCCTGGACGGCAAGCCGCGCGAGCTCCATATCGAGGACTCGTTGAACGTCATCGCGTACGACGGCGCGGGCGCCTCCTACGGCAAGACCGAGCTCGCGGAAGGCAATGCGTGGCTGGCGATCGCCGCCTCCCCCTACTTCTCGGTAGAGAAGGGGCGCGCCTCCGGCGAATGGTCGCTCTCGACGACGCCGGACAGCTTCCAGATCCTTATCGCCTGCGAGGGCGACGGAGCGATCCGATGGGAGGGCGGCGAGACGCCGATTCGGCCCGGCGATTGCTTCCTCCTCCCGGCGAACCTGGGCGCTTACACGCTTACGGGCAGCCTCACCGTCATCCGCAGCTACGTGCCGTAACGGTACTGCAGCCCTTCCGAACCTTTCGGGAGGGCTGCTTTTTTTATGCGCCGACCGAGAGGCACCCCGCCCCCGTTGCTGCGACTCCCCGCGCCCTCTCGAGCTCGCCGCTTTTTATCGGGTAATTTTATAAGATCGTCTCGTACCCAAACTCATAAGAAAACGCTACCATAAAACTATCGCAATCGACGAAAGGGGCATCCCGCCATGACGAGACTCGGCTTCCTGCGCTCGCTTACCCGGTATCAAGCGCTCTATCTCATGCTCATCCCCGGAGTGCTGTATTTTCTCACGTTTAAATACGCCCCCCTACTCGGAAGCATCATCGCTTTCAAAGATTATCACATCGCCAAGGGCATCCTCGACAGCCCATGGGTCGGCTTCCAATGGTTCAATAATTTATTCACCTACCCCCAATTCACTCGACTGCTGCGAAATACGCTGTTGATCAGCTTGTACCAAATTATTTTTTCGTTCCCCGCTCCGATCATCTTGGCGCTGCTGCTGAACGAGCTGCGCAAGGCCATGTTCAAGCGCCTCGTCCAGACGGTCATTTATTTGCCTCACTTCCTGTCGTGGACGCTCATGTACGGACTCGTCTACATGTTGTTTTCCGTACAGACCGGCGTCGTCAACAACTTGATCGGCCAGCTCGGCATCCCGCCGATCAACCTGCTGCAGAGCAACGAAATATTCCGTACGCTCATCGTCGGCAGCGGCATGTGGAAGGAGATGGGCTGGGGCACGATCATCTTCCTCGCCGCCTTGACCGGCATCAATCCGTCGCTGTACGAAGCCGCAAAGATCGACGGCGCCGGACGGTGGGACCAGATGCGGTACATCTCCTTGCCCGGCATCATGCCGGCGGTCGTCGTCCTGCTGCTGCTGAAGCTCGGCAACATCCTCGATCTCGGCTTCGAGCAGATTTTCATCTTCCTAAACCCTACGAATTACGAAAACGGCGACATCCTCGATACGTACGCTTACCGTGCCGGCATCATTCAAGGGCAATACAGCATGACGACGGCGATCGGTCTGTTCCAATCCGTCATCGGGTTCCTGCTGCTGCTGTTCGCGAACCGGCTATCCAACAAAACGACAGGCGAAGGACTGTTCTAGGGGAGGGAAAGAGTTATGCTGCACCACCGTTCGGTCCAAGAACGCATCTTCGATATCGTCAATCCGCTGCTGCTGATTCTCTTCTGCGCGGCCGTCGTCTTCCCGATTCTGCACATCGTCGCCGGCGCGCTCAGCTCCGAGCAGGCGCTTAGCACGGGAAGAGTGTACTTCTGGCCCGTGGAGTTCACCTTCGCTAACCTGAACCATGTATTGGAACACGACATGTTCTGGAAGTCGCTGCGCAATTCGTTGTTCGTCGTCGTCGTCGGCACGAGCGTCAACCTGTTCTTCACCTTCTTGACGGCGTACCCGCTGTCGAAATCGTATTTGCCCGGCAAAAAATACGTCATCTTGTTCATCGTATTCACGATGATCTTCCATGCGCCGCTTATTCCTGTATTCCTCGTCGTCAAGCAGCTCGGATTGCTTAACACGCTGTGGGCGATGATTCTCCCGGCCGCGATCAGCGGCTTCAACATGGTGCTCTGCATGACGTTCCTGCGCACCATTCCGGAGGAGCTGTACGAAGCGGCCCGCATCGACGGCATGCGAGAATTCAGCATGCTGTGGAAGATCGCGCTCCCGCTGTCGAAGCCGATCCTGGTCACCTTGCTGCTCTTCTATGCCGTGGGCCTCTGGAACAACTACTTCGCCCCGCTGCTGTATATTAACGACCGCAATCTCCAGCCGCTGCAGATGTACTTATACCATCTCGTCGCGCAAGCGGACACGAGTCAATTCAATGGCGGCGGGGACGACATCGGGGTCAAGGTGAATCCGCAGTCCGTCCAGATGGCGTCCATCCTGCTCGCTACGCTGCCGATCGTCGTGCTGTATCCGTTCCTTCAGAAGCACTTCATTAAAGGGGCGGTCCTCGGATCCGTCAAGGAATAGTTCGGCGGGCATGCGATACGGTCGACTGGCCAGCGTCCGTATTTCATATAAAGAACATAATCAAGGAGGGTTATCACATGAATTATACACGGAAAAGAATCCCTATCGCTCTCGCCTCTCTCGCCGTCGTTCTCGCCGCCGGATGCTCTTCAAGCGGGACGCAGGAACAACCGGCGCCGAGCCGGCCCGCTCCTTCCGCGTCCTCCGGCTCGGAGAAGCCGGCCGCAGAGAAGCCTGCGGCGCCCGCGAAGATCACGATCATGGGTACGGACAATACGCAGCCGTACCCTACCTCCAATACGATGAACGATCCGTTCTTCAAGTATTTGGGGGAAAAGACCAACACCGAGATCGTCGGCCAATTTCTCCCTCACGGCAATTACGTCGATCAGCTGCGCATCAATCTCGCGGGAGGCGCGAAGCCGGACGTTATGGCCGAGTGGACGATCGCGGCCGTCGAAGACATTCTCGGCGAATTGCCGCTGCCGCTGAACGATCTGATCGACCAACACGGTCCTAACCTGAAGAAGGTCATCCCGCAAACCGCATGGGACGCCGTCACGCGCGACGGCAAGATTTACGCGATCCCGAAGACGAGCACCTTCGGCGGCGTCGGCTCCGAGCGGGTCATTTACGTCCGAGAGGATTGGATGAAGCAGGTCGGCTTCGCGGAACCGCCGAAGACGAGCGACGAGTTCCTCGACCTGCTGCGCGCGTTCCGAGATCAAGACCCCGCGGGCGGCGGACAGACGATTCCGTTCTCCATCCGAGAAAATATTA
>JAPSKX010000053.1 GCA_031181325.1 Paenibacillus sp.
CGGCGGACGGAGGGCAAGCGGGGCACGATGGGACAGTTTCTGGGGTGCTGCGCCCCTGTATCCGGGGCACCACGCCACAGTTCGGCAGGCGGAAGCGGCGGGAAAGCGACGGACGGAGGGCAAGTGGGGCGCGATGGGACAGATACTGTGGCGCGTTGCCCCTGAACCTGGGGCAACCCGCCACAGTTCGGGGAGGGGGATGCGCGCGGCGGCGACAAAAAAGCGCCGGGGCCGCCCCCGACGCTCTCGCCAACTATTGCGTTACGTTCTTGTACACATCCTCCCGCGAATGAAAGCCGTCGGCGATGATCGTCGCGTCGATCGTCGCGCGGTTCACCGCGATCGGCGCGAGCAGCAGCGACGGCACGTCGACCTTGCCGTTGCTCACCGTCCGGTTCGTCGCGACGTCCTCTCCGGTCGCAAGCCGAACCGCCGCCTCGGCCGCGGCTTCGGCAAGCGAGCGGATCGGCTTGTAGACGGTCATCGTCTGCGTTCCCTCGACGATGCGCTGCGCCGCAGTGAGGTCCGCGTCTTGTCCCGCGACCGGCACCTTGCCGGCGAGACCCGACGCGGCGAGCGCCTCGATCGCCGCTTCCGCGGTCGCGTCGTTGCCCGCGATGACCGCGTCGACGGCGTTGCCGTTCGCCGCCAACGCGGCTTGCATGTTCGCGAACGCGTTCGCCGGCGCCCAATCTTCCGTCCATTGATCGTAGACGACGGTAATATCCCCGCGATCGATGAACGGCTGCAGCACGTTGAAGACGCCCTGCTTTACGAGATGCGCGTTATTGTCCGTCTCCGCGCCGCCGATATACACATAGTTCCCCCGCGGGACCCGATCGACGATCTCCTGCGCTTGAAGCTCCCCGATCCGCTCGTTGTCGAACGACACGTACATGTCGACGTTCGCGTTCCGCACCAGCCGATCGTAGGCGAGCACCTTAATGCCCGAAGCGTGGGCCTTCTGCACGATCGACGCCATCGCCTCGGCGCTGTGCGGCACGACGACGAGCAGATCCACGCCGCCGCTGATCATCGTCTCGGCCTGTGCGATCTGCAGCGCGTCGTCCCCGTTCGCGGCGTCGATGACGACCTCCGCGCCGAGCGCCTCCGCCGCCGCGCGGAACAGGTCGCGATCCTTGCGCCAGCGTTCTTCCAGCAGCGTGTCCATGGAGAAGCCGATGGTCACCCGCTCCGGCGCGGAGCCGGGCGGTTCGACGACCGGCGCTTCTTCTGCGACCGGCTCCTCCGCGCCACCGCCGCGCTCCTCGCAGGCCGCGAGGACCCCGACCGCCGCCAGCAAGAGGAGGAGAAGACGCCTCCCTCTCCCCCGATGTCCTCCGGTCACCGTCATTCCTCCCCTCGTTCGCTCCCGCCTTGCAGCAGCCTCTTCCGATAGTCGGTCGGCGACAATTCGCTCGTCTTCTTGAACACCTTGCTGAAGTAGTTCGGGTCGTGATACCCGACCTCGATCGCGATCTCCTTCAGACTCTTCCCGGGATCGGCCATCAGCCGCTTCGCCTTCTCGATGCGGCATTCCGTCAGGAAATCGATGTAATTGACGCCGAGCTGTTCCTTGAACAGCTTACTGATATAGAAAGGACTTAAGCCCACCCGCTTCCCGATCGCCTCGAGCGAGATGTCCTCGTCGGAATGCTCCTCGATGTATTGCTTGATCCGGTGGATCGTATCCGGCTCCAGCCGGCTGTAATGCTCCGCGTACGCCCGCTTCATCCGCTCCAGCATGCCGCTCGTCTCCGCGCGAAGCTGTCGGTAATCCTGCGCTTGGAACGTATAGAACGGCGCCGCGACCTCTACGCCCAGGTCGCTCAACGTTCGCGACGCGAGCCAGAGCAGCTCCAGCAGGCGTTGCTGCGTCTGCACGAGATTCGCGCCTTGATGCTCGTATGCCGCAAGCATCTCCAACAGCTTGTCTTGGACCGCGTCCCATTGACCTAATCGGATATGGTCCAGCAGCTGCTTCTCCCGCTGCCTTCCGTGCGTCCCGGCCGCCGCTCCTTCGGCGCTCTGCAACGGCGCGTCCTCGTACAGCCGATAGCGCACCGCGAAGGACGACGTCTCCATCGAGGCGAGGAGCGCTTCGTGATACGACTGCCGGATGTTCGCGAGCGTCGCGCATACGCCTCCGATTCCGACGAACCATTCCCCGGTCCGTTCTCCGCCCGCCGCGGTCAACAGGTCCTGCGCCAAGGAAACCGCCTGCGACCGGTACGATCGATTCTCCTCGCGGAACACGATCGCCGGGATTTGCCTCCCGTTCCGCGCGCCGACCCATCCCGCTCCGCGCACCTTCTCTTTCACCGCGGCGTACTTCGCTTCCGCGCCCGGCGGAAGCATGACGTTCAACGCGAACATGCCGTGCGTCGCCTTCGTCTCGAGCAGCCCGACCAGCTCCTCCAGATGCACCTCGTGCACATGATCGAACAGCAGCTGCGTGACGACGTCGGTCTCGACGAGCGGCATCGCCTTCCGCAGCGCCGCCTGCTGCTGCAGCGCGAGCGCCCGCGATCGGCGCTCTTCTTCGATCTGCCCCCGAACCTTCCCGACCGTCTCCACGATTTCGCGCGCCTTGCTCGGCTTCAGCAAATAGTCCTTCACGCCGAGCTTGATCGCCTGCCGCGCGAATTCGAACGTATCGAACGCCGTCACCATGATGCAGCGAACGTCGGGCTGGGTCGCGGTCAGGCGTTCTACGGCTTCGAGCCCGGTCATGCCCGGCATACGAATATCCATCAGGACGAGGTCCGGCCGGAACGTCTCGGCGAGGTCCAACGCGGCGGCGCCGTTCGGAGCCTCCGCGATATCAAGATCCGGCATTCCCCTCGACAATATCGCGCGCAGTCCCTCCCGCTCGATCCGTTCGTCATCCACGATCAGGATTTTGAACATACGCTTCGCTTCCCCTTACCTTCGGTAGTTTCAATACGACCTTTGTCCCCGTCCGAGCGGCGCCGCTCTCGATATCGAGCACGTCGTCGATCCCGTAGAACAGCCGCAGCCGCTTCAGCACGTTGCTGAATCCGAGCCCTGTCGAGTGGCTCCGCGTCTCGACGTCTTCCCCTTCCAGTATTCCCCGAACTGTCGGTTCTGCGATACCCGGTCCGTCGTCCTCGATCTCGACCGTCACCCGCTCCGGCCCGTCGACGACGCGGAACCGGATGACGCCTCCTTCCTCTCTCGGCTCGACGGCGTGAATGACGGCGTTCTCCACGATCGGCTGCAGCGTCAGACCGGGCAGCTGCACATACAAGCACGACTCGTCGATGTCCGTCTCGAACCGCAGCCGCTCGGAGAAGCGCGCCTGTTGTATCTCGACATACTGGCGAAGCACCTTGATTTCGTCGTAAAGCGTTACCGAACGGTCCAACCGCTTCAAGTTGTAGCGAAGCAGGTTCGCGACGTTGACGAGCAGATCGCTCGTCTCCTCCGCGCCTTCCAAGTACGCCTTCTTCGACATCGTGTCCAGCGTATTGAACAAGAAATGCGGATTGATCTGGCTCTGCAGGCTGCGGAGCTGGCTCTCTTGCAGCAGCAGCTTGTTCTGCTGCAGCTCCTTCTCGAGCTGAGCCTTCTCCTGGATTTCTACGATCAAGTTATTGATGTTCACGCGCATGCGATCGAACATGCGGGCGAGGAACGACATCTCGTCGTTCGACGACACCTCGATCTTCAGGTCGAAGCGTCCGCGGGACAGCTCCTGCGCCGCTCCGATCAACGTGAGAACCGGCCTCGTAATGCTGAGCGAGAACCAATACACGAACACCCCCAGCGCGAACATGATCAAGAGCAGCAACCAGAACCCGAGCCGATTGAGCGCCTCCGACCGCTCGATAATGCTCCGGTAGAAGCGGTCGTACGTCTCCAGCTCCTTATCGATCAACGTCAGCGTCATCTCCGAAATGTACATGGAGACGCGAGACGCTTCCGAGAACGCCTTGCCCGCTCCTTCGGCGTCGTTCTCCTCCCGGAATAAGAGGGATCGGTCCGACGCCTCGACGAGACTGTCGATCAAGTGGACGTAATTGCTGAGCTCGAAGTCGTTGTCGACGTTGCGCAGACCGAGCACCCGAGATTTCGCTTCGCCCATCGCCTCCTTGCTCGTCTGCAGCTCCCGCCTCCGCTGCGGCGACGGCGAGAGCAAGTAGTCGTTCAACGACGCTACCAGCCGCTGGCTCGCGAGCGTCGCTTCGTTCATGCGCAGGTAGCGCTGTAGGATATCGTTGTACTGGTCTTGCGTCTTCTGGTTGTAATACGTCAGACCGAGCCAAATCGCGGCCATGATGCTGAGAACGACGGCGGCCAGCGTCCAAATCTTCTTTTGAATACGCGTCATGGGGCGCTCTCCGCCTTCAGCATGCGAATGTCGGTGTAATACCCGTCCATCTCGAGCGGAACGCGCTCGCCGTTCAGCCATTCGACCAGCAAGGCGACGCTCAGCCGCCCCATCGCGTCGGGCGATTGCTCGACGATGCCGTCCAGCTTCCCGTCCGCGAGCAGCGACAGCGACTCTGGACTGTCGTCGAACGAGTAAATATGATACGGCTCGACGCGGGAGCGCTGCTCGATCTCTTGAATCATCGCTTCCGCGATGTCCGCGTTCACCGCGACGAAGGCGTCCGCGCCGGGATATCGGTTCATGACGTCCCGCGCCGCCGCGATCACCTGCTCCCGGGCCTCCGGCGTCTCCGCGTACACCGTCTCGATCTCGGGATACGCGGCGAGCACGCTTCGAATGCCCTCCACCCGCTGCTTCTGATAATATTGCTGTCGGCTGCCCCCGATCAGCACGACCGTGCCCGCCGACCCCATGTCCGAGACGAGCGCTTCGCCGATCATGCGTCCCGCCGCGTCGTGGTCCGACCCGACGTACGTTCGCCGCAGGCTATCCCGCATCGGGACGTCGTTCGCCACCGTGACGACCGGGATGCCGTACAAGCCTGCCTGGATTTTCGTAAGCTCCTTGAACTCGGGCGTATCCAACCCTTGCACGATAATGCCGTCGACCTTGGACGCGATCGCGATTTCGATCTTCTTCAGGAAGTCGTCCTCGTTGTCGCCGTAGCTCCCCCACACCTGCAGGCCCGCGTCGACTTTCGCCGCTTGCTCGAGCGCGCCGGCCCCTACCTTGTTCCAGAACGGCGTATCCAGCTCCTGCGTGATCAATACCAATCGATACCGAGCCTGCTGCTCGTCCAAGGCGAGAGGCAGCGGCCAACCGGCGCGGAACGCTTCGCCGGCGGATACGAACGTAAAGTAGCTTAGAACGGCCGCGATCAATCCCACCGCGACGATAGCCGTTTTCCGCATCGACGGCGCCTCCTTCGTTCCGTTAGATAGCTTCATCATATCATCTACGAACGAATTCTCAATTTCGGGGCGCGCGTAAAAAAAGACCGCCGAGAGGACTCGACAGTCTGCGCCCGACGGGCGTCGCCCGGGAAGCTCATACGTTCCGCATCGTCCCGCGCTCCATCATGCGATTCGTACACCGGCGCGATGCGATCGATCCGGTTCGCCCAGATGCCGCCGGCGTAATCCCGAGGAAGCCGACTCACGTCCTCGACGGCGTCGAAGCCGGTGGAAAACTCGCTCCCGTCGCCGCCCACCAGGATGACCCGCGTATCGACGCCGCGCATGCGAGCGACGAACTTATGCGGCCATCCCCATAGCCAGGGGGCGATCTTCTCGGGGACGTGCAGCTATGCCGACGCCCTTCCCCGGAACGGGTACGTCTTCCCGCCGTCGGCCGTGTATCCGTACCCGATGTCCGCCGATCGCAGCTGCTCCATCGCGTAATCGAAGGTCGTTCCCGCGAAGTCCGTCCGGCAGTCGACGTCCAATCGTGGAATACGGCGAACTGCTTGTCCTTCGTCGGATGCACGTCGAACTCGACGACGTCCGCGCCGAGCCGGAACGCCTCTTCGATCGACGGGATCGTGTTTTCCAAATACGCGTGCTCCGGCGGGTGAATCCGCTCGGCCGTGCAGGTGTCGTTCCGAATGCCGTCCATCGAGAACGTCTGCGCCATCCCGCGATGGGCGAACAGCAGCGGCGGCCGTTCCTCCGCCCGCGCGAACAAGCTGCTGTTGTTCAAGTAGACGAACCCTGCGAAGGCGACGAGAACGAGCAGCGCCGTCCATCGCTTCTTCCATTTCATTCGCATCCGATTCCTCCGCGGATCGAGCTTCGTCTGCGCCAACCGATCGAATGTTCGAACATATCTTACCACAGAAAATAGCGCGGGAAACCCGAATTTGTTACGATGATGCTAGATTCGACGCAATCGAAGGAGCGAGGGCGCATGACGCTGCAGCAATTGAAATACATCCTGTCCATCGTCCAATACGGCTCGATCAGCGAGGCGGCGAAGCGGCTGTTCATCGCGCAGCCCAGCCTCTCGAACGCCGTGCGGGACTTGGAGCAGGAGCTCGGGATCGAAATATTCCTCCGGTCGGCGCGGGGCATCGCGCTTTCGAGCGAAGGGGCCGAATTTCTTGCGTACGCGCGGCAGGTCGTCGAGCAGGCCGAGTTGCTGGAACAGCGATACTTGAACAAGAAGCCGTCGAAGAAGCTGTGCGCGATCTCGACGCAGCACTACGCGTTCGCCGTGCAGGCGTTCGTCAGCCTGCTGAAGGAGCTCGACGCGAACGAATACGAATGCACGCTGCGGGAGACGAGAACGTACGACATTCTCGAGGACGTCCGCCATTTGCGAAGCGAGCTCGGCATTCTCTACTTAAGCGAGTTCAACCGCAAGGTGCTGCGAAAGCTGATGAAGGACCGGGGACTTCGGTTCCACCCGCTGTTTACGGCCGACCCTCATGTGTTCATCAGCGCCGATCATCCGCTGGCTTCGAAGCGCATGGTGGAGATCGAAGACTTGGACGACTACCCCTGCCTCGCGTTCGAGCAGGGCGAATACAATTCGTTCTACTTCTCGGAAGAAATCCTGAGCACCAATCTCTTCAAGAAGAAGATCGCGGTGAGCGACCGCGCGACGCTGTTCAATCTGCTCATCGGCTTGAACGGCTACACGATCAGCTCGGGCGTCCTGAACAGCGACTTGAACGGCGATAGAATCGTATCGGTGCGGCTGCGCACGGAGGAGAAGATGAGAATCGGCTACGTTACGAACGAGAGCGTACAGGTGAGCGGGCTGGCCGCTTCCTATATCGAGAAGCTGAAGGAGACGATCCGCTCCTTCGGTTATGCCATCGGCGAAGAAGAGGATGCCCTCGCGTGAGAGAGCATCCTCTTCTTCCTTCTATATGAGCAGCCTGGCCTCATGCGCGGCCGTCGTCATGTGCCGCAGACTCGCCCGCACCTCTTCCTCGCCTCTCGTCTTCAGCCCGCAGTCCGGATTCACCCACAGCTTCGACGGATCGATCCGCTCCGCCAATCCCAAGATGACCTCCCGGAGCTCCTCGACGCCGGGCACCCGCGGCGAATGGATGTCGTACACGCCCGGTCCGACCTCCGTGCGGAACCCGGAACTCGCAAGCGTCTCGACGACCGCGAGCGCCGAGCGCGACGCCTCGATCGTGATGACGTCGGCGTCCATATCGTCGATGTCCCGAATCATATCGGAAAATTCGCTGTAGCACATATGGGTATGGATTTGCGTGCCCGGCTTCGCGCCGCTGTGCGTCAGGCGGAACGCGGGGATCGCCCAGTCCAAATATTCGCTGCGCCAATCCGAGCGGCGAAGCGGCAGCTTCTCCCGCAGCGCGGCCTCGTCGATCTGAATGATCTCGATGCCGTTCGCTTCCAAATCCAGAACTTCTTCCCGAATCGCGAGGGCGATCTGGAACGCCGTCTCTTGCAGCGGAACGTCCTCGCGAGGGAACGACCAGTTCAGAATCGTGACCGGGCCCGTCAGCATGCCCTTCACCGGCTTCCGCGTCAAGCTCTGGGCGTACGCGGAATAGTCGACGGTGATCGGACCGAGCCGCGAGACGTCGCCCCAGACGATCGGCGGCTTGACGCATCGCGTGCCGTACGATTGAACCCAGGCCTGTTCCGTGAACAGAAATCCATCCAATCGCTCCCCGAAATATTCCACCATATCGTTGCGCTCGTATTCGCCGTGGACCAGCACGTCCAGACCGAGCTCCTCCTGCAGCGCGATGCAGGCCGCGATCTTCTCCCGAAGGTAACGCTCGTACGTCTCTTCGTCGATCTTGCCCTGCTTGTAAGCCGCGCGACTCGCGCGAACGTCGGCGGTTTGCGGGAACGAGCCGATCGTCGTCGTCGGCAGCGGCGGAAGCGCGAACTTCTTCTTCTGGATCGCCTGCCGTTCGGCGAAAGCGGGCTCCCGGACGAAGTCCCGCTCGGACAAGGCCGCCGTCTTCGCGCGCACGGCTTCGTTCGTTCCGCCGCGGGGTTCGGCGAAGAGGGCTGCATTTTCCAAATACGCCTCCGACGTCGTCGGATCGGGCAGGTCGACCAGCCGCCCGAGCTCGGCCAGCTCCCGCAGCTTCTCCTTCGCGAACGCGAGACGGCGCCTCTGGCTCTCGTCGATCCGGCTCTCCTTCTCGACCGTATACGGCACATGCAGCAGCGAGCAGGAAGCGCTCAGCACGACGTTCCGCGCATGGCCGCGAAGCCGTTCGACGAGCGCGGCGGTCCGCCGGTAGTCGTTCGTCCAGACGTTCTTCCCGTTCACGACGCCCGCGAACAGCGTCTTGTCGGCCGGGAAGCCGTATCGCTCGATCAGCTCCAGCGACGTCCGGCCCTCGACGAAGTCGATACCGATGCCGTCGAACGGGAGCGCCAGCAGCTCCGCATACGCGTCGCGCGCGTCGCCGAAGTACGTCTGCGCCAGCGCCTTGACCGGCCCCTTAGCCGACAAGATGCTCGAATACAGCTCGCGGAACAAGGCGAGATCGGCTTCCGTCAAGTCCGTGACGAGCGCCGGCTCGTCGAATTGCACCCAAGCCGCCCCGAGCTCGCCGAAGCGCTCCAAGATTTCCCCGTAAGCGCGAGCGAGCGCGGGGACGAAATCGGCCGCTCGACTTCCTTCCGGGATCTTCGCCAGCTTCAGCAGCGTGAAGGCGCCGACGAGCGACGGCTTCGTCTCGATCCCGAGGCGCCGGGCCTCCTCGAACTCGTCGAACGGCTTCGTCCCGACGAGGCGAACGTCCGCGGGGGCGCCCAGCTCCGGAACCAAGTAATGATAGTTCGTGTTGAACCACTTCTTCATCGGGAGCGCCTTCGCGTCCCCGCGCTCGCCTTGGTAGCCCCGCGCCATCGCGAAATACGTCTCCAGCGAATCCAGCCCCAGCTCCCTATACCGCTGCGGCACGAGGTTCAGCAGGCAAGCCGTGTCGAGCACCCCGTCGTACAAGGAGAAGTCGTTGGACGGAATATAGTCGATCCCCTGCTCCCGTTGGGCCCGCCAATGCGTCGACCGAAGCTCGGCGGCCGTCCGCAGCAGCTCCTCCTTCGACAGCTTCCCGTTGAAATATTGCTCGGAAGCGAACTTCAATTCCCGCCGCTCCCCGATTCTCGGATATCCGACGACCGATGTTTGCATGATGACCCCAACCCTCTCCACTTATCGTTGTGCTCATTATAGAGGCGGGGCCGCTCCGAGAAATAACACTTATATGCTATGGGGAGTCATAGCTTTTTCATATAGGGTCGGCGATCGATCTTAGTCGTACCGATACACCTCGACGCGGAGCAGGTCGGGGTCTTTGCCTAGCTTGACGCCGTACGCGCCTTCGTCCCCGTTCAGCACCCGGCCTCTCCGCCAGACGTCGCCCTCGAACCGCCCTTCCTCGATCCGCGCGTACCCGACCTGCCCCCGCTCGCCGCGCTTCGGCAGGACATCCGCCGCGTAGCCGAAGCCCGCGAACAGAAACTCGTCTTCCATGAGCTCGATGACGATGCCTCCCGCGACCGGCCGGCCTTCCTGCTGCGGACGATAGGTGATCGTAATGTCGTATTTCGAAAAGGATAGGCTGCACCCCTTCTCCCGCCCCTGCACGAAGCCCGTCATCTTGCCCGTACCGTTGTACCGTTGAATGACGCTCAGCATGTTGCCGAGCAGCGCGTAGCTCTTCGCCAGGTACGGACCGGTCCCGTTGAGCACGAACCCGGACTGCTCGATGTTGAGCGCCGAGAGCAGCGAAGCGTCCGCTTCGTCCGGATGTCCGGCGAGGAAGTCCTCGATGCCGAACGGCGCGAAGCCGAGCGCGTCGTGCTTCCCGAGCGCGTAAAATACGTTCGCGGCCGACACCGTATCGCGGCGCGCCTCCGGAATGAAGAGCGGATTGCCGTGCCTCGTATACTCCTCGCAAATGTCCTTGAAGTTCGGCAAATAGATGTCGGGCGCATAGACGGCGATCGTCGGCGCGCCGACCTTCCACACCTGCATCATCTTCGCGATCGGGCCGCCGCTCGGGTACGTGCCCGGCCGGCCCGGGAACTGCTCCAGCCAAGCGTTCACCATCATCGGCAGCGGATACGCCCGGGCGCCGGCGCCGGCGATCCGCTCGACCGCGCAGGCGTATTGGTACGCCATGAACGTCTCCTCCGCCTCTTCGCCGAACGCCTCGCTCCATGTGCCTTCTACGCCGCACGCGCGCGCCAGCTTCTCCGGCACCGGCGCCGCGAACCGGCGCTCGGCGGCGTCCGAGAAGTCGCGCGGGGCGCCGAGGAAGCCGATCTCATTCTCCACCTGCATCATAATGACCGTATGCGCCTCGCCGTCGACGTCGCGAAGATGCGCCATGAGGCGCTCGAAGGCGCGGGCGTCCGCCGCGACGGCCGCCTCGCAGAGCGGGGAGATCGTCTCCGACGCGATCCCGCCCGGGTACCGCGCGCGGAAGTAAGTGCGATGGTCCTTCTTCACCCAAGACGGCGCATAGCTCGACAGCCCGTTCTTCCATAAGCCGAACCAGAGCAGCACGAGGCGCACCTTCTCCTCCCTCGCCCGCGCCAGCATGCCGTCGACGAGCTCGAAGTCGAACGTCCCCTCCGCCGGCTCGATCAGCTCCCAGAATACCGGCGCGATCACGGTGTTCAGATGGAGGCCCCGCAGGTACGGCCACACCTTCTCGTCCATATAGGGAAGGCTCGAGGAGCTGGAGTTATGAATTTCGCCGCCCAGCGCGATGTAAGGGCGCCCGTCTACGTACAATCGCGTCGTTCCATTCTCTTGCTTCAGGTGCGGTATCGGCTTCATCTTCGCGTCGTCTCCTTCGTCCCGGTTCTCAGTTTCCCTTCCATTATATCGGCGGCGCCCTCGGCGCATCACCCGTCGATGGTGGCGAGATGACCTTAGTAATCGTTCCGGATCGAACGACTATAAAAGACTTTCCCTTGACTCGCGGACAATTGTCCGGTAAGGTAAATTTTGTGAATTTATAGAGAAACCATACAGGGAGGAATTATTTTGGATTTGGGTGGAAGCATCGAGAACAAACCGGCGAATATCGATTTGTCCCAAATTAAACGAGGCCCGATCGTAGCCGCGTTAATTATCGGCGCGTTCGTGGCTATCCTGAACGAGACGCTGCTTAACATCGCGTTCCCTCATTTAATGGCCGATTTCGGCGTATCGGAGTCGACGGTGCAATGGCTGGCCACGGCGTATATGCTCGTCGTCGGCGTGCTCGTGCCCGCCACTGCGCTGATGCAGCAATGGTTTACGACGAGGCAGATGTTCATCGGCGCGATGGTGCTGTTCCTCGCCGGCACGATCATTAGCTCGGTTGCGCCCGTATTCGGGGTGCTGCTCGCGGGGCGGGTCGTGCAAGCGTTAGGCACCGGCCTCATGATGCCGGTCATGATGAACGTCATCTTGCTCATCTTCCCGCCGGAGAAGCGCGGCGGCGCGATGGGCATGATCGGCCTCGTCATGATGACCGCTCCCGTCATCGGCCCGACGTTGTCCGGTTTGATCGTAGAGCATCTTACGTGGCGTTGGCTGTTTTATTTGGTCATTCCGCTCGCGGCGTTCTCCGTCGTCTTCGCATGGATCTTCTTGAAGAACGTCTCGACGCTGACGAAGCCGCGGGTCGACGTATTGTCGATCGCGCTGTCGTCCGTCGGCTTCGGCGGCATCGTCTACGGCTTCAGCAGCGCGGGCGAGCGCGGCTCGTGGTCGGACCCCGTCGTCGTATGGAGCTTAGTCGCCGGCGGACTCAGCCTGGCGTTGTTCGTATGGCGACAGCTCATCTCGCGAGAGCCGATCATGGATTTGCGCACGTTCAAGTATCCGATGTTTTCGCTCGTCACCATATTGATGCTGGTCATGATGATGTCGCTGTTCTCGACGATGATCATGCTGCCGCTCTTCATGCAGCAGGTGCTGCTGCTCAGCGCCTTCAGCGCGGGGTTGGCTTTGATGCCGGGCGGCATCATTAACGGCATCATGGCGCCGATCTCCGGCGTCCTGTTCGATAAGTTCGGCCCGCGCGTGCTCGTCATTCCGGGCATCGCGCTCATGTGCGTCGCGCTCTGGCTGTTTATGGGCATCCAAGCGGATTGGACGCAAGGGCGGATCGTCATGATTCACATCATCATGATGATCGGCATGTCGCTCGTCATGATGCCGGCGCAGACGACGGGGCTGAACCAATTGCCGCGCCACCTCTACGCGCACGGCACCGCCATCCTGAACACGCTGTCGCAGGTCGCCGGCGCGATCGGCGTCGCGTTGTTCATCAGCATTATGTCGTCGGGCGCGAAGGATTACATGGCGACTTCGGCCGACCCGACCTCGCCGGACGAGATGCTCCAGTCGATGGTCGCGGGACTGCACGACGCCTTCTTCGTAGGCTTATGCCTGGCCGTGTTGGCGCTGCTTATTTCCCTCTTCATCCGACGCACGCACGCTCCGAAAGAAGACCAAGCGGCGCAGCCCGCAGCCGCGCAGATCCGACCGAACGAGGGGTAATCGATGGCCGAGAAGCAGCCTGACGGGATCGGTCGGAACATTCTGGAGACCGCTCGCGCGTTGATCGAACAGTTCGGGGTCGAGAAGGTATCCATGCATCAAGTCGCGCAGACGGCCGGGGTCGGACAAGGCACGTTATACCGCAGGTATCCGAGCAAGGCGGCGCTGTGCCAGACGCTGATGGACAGCGAGTTCAGCCGATTCATCGGCAAGGCGGACGCCTACCTGCAGGAAGCGTCCGCCGAACCCGTGAAGACGAGGCTGGCGCAGCTCGTCAAGATGCTTGTGCAGCTCGCGGGGCGCGACGTCGAGTTCTTGAAGTCGATGGTCGCCGCGTCCCGCGCGCGCGATGCGGGCTGCGGGCTCCATGAGCTGCGTCCGTTCATCTACGTGCGCGATACGATCAGAGGCTTGCTGCAAGAAGCGTCGGAGCGCGGCGAGCTCGCCGCGGTCGACGCCGACTTCGCTTCGACCGTCATCGCGGCGACGTTCACCCCGGAGCTGATCGTGCAGCTGCGCGAGATGGGGTACACGTGCGAGCAGATTGCGGAGCGGTATGCGGACAGCTTTATCCAATCGTTGTTCGCGGGTTGACCGGCCCCTTCGAAGAAGGTGCCGCGGGCGGGGGATGCGGGCTTCGGCGCGAAGCTCCGCGGCTGCAGCCGCCGGACCGGAAATCCTTCCGCTCCTTGGCTTGCGCAAGACGGTTTGGGGTTATTCCGGTCCTATGTGTCTGCTTGGACGAAAAAATAAAGTCCTAGACTGTCGCTGTATTATTGAACTCGTTCTCCGCAACCGGACGATCGCGGCGGTCCGTTTTTTTCGTGCTGCCCGATTTAAGACGGCTGAGCTTCCTCCCTTCGCAGCACCCGGATCGCGTAGTCGCGGCCAAACTGCGGCGAGAGCGCGGTCCAGAACGAAAAGAGCGCCTTTTCGATCTCGGCCATCGCTTCCGTACCGTTCACGTCTACCATGTCGAATCCTGCTTCTGCGCCCAGCCGGAAGACGACTAGCTTGGCTTCTTCATCCTCACCGCTCATGAAGAGCGTGGCGTTCGCCGCGCCGAACCGCGGGTTCGCGAGCGCCTCCCACGTCGACGTATGGAAAGCCCGCACGACGCGTGCGCCGTTCGCGAGCCTTCGCACTTCCGCGTCCGCCGACCGCTCGTCGAACAATATCGTCGTGTTGACGACGATTTTCCGCCGCAGATCTCCCGCCTCCTCCAGCACGCGCTCGATTTCCGTGCCGGGAACAGCTAATACGACGATATCGCCGAATACAGCCGCTTCCTTGACGGACGCCGCCGCGGCGTTCGGGCCGATCGTCTTGAGCAGTGCGCGCATCCGTTCGCTTTGCGGATCCCGAGAGCCAAACGTCACCCGGTGACCTTTCGTCGCCCATGCTTTCCCCAACGTACCGCCGATGTGTCCTGACCCGATCATTGCAATGTTCACGCTCGCATCTCCTCTGCAAGTATTCTTGGAGGCTCGAACGCCGGAACTTTCGAAGCGTTTACGGCGTCCCGTCCAACAGTTCGTTGTACAGGCGAATGTTGTTTTTCGTCCGCTCGATCAACTCGTCGAGTTCGCGGCGTTGCGTCTCCATCCGGGCCAAGTGGACCGTCAGCAGGTCGATTCGATCCCGGAGAACGGCCTCGTCTCCGTCGCGCATCGACGAGCGTTCGGTCACGCAGCGGTTCGTGCTCGCGAACGACTTGATTTCTTCCAAAGACAATCCCAAACGTTTCAAACATTTCAGTCCGGACAGCAATCGGAGATCGTCGTCGCTAAACACGCGCGCGCCGCCAGACCGTTTGCGCTGCGGCTTGAGCAGCCCGATTTTCTCGTAATACCTGAGCGTATCGTGTCCGAAACCCGTCTTCTCTACGACTTGACCGATCGTGTACAACGAGCGCGCCTCCTTTCATTCCGTATTCTACATACTGGAGATGACTCCAGGTCAACCCCGGCGAAGCAAAAAATGCAATGATTTAAAGGTTTTCGTGAACTCACCTTAATGTGATATTAGCTGTATAGTCGTGTAATTCCCCTGCCAGTTAGTTTAACGTTCCTCGCCAGTCTATTACTTTATTTTCTCGAAACACAATGGCCGATTTCCCTTCCGTGACGGGATAGACCGGAGCTCTTCCCGTTCCGTTCCGAGGATGAAGCTGCGGGCAACGACGAGAAGCGCCGGAAGTGCCGTATTCGGCACCGCCGGCGCTATTTATTGCGCGCACCGAGCCACGTACCTTCCGTGGCGCCTGCTCCGACTCGACCCGGCGGAACACGTCCCGCGAGCGGACGCGGCTCTCTTCGCGCATCGATGCGGTTATACTTTGAAACGGTATCCCGCGCCCCACACCGTCTCGATGAACTGATGCTGCGACGGGTCCTTCTGGATCTTGTCGCGAATCTTCCCGATGTGAACCGTAACCGTCGCGGCGTCGCCGAAGTGATCGATGCCCCACACCTTGTCGAGCAGCGCCTCCTTGGAATATACCCGGTCCGGGTTTTCCGCGAGGAAGAGCAGCAGGTCGAACTCCTTCGCGGTGAGCGCCGCCTCTTCGCCGCGAATCGTCACGCGCCGGGCGTCGACCTGAATGACGAGTCCGCGGATGCTCAGCTCTCGCGACTTCCGAACGGAAGACGGCACGGCCTCCGCCGCGGCGCCGGTCAATCGGGCGTACCGCTCCAAGTGCGCCTTCACTCTCGCGACGAGTTCCGTCGGGCTGAACGGCTTCGTCACGTAGTCGTCGGCGCCGAGGCCCAGCCCGCGGATCTTATCGATATCCTCCTTCCGGGCGGATACCATGAGCACCGGGATCATCTTCGTCTCCCGAATCTTGCGCAGCAGCTCGAAGCCGTCCATGCCCGGCAGCATGACGTCCAAGATGATCAGATCGTACGCTTGATCCAGCGCCTCCTCGAGCGCCTGCCGTCCGTCCGCGCGCACGGTGACGTCATAGCCGTGCGCTTCGAGGAAATCCCGCTCCAGATCGGCGATCGCTTGATCGTCTTCGACGATCAGTAATTTCCTTTTTCCCATGTTCCCAATGTTCTCCCGTCACTCGTCCTTGTTCATCGGTATCGTGAACAGTACCGTCAGCCCTCGGCCCGGCTCGCTCTTCGCGCGAATGTCGCCGCCGTGCGCCGCGACGACCTGCTTCGCGATCGCGAGGCCCAGCCCGGAGCCGGACACGGTCTGATTCCGGTTCGCGTCCGCGCGGTAAAACCGATCGAATATATGCTCCAGCGCATCCGACGTCAAGCCCGGACCGTTATCCGTCACGGCGACGACCCACCGGTCCTCGCTCCGGCCGAAATGAATGTGGATGCGAGGCTCCGGCTTATCCATGAATTTCACCGAGTTGCCCACGATGTTCAGCAGGACGCGCTTGATCTTCTGGGCGTCCATCGTCGCCACCGCGTCGGGACCCGCTTCGTATTCGCCCGTCAAGACGAGTCTACCGCCTCCGTACTCCATGCGCAGTTCGTTCATCGTGTGCTCGTAGAAGTCTTGCAGCCGCACCGCTTCGAGGTGGAAGCGCTCCTGCTCCATATCCAGCTTCGATAAGAGGAACAGATCGTCGATCATCCGGTCCATGTCGTTCGTCTTCGCGTAGATGACGTCGAGGTACTTGTTCAGCTTCTCCGGATCGTCGGCGATCCCGACGCGGATCCCCTCCACGTACCCCTTGATCGAGGTGAGCGGCGTCTTCAAGTCGTGCGAGATGTTCGAGATCAACTGCTTGCGGCTCTCCTCCAGCGCGAGTTGGGCGGTGATGGAGCGCTGCAGCTCGCTGCGCATCTTCTCGTACGAGCGGATGACGCCGCCCACCTCGTTCCGAAGCTTCGAATGGAGGCTGAAGTTCAGGTCTCCCTCCGCGATGCGGCGGGAGCCTTGCTCGAGCTGGCGCAGCGGCCGTACGATATCCATGGTCGTAATCCACAGCAGCGGGACGAGAATGATGCCCAGCAGCGCCATCACTCCGATCGTCAGGAACACCTGGAACCGGTCGCCCTTCGTCTCCGTATCGGTGATGTCGATGATCAAATAATAGGACAGCGGCGCATCGACTTCGGGGAAGTCGTACCTTAGCGTCAACAGGTCGCGCCCTTCCCAGGTTTCCGCGAGGAACCCGCCGTGCGGCGAATTCGCCGGGTCGCGTACCGCCCGCTCGAGATGCGCCAAGAACGCTTCCTCTTCCTTCAGCGCGCCGTGGCTCTCCCAATGGTCCCCTTCTTGGACCACGAGGAAGCCCCCGAACGGCTCCAGCCGATCCCCGATGGTATCCGCGAACGCAGGGGTCGTCAGCTGCTCCGGCGCGTACCGCTCCGCATGGCGCAAGTCGACGACGATGTCGATCCCTCGTTGGAACGCCTCCTCCGCGCTCTGCTCCTTCACGATGCTGCTCGCGAGGTACCCGATGATGGCGGAGACGATCCCCACCCCGAGGGACGCGACGATCAACACCGTCAATCCGATCCCGATTAGGTACGTTATTAAGAGCTTCACTCGAATGGACATAAATTTACGGTTCTTTCCTTTGGAAGGCTAATAAGCCGAATATAGAGCCAATGATATAGTAGGCAATTATAAATAGCAACGCCGAGAGCGACGCCCCCGCGTCTCCGCCGCGAAGCAGCGGCTGCGCCCAATCCGCGAGGCTCGTGACGAGGAAGCGGTCGAGCCCCGGTTCGAGGAAGCCGAGAACCCCCATGCCGATCCAAAGCACGACGCCGACGAGCATCCCGAGCCCGCCGCTGCCGGCCCAGAGCGAGACGCCGTTCGCGAGGACGACAAGCAATCCGCAGAACAGGACCGCCGCCCCCGCCTCCGCTGCGCTAACGCCCAGCGAGCTTAGCGACAAGCCTTGCAGCCATAGGGTGCCCAAGAACGTCGGCACGAAGATGCAGAGCACGATCAGGGCGGCGGCGATCCAGCCGGCGAGCAGCCTCGCGAAATAAAGAAACTCCCGGCCGAGCGGCAGCCGCAGCGCGTTCTTGATCGTGCCGTCCTTGAATTCGTTCACCATCAATTCGCTGCCAAGCGAGGCCATGAATAACGGCAGCACGACCGCGAGCAGCAACTCCAACGCGATCGTCGTCAAGCTGCCGTTCACCCCCGCATACGCCGAGGCGATAACGAACAGGACGCCGATCGCGAAGGAAAGCGCCAGCAGCGCCTTCCACTTGCCGACGCGGAACAGCTTGCGCAGCTCTTCCCCCGTCAAGTAGCCGAACGTCGATATCATGAAGCACCGCCTCTCGCCTTCGCAATACAATGCAAGTAATAGTCCTCTACGGTCGCGAACGACTGCCGAATCCGCTGCAAGCTCGCGGTCTCGACCCATCGTCCCTCGTACACGATGCACGCGTACGCGAGCAAATCTTCGATGTCGTGCACCAAGTGAGAAGAGACGATCATCCCCATCCCCGTCTCCGCCGCAAGGGCGCGCAGCATCGCCGCCGTCTCGCGGCGGGCTTCGATGTCGAGCCCCGAGAACGGCTCGTCGAGCAGCAGCAGCTTGGGCGCATGCAGCAGCGCGCTCGCGAGCTCGATCCGCTGCTTCATGCCGGTGGAGTACTGCTTGATCTTCGCATGCTGATGCTTCGCCATGCCTACGCGCTCGAGCGTCTCCCGGATACGCGCTTCGTCGACGCCCGGATACAGCTTATGATAGAGCCTGAGATACTCGTAGCCGGTGAGGTACGGATACGGCGCCGGCTCGCCGATCATCAGACCGATGTGCGGCTTGGTCAGCTCGGGGCGTTCGGTCACCGACGCCCCGTTCCAGCGCACTTCCCCGCGGTCCGCGCGGACGAACCCGGCCATCGCTTGCAGCGCCGTCGTCTTCCCGGCCCCGTTCGGCCCCAATAAGGCGACAACCTCGCCGCTCGATACGGCGAGGTTGAGCCCTTGGATGCCGCGGCCGCCGGGGTACACCTTCGTTACGTCGTTCGCTTCGAACATAAGGTCCTCCCGGTTTCCGCCGTTAGTCGCGCTCGTCGAACGAAGCGACGTCGATGATTTCGACGGACTTGCCCGTCGGGTCGTACGCATCGGGCGTCGTCGCATCTAGGTCGGTAACGACGCCTTCGCCCCCGACCGCCACGCGATGCGATTCGCCGGCTTCGTCCTTGCCGGTCACCTCGAGCTCGCCTTCTACCCGCTGCAGGGCATTGTCGCGGTCCACCGTCAGCGCGAGCCGCACCCGCTCGATCGCGATGTCGTCCGTCAGCTCCGGCAGCTCCTCGGCGAGCTTCACGCCCTCCTCCAGGCCTTGGAAGAACGGAAGCCGCTCCAGCAGTTCATGCGCCTGCGCGTCGTCGGCATCCCATGCCCCGCGCTCGTGCCGCTCTTCGTTCGATGCGACGTCGAGCAGCAGGCGCAGCGGCAGCGGGATTTCGTCTCGGCTCACGTCGACCGTAATCGTCTTCCCGCCGTCCGCGTGGTTCGTCACGCCGAATTCGTTCTTCAGGTCGCCGACCATATAATCCAACAGCGCTTCCTCCGCCTTGCTCATCGGCTGCGCGCCGCGCTCGTATTCGCGTTCCCGGTCGTGCCCTTCGACTCTGTCATGATCCAGGTTGACGAGCTGGTAATGCAGATCGTGCGTCCGGTCCACGAAGTAGATCGAGTCGTCGCCGCCGCTATAGACGCTGCCGCTGCGCTCGATGCCCATCAGCGTAACGTCGAAGTCGCCGCTCATCGCATGCGCGCCGCCCGCATCCCGCAGCTTCGCCGTCCCGTTCGCCGCCAGCACCTCCGCGCCGTCCAACGCAATCGCGAAGCGACCGGTCAACGCGCCGCTCTCCGTCGGATGCTCCGCCATGTGATTCGCCTTCAGCACCGCTTTGAACGCGTCGTACCCCGCCGTGTTCGGCGTCGACGCCAATGCCGTCACCGCGAACAAACTTACCGCGCCAACCGCCGCGCCGATCATCAATGCTTTGCTTCTCTTATTCATAATCTAACTCTCTCCTTTAGGTTGTATGGGCTTCTCTCTTGCCTACAACTTCATTCTAGAGGAGGAGTCTAAACTGCCTCGAATGCAATTCTAAAAACTTTCTAAAATCTAGCAAAGGCCTTGCCGCCGGACTCCGATGTATACTGTTCGTAGCATCCATACGCACAGGGGACGCGGCGGATGAAGCCGCCCCATGAGATGAACAAACAATTGCTATTGGCGCACGGGCGACCGCTGCGCATCCCGGCGGGCGAGATCGTCTTCCGCAGCGACGACGGGAACGAGATGTTTATCGTGCTGGAAGGCGTCGTGGAAATTTTCCTCGAACAAGGAGAGCGGCGCGAATCGCGGGCCTCACGGAGCTGAACCAGACGAAGATGGAGCGCATGACGTCGACGTCGGCGAACAGCGCCCTCAAGAGCAATGAGCAGGCATCGGCGACGCAAGCGATGGTCGAAGCGGTCGACCAGGCGGCCCGATGGGCCGAGCGCCTCGCCGGCATCGGGAAGACGCTCGGGTAAGCGAGGAGGCCGCGGCCGGCCCTCCGGGCGCGAAGAAGCGGAACCCGGCGGGTTCCGCTTTTCATGTTCCGCTTTTCATGTTCCGCTTTTCATGTTCCGAACGATTACAATAACTTGTCCAACGAACCGGCGCCGTAATATTTCTCGTATTCGTGCATCGCGAACGGGTCCATCATGCCCGACAGGAAGTCGACGATGTTGCGCCTTCGCTCGGCCTCGTCGCGGAACACGCGGTACTCCGGCGGCAGCAGCTGCAACGTCCCGTTCAACCCCTGGTCCGCGTATACCTCGTACAGCCCGCGCAGCACCTTCTCGCCTTTCTTCTCATACAGCTGCACCGACGGCCTGCGCATGATAAGGTGGAACACGAGCAGCTTCAGCCCCGCCGCCAGCTTGCCGCGCTCGCGGTACCCCAGCCTCTGTTTCTCCGGGTCGAAATGAACGTCCCGAATCAAGCGGTTGACGATCTTCGAGGTAAGCTCCTTGCGGAACAGGAACGAATATTCCTCCGAAGACTGGAAATACGTCCCCTTCCGGGCGAAATCTCTGCATTGTTTCACGATGTCGTCCAGCTCGGCGTACGCGTCCTTGTACATCCGGCTGATGCTGAACTCGTAGAGCAGGTCGTCGATCGTAAACAGATTCTGGCTGAGGCAATCCTCGAGATCGTGGGCGGCGTACGCGATTTCGTCGGCCAAGTCCATCGTCTGCATGTCGATCGTGGCGACCTCCGGCAACTCGATGCCGCGCTCCTGCAGCACCTTCGAGATTTCCTCGTAGTCCTCGTCGTAAATAAACTTCTTGTTCTTGCCGCCTTCGCGCTTGCGGTAATACTTCACCACGGCGAGCTGCGTCCGGAACGTGAGATTGAGCCCCCGGAACGCATGATGCTTCTTCTCCAGCTTCCGCAGAATGCGCAACGTTTGCGCGTTGCCCTCGAATCCGCCGATGTCGTGCACGAGCTCGTTGAGCACCGTCTCCCCGTGATGCCCGATCGGCGGGTTGCCGAGGTCATGCGCCAGCGCGGCGGCCTCCACGACGAACGTGTTGCTCATGCCCATGTCGGAGGCGATGCCGCGGGCGATCTGCGCGACCTCCATGCTGTGCGTCAGTCGATTGCGAATGAAGTTGTGCCGATCCACGCCGAGCAGCTGCATCTTGCCTTGCAGGCGCCGGAACGAAGCGGAGTACAGCACCCGCGCGTAGTCCCGCGCATACGCGTCCCGCTCGCCGCGGTCGTCGCCTTCGACCTCGTGCAAGCGGAAGCCCAGCGCCGCGACCTTCGCCTCCCACTCCCGGACGAACGCGAGCGTCGCCGCGTCATAGTGCGCCATTGAGGTTCACCAGCCCTTCCTTAAGAAAACGGACGACCGTATCGATCTTCTCCCGATTGTCGTCGGTGTTGTTCAGAATGACGTCGCACGGGGCGAGCGCTTCGACCTCTTGCTCGAACGAGCTGAGCCGCGTCGCGATATCCGCCGCGCCGTGTCCGCGAGACTCGAGCCGGCGCGCGCATTCCTCCCGTTCCGCCTTCACCCCGACGAGCAGCACCTTCTCGCGGAAGAGCTCCTTCATGCGCGTCGCGCCCGCTTCGTCCAAGATGACCGACCGGAGCTCCCCCTTCCGAATCAAATCTTCTATAAGCTGCATCGGCGTTCCGTATAAGTTTTCGTGGTACTCCGTCATTTCGATCATTTGCCCTTGCTCGTAGAGCCGCTGCATTTCCGTTTTGGTTTTGAAGAAGTAGTCGACGCCGTCGACCTCGCCCTCGCGAGGGGGACGCGACGTCCAGGTCACCACCCGCGGCAGCCCCAACCTCGCTTGGATGGTGCTTTTCCCCGATGCGCTCGGACCTTGAAGAACGACTAATGAAAACGACATGACGACCTCCGCTGCGCTGAATTCGAAACTTCGCTGCCTTCACTATACCGCAATCGGGGGACAAGGAGAAACCCCGGGAGGAAGTCTCCCGGGGTTTCGGTCCCGCCCGTGCAATGGCGCGACGGAGATAACGATCGCCGCCTCGATGATGCAACCTGTTCCATGCCGATCGCGTCTATGTAGAGGATGAACAGAGAGAAACAGGAGAAAACAGGAGGAAATAGGATGAAACCATACGCAGCACTGGCGCTGCTTGCGCTGACGCTCGGCGGTTGCGGCGCCGCGGAATCGAACCCCCAAGCGACGCCCGCCCCCGAAGCCTCGACGCCCGCTCCATCGGAACCGGCCGCGGAACAAGCGAAGCAGTCGGAAGGACCGGCTTACTTCGGAGCATGGACCGTCCAAGGAGCGGTCGCGTCGGCCGGCATATCGACCGCGCCCGACGACGGCTTCGCGGGACAGCGCGCGACGTACTCGGCGGAGGAAGCCACCTTCGGAGAAGAGCGCATACAGACGCCTGAATATGCGGAAAAGGAGCTCTCCGAAACGGAGTTCCTCTCCGAGCACCGAACCCCGCCGTCCGATCTCGGACTCGAGGGCGGGACCGTTCGCATCGTGGAAGTCTCCGGCTGGACGAACCCCGGCGGCACGTTCATCGCGAAAGACGAGAACACGCTGCTCTTCCTGTGGGACGGCAACTATTACGAGATGAAGCGAGACGCATAAGCTGAAAAAAAGCGGCAGCCTAGGGACGAACCCTCGTCCTTAGGCTGCCGCTATTTGGTTTCGCCCGGGAACGCTTCCTCCTTCGAGACGCGAACCCGTTCCTCGGGAAAATATTGTTTGAAGTACTTCACCGCAGCGACATGCAGATCGTCCCGATACCACTTCGCGACATCGTTCTCCTCGAACCGCTTCCGCATCCCCAGCCGCTCGGAACGCCGCCCCATCGCGCCGTCGCCGATGTGAAGCGTATCGATCCAGATCCGGTCCGCGATTCCCTCGAGTCGCTTCGCGAAATCCGGCGTGAACGGCAGCACGGGCGAGATCGAGGCTTGCGTGAAGACGCCCGCGTCATGCAGCTCGCGCAGCGCCTTCAGCCGCAAGCCGATGCCGGGCGCGGCGGGAGCGAACGCGCGCTTCATATCCTCCCGATCGGTCTCGACCGTCATCGAGACGAGCACCTCGCAGCGCTCCGCCAGCTCCGCGATCGCGTCGACGTCCCGGGCGACGAGCGGGCTGCGGGTTTGCACCTGCAGAAAATCCGGCGGATGCTCGAGCATCGCCTCCAGAATCGCCCGGGTCAGCCTCGCGTCCCGCTCCGCAGGCTGGTAGGGATCCGTCGCGGAAGACATGAAGAGCCGAACCGGCTTGCCCCTTCGCCGCAGGCTTACGATTTCTTTCCGATAATTTTCCGCCGCGTTCGTCTTGACGTCCAACCAATCGCCCCAAGGCGCGTCTTTGAATTTCTGAATCGGCATCTCCCGGACGTAACAATAGCTGCATGCGAAGACGCAGCCGCTGTATGGATTCAAGGAATGGGTGAAGCCCGTGTCCAGGTACCCTTTCGCTTCCGTCAATATTTTCTTCGATACCACTTCGTTCCGAATCGTCGTCTTACACATCGGCCGTCCTCCTTCGCGCGGGACCGCGTCTTCCTTATTGTACTCTTCTTCGCCGCATCGGAGAAGCGCGCTTCGACGGACGGGTATGCGGCCGTGCTGCTCCGGCTCGGGTGCCGCGCTTTCGGAGGAAGGATATATAATATCGCGAAAAATAAAGCGAACGCCGCCTGTCCCCTTCCGGGACGGCGGCGTTTGTCGTTGACAATCGCTAAAAGGAGCAATATAATGGTTACACATAAAATTAGTTTAATATTATACCACAATTCCGATCAAAAGTCAATACTCTTTTTTTCTCTCCATTTTATTGCTTGGGAGGAAACCGCATGCGATTGTCAACGATTTTCAATCCGCCGAACGTCGTCGCCCCGGAGGAAACGCTCGAATTGCTGGCGCTCAATCGAACGACGGAAGTCTACGGCTTAACGTTGACCTCCGACGAGATCCGTCAGCTGTTGACGGCAAGGAATCGTACGCTGCGCCACTACGGGCGCCTAGAGCTCGGAATCGGAGCTACGCCGGGGCTGATCGAAGCCTTTTCCGAATCTCCTTACATGCATCAAGAGGTATACTTATCCTCGCTGATCGAGCTTCACGAGATGTTCTACGATCTGAAGAACGAGACGGAAGATAAGCTCGGCGACGCTCCGTTGATCGAGCTCATGAAGGAAATGTTCGACAACGAATGCGGGGGAGCCTTGGAACTGTTGCGGGGGAAGCTGGAGGAGCTCGCCGTCCGTTTTCGAATCGAGGCCAGCCGAGCCGGATGGGACGGAGGCCATGGCGAATGAATCCGGGCACCGCGCCGGCTTCTTGGACGACATCGAGCTCCGCCGCATGCAACGGCAGCTGCGGCTCGTGCTGCAGCGTCTGATCGAGCGTTATACGCAGGGAGAAAGCTCCTCCGTTCCGACCGAAACGGCGGAATCG
>JAPSKX010000259.1 GCA_031181325.1 Paenibacillus sp.
TGATGTTAGTCGGGCGAGGCCCGCGGACGACAGTCCGCGGGCCTCTTTGCGCGGCGGTAAAGCCTTCCCCCGGGAATCGCAAGAAATGTAGGGGCCGCAAAAACTGTTAGAAACCCGCCGTAACGGGCGTAGGAGCGGGCGTTTCAAGATTTGTTAGCGGGTTCAAAAGCTGTGAGTTGTCGCTGCCGCGGCGCATCGAGTACAGTGAGGGCAGTCGAACGGACCCCCGGACAGCTCGCTCGGAGGGCGGGCCGGGCGGCCTATAATCAACTAGAGGTGGAAGCATGAAAACTATGGAGAAAGCTGCTGCGGACGCGAGCGTCGTGCATCGGAACGCGTCGCTGCATCGCAGAAGAAGATGGAACCAGAATAAGCCGCTCCTCGTGATGTTTCTTCCGGTGGCCGCGTTCTTCCTTCTGTTTAAGTACGCTCCGATGCTGGGCCTCGTCATCGCGTTCAAGGATTACAACTTCGCGGACGGCATCTGGGGGAGTCCTTGGGTCGGATTCGCGAACTACGAGTATTTGTTCAACAATCCGAAGACGCTGAACATTATTCGCAATACGCTGGTGCTCAGCGCGCTGACCGTATTCGTCGGCTTCCCGTTTCCGATCGTCCTGGCCATTCTATTGAACGAGGTGCGAAGAGCTTGGTTCAAGCGGTGGGTGCAGACGTTGGTGTTTTTGCCGCATTTCCTTAACTGGGTCATCGTCGGCGGACTGGTGCTGATGGTGTTCGCTTTGGAAAGCGGATTCGTCAACAACATGCTGCATGCGTTGACCGGACAGAAGTTTCCGTTCTTGTTCCACGAGACGTCATGGATCGCGATATTCGTCGGTTCGGGCATCTGGAAAGGAGCCGGATGGGCGGCGATCATCTATTTGGCGGCGCTGACTTCGATCGATCCAAGCCTCTACGAAGCGGCGGGCATGGACGGCGCGAGCAAGTGGAAGCAGCTGTGGAACATTACGATTCCGGGCATACAACCGACGATCGTGCTGATGTTTATTCTGAATATCGGCAACGTTATGGACGTGGGCTTCGATCAGGTGTACGTGCTGCAAAATCCGGTCGTCGTCAACGTCGGCGAGGTGATCAGCACGTGGAATTTCAAAGTGGGGCTCGGCGCGGGCCAGTTCAGCAACGCGACGGCCATGGGGCTGTTCGAGTCGCTCATCGGACTCGTACTGGTGCTGACCGTGAATCAAATCGCGCGCAAATTCGACAGAGGCTTATGGTAAGGAGGGGATCGCCGTGAAGCAAACGTGGGGCGAAAGAGTTTTCTACGGAATCAATTATTTCATCTTGTCGCTGGTGTCGCTTAGCTGCTTGCTGCCGCTGATCCATCTCGTGGCGCTGAGTTTAAGCAGCGGCGAAGCGATTACGCTCGGGAAGGTCGGGCTTTGGCCGGTCGAGCCGACCTGGGAGGCCTACAAACAGCTGATTCAAGGGACGGACGTCGTGAACGCGCTGCGAAACAGCCTCGTGATTACGGTCGTCGGGACGGCGCTGAATATGGCGTTTACGGTGCTCGCGGCGTATCCGTTGGCGAAGAAGCATTTCTACGGGCGGAAATTTCTGACGCTGGCGATCGTATTTACGATGCTGTTTACCGCCGGACTGATACCGAACTATATGCTCGCGAAGGCGCTGGGACTGGTGAACACGTACGGCGCGCTGTGGCTGCCCGGCCTTGTCAGCGCCTACAATATGTTGATTCTGCGTTCGTTCTTCGAAAATATCCCGGAGGAGCTCGAAGAGGCCGCGCGCATCGACGGCTGCGGGGAATGGCGAATCATCGGCCAAATCGTGCTTCCGTTATCCTTGCCCGCGATCGCGACCGTGTCGCTGTTCTACGGCGTCAACCATTGGAACTCGTTTTTCAACGTTCTGATGTATATCAACGATTCGGCGAAATTCAATCTGTCCGTTCTCGTGCAGAACATGATCCAAAGCCAGTCGCTGCTTGCGGAGATGGCCCAGCTCGATCCGGAGGCGTTCACTCAGCTCACCCCGGAGTCGATCAAATCGGCGGGCGTGCTCGTCATGGTCTTTCCGATGCTGCTCGTCTATCCTTTCTTGCAAAAATATTTCGTCAAAGGCGCGTTGATCGGTTCGATCAAAGGGTAGACAAGGAGGACAGGAAAGGGGGGATGCCGAGGATCGGCTGAAACTTTCGGATGTACATGGTAAGCTAATTGCAACATAAGGATCGGATGATAAAAAAGGGAGGCAATCGCATGTTGAAGCATCGGGCAAAGAAGAGCGTCGCGTTATCGACGGCGGCCGTGATGTCGCTGTCGATCTTGGCGGCTTGCGGCAGCGGCGCAACGAACGAGCCGGCGGCGGAAGCGCCGGCGACCGGAGGAGAAACGCAAGAAGCCAGAGGGAAAATTTCGGTCTCGATCTACGACCGCGGGCTGATTCCGAAAGAAGAGGGTACGTACTCGGATAACCGCTGGACGCGTTGGATCAACGAGAACGGTCCGGTCGACGTCGAATTTATCCAAATTCCGCGGAACGAATCGCAGCAGAAGTACAGTATGCTCTTCGCATCCGGGGAAGCGCCGGATCTGATTCTCGAATATGATAACGCTTTCGTAAATACCTTGTGGGCCCAAAAGCAGCTGCTGCCGCTGGACGACTTGATCGCGGAGCACAGCACGGAATACAAGCAGCTGCTCGAGAAGTTCCCGGAGCTAAAGAAGCTGGCGACGAAGCCGGACGGGAAGATGTATGAAATCGCCCGGATCATGAAGCCGGAAATTCTCGGCATGATGGTCATACGGAAAGATTGGTTGGATCAGCTCGGATTGCAGGTGCCGCAGACGATCGAGGAGCTGTACCAGGTCGCCGACGCGTTCGCGAACGGCGATCCGGACGGCAACGGCACGAAAGACACGTTCGGCATAAATTTGAGCCAATTCGCGACGTATTACGTGGACGCGATGTTCCAGAACGAGATGTTCATCGTCGAGGACGGCGAGCTGATTCGTCAGTTCGATCGCATCAAGCCGGCTTACGAGTTCAAGCGCCGTCTGTTCGAGAACAACATCGTGGATAAAGATTTCCTCACCGACACGAACGGTCAGAAGGCAGAGCAGGACTTCGCGAGCGGCAAGCTAGGCATCTACTTGGCTTACGCTTCCGTGATCAGTAAAAACTACGATACGTTGAAGAAGAGCATCCCGGAGGCCGAAATCGTAGCGATTCCGTTCCCGGAGACGGAATTCGGGCAGTTCGGACCGGATTTCAACCCGCCGTTCCAGCTTACGGGCTCGGTGAACGCGAACGCGAAGGACCCGGCGGCCGTCATGAAATACATCGATTTCATGGTATCCAAGGAGACGGTCGAATACTTCGCGAACGGCGAGGAAGGCGTTCATTACACCACCTCGGAAAACGGTTGCCCGCAACAGATCGATCGCGATAAAAACAAGAACGAGATGGGGTACACGGCCGATTATAAGATGTTTATGCCGACGTATTTGCTGAAGACGTGCTCCATCAACGAACGCTCCCTCGAATCGACGAATCCGATCGATCAGGAATGGATTCAAATCGCGGAAGAAGCGAAGGAGCTTTACTTGGATCCGAATCGACCGCATCCGGGCTTCACGCACGCGAAGTTCCGTCCGGCGCTCGATAAAGATTTGAATACGATCTTCAACGACGGCTGGAACACGATGAACGAAATTATGGCGAAGACGATCGTTAGCGGCGGCGCATACACGGTGGATCAAGGCGTCGCGGACGTCGTTAGCGCGTGGGATCAGTCGGGCGGCAAGAAGCTCGAGGAATGGTATAAGAACTGGTACCAGGAAAACAAAGACAGCTGGTTATTCATGGAGGACCTGTATCGGATGGAGTTCGAGTAAGAGGGTTACGTCGGGGGCGGCGGGGCGATTCGCTCCGCCCGCTGCCGAGCGCCTTTTTAAAAGAAAATGAAAGGGGTTACATAATGTCGAAGAAGAATGGACCCTTGGCATTGTTGCTTTCTCTATCCCTGCTCGCGGGGATTGCGGTTCCCGGCGCCGGAGCGGCATCGGGTTCGCCGGACGGCGAGGGGACGGCGCCCGAATCGGTCGCGTATCGGGCGTCCGCCGGCTTCTCGGGCACGCAAGGCGGCGACGGATGGCATTATTGGAAGCAGCGCGACGGCGTAACGTCCGACTTGGTATACGTCGAGACGCCGACGGGGAACCCGATCGTTCCGCGTTGGAAGGATGCGGCGACGAATACGCCGTGGATTTCGGCGACGGCGATGCATCCGGGGGCGTCCGACGATGTCGTGCGCGCCTGGGCGGCACCGGGAAGCGGGTCGATCGCCGTCGGCGGGACCGTTCGGAAAGGCGACAGCCTCGGCGACGGCGTACTGGTTTCCGTACGGAAGAACGGTACGCCGCTCTGGAGCGCGCATCTGACGACGACGGAGCCGGCGACGCCGACGGGCGTCGAGGCGGTGCCGGTCGCCGCCGGCGACGTCATCGCCTTCGTCGTGCAGAAGAACGTTACGCTCAATAACGACCATACGAATTGGGACCCGGTCGTCACGTATACGCCTTCCGGCGAACCCGGCGAGGAGCCGGGCGAGGAAGCCGCGATTCCGGTCGCCGCCGCGGTGAACACGCAGGGCGGCGCGCAAGCGGACGTCAATCAGAAGGTGCTTATGGCGGACGGAACGGAATTCGCGATCAAGCACTTCTTGAAGAACGGCGCCACCGATACGCCGACGCATCGGGAGGCGTACCTCAAGGCCGACTTCGGTCCGCTGTCGGGCAGAGCCGAGGAAATCGGGACCGTTACGCTCAACGTCTATTTGCCGGCTGCCTTGACGAAGGTCGTCCCGATTACGGTTCGGGGCCTCGACACCGCCGACTGGACGGAGACGGAGATTACGTACAATAACGCGCCGACGGAGGCGGGTATCGTCTTGGAAACGACCGTCGTGAGGGAGGCCGGCTGGTACCGATTCGACGTCACGTCCTACGTCCGGGACCGGATCCGTTCGGGGTTGACGATCGGGTCGTTCCGGATGACGGACGACAGCGCGACCGATACGTTGGTGCGATTCCGTTCCAACGATGCGCTCGAGCCGGAGCTGCGCCCGTATTTCTTCTGGGAAGAGGCGGCGGGAGGCTCGGAGCTGTTGACTCGCGGAACCGTGCCCAACCTGCCGGACAGCTTCTATGAACGTCCGGGCTTGGAAGGCATGCCGCGCATCGACTACGCGTCCATGTACGTCGCCGA
>JAPSKX010000054.1 GCA_031181325.1 Paenibacillus sp.
CTCGCGGGCGTTGCGCGCGAGTTCGGCATTCCGAGCACGATCAACCGCGTCGGCTCGATGGTGTGCCCGTTCTTCACAGACGCGAAGGTCGTCGATTACGAGACGGCGAAGACGGCGGATCTCGAGCGGTTCGCCCGGGTGTTCGGCCGGCTGCTCGACCGCGGCGTCAGCATCGCGCCGTCCCAGTTCGAGGGACTGTTCGTGTCGCTCGCGCATTCGGACGAGGACATCGAGCGGACGATCGAGGCGCATTACGAAGCGTTGAAGCTGGAATAGCAGTGAAGATCGTCCCGAAACCGACGGAGCTCCCGTCGGTTTTTTTTCGTGCGCGGAAGTTGGCGGCCGTCATTCAGTACCGTGCGCCCCATTTATCCACAGATATCCCCTGTCGATATCTGAGCGACGTCCCGAGTCCCGGAACGGGAAGCCGATGCCGAACGCACTTTTTCCTTTTCCAGTCATGACTTCGGCGCTTGGCCCATATACATAGTAACGAGTCATGATAGCGAAGGGAGGAAACACCTTGTCCCAACAGTCGTCCGGATTGCGGTTCGACATTTACGAACGCGTTCATCTTCCTGACAATACGATCGGCGTGAAGGAAATCAACGGCATCGAGCTGACGCCGGAAATCAGTGTTGTCGCGCAAGGCGAGCAGGCAGTATTGAAGGGGTATCTGGCATTGACGGGTACATACGCGGGAGAAGGCGAGACGAGGAACGAAGAGGAGCTGCTGACGCATCGCATTCCCGTGGAGATCACGCTGCCGCTCAATCGGGTGGAGAACGTGAACGACATTCGCGTCGAGATCGAAAACTTCGACGTCGACGTGCTGTCCCCTCGGACCCTCAACGTGACGGGCGTCCTGTCGCTCGGCGGCATCGAGATGGCGAGCGCGCTCGAGCCCGCATGGCGCGAAGAAGAAGAGGTCGTCTTCTCGCACCGCGTCGAGCCGGCCGCGCCGGCGCCGGAGCCGGAACCGGAGCCGGTCGCCGCGCTAGCTGCGGAAGCGCCCGCGCCGGAGCCCGAGCCGATTCCGATTTCGGCGCCGGCGGCGGTCGATGAGCCGACAGCGACGATCGCGGCGGCGAACGAGCCCGAAGCGGCGCCGATCGAAGCGAGCGAAGCGGCGAACGAGTCGCCGAACGAAGCGGCGAATGAAGCGCCGAATGAAGCGCCGAACGAGCCGGAGGCGATCGAAGCGCTCGAGGCGCAGGAGGCTCCCGCGCCCGAGAAGCAGGAGATCAAGATCGCTTTCGCCGGCAAGTCGCCCGAGGCGGAGCCGTCGCCGATCGGCGTGAACGCCATCATGTCGATGGCCGGCGCCGCCGCAGCCGAGAAGCGTCCGGAATCGCCGCCCGCCTCCGAAGCCGCTGCCGCCCCGGCGGAATCCTCGGGCGAAGGCAAGGACCGGCTCGAATGGAAGAAGCTCTTCCTGCGGCCGAACGCCGACGAAACCTCGTTCCGCAAGGTGCGCATGTGCATCGCGCAGAAGGAAGACACGATCGAGACGATCGCGGACCGATATCAGAAGAACGTACGCGAGTTGATGCTGTACAACCGCATCAACGATCAGTATTTGCAAGAAGGGCAAGTCGTCTATATCCCGTAACGGGGACAACAACGAAGCCCCTCGCCGAACCGCTCGCTGGAGCGGACGGCGGGGGGCTTCGTTTCGTGTTCCGACAAGAAAGCCTCAATAAAAGTTGAGCAGGAAGCCCAGGTACGCCATGAAAAACAAAAATAAAATGAATACATCCAGCGGATTCGGCAAGATCAGCGTTCGTACGAATTGAATGACGATCAGGGGCAGCATGACCGATTTCACGCCGTATCGCACTTTCCACCACCAACGAGGCACGGGCGTTCCTCCTTCCTTCGTCCGGCGCGAGTCCGCGCTTTTTCGCTTACGATTTGACTCCGGTTCGAATAGCGGGTATCATATGGAATATATGAGCAATTCCCGACATTGATGACATGACACGAACGACTTGGAACGGGAGGAGTACGCAGTCAGCCCCCTTCAGAGAGCGGAGCCGGCAGGAGCTGGAAGGTTTCGCAGGGATCCGCGCGCTGCCGAAGTCGCCCCGGAGTCGCTTGCATGACGCCCCTGCGGCAAGTGCAGGCCGGTCCCCCGACCGTTATCGCGGGCTGAGCGCCGCGCAGGCGCGTACCTTCCGAACGGAACGTGCGAAGACACATGCGCGGAATTAAGGTGGTACCACGGAAGCGAACCTTTCGTCCTTGAGAAATCAGGGGCGGAAGGTTTTTTTTGGTTACGATTCAAGGAGGAACGATGCAGATGAGCGAAACGACGAATCAAGGCATGCCGACGACATACGATCCGAAGACGGCGGAGAGCAAATGGTACGAACGATGGATCGAGAGAGGGTACTTCGAGGCGGGGAAGCGACCGGACGCAAAGCCGTATACGATCGTCATTCCGCCGCCGAACGTCACGGGGGTGCTGCATATCGGGCATGCGCTCGACTTCTCGCTGCAGGACATTCTCGTGCGGGCGAAGCGGATGCAGGGCTATGACGCGCTCTGGCTGCCGGGCACCGACCACGCGGGCATCGCGACGCAGGCGAAGGTCGAGGCGAAGCTGCGCGAGGAAGGCACGACGCGATACGACCTCGGGCGGGAGAAGTTCCTCGAGGAAGTGTGGAAGTGGAAGGAGCAATCCGCGAAGTCGATCCGCTACCAGTGGGGCAAGATGGGGTTATCCCTCGACTACTCCCGCGAGCGGTTCACGCTCGACGAAGGGCTGTCGAGCGCGGTGCGCGAGGTGTTCGTTCGCCTGTACGAGAAGGGGCTCATCTATCGCGGCAAGAAGATTATCAACTGGGACCCGGCCGCGCGGACGGCGCTGTCCGACATCGAGGTCGAATATAAGGAAGTGCAGGGAGCGCTCTATCATCTGCAGTACCCGCTGAAGGACGGTTCCGGGTTCCTGACGGTCGCGACGACGCGTCCGGAGACGATGCTCGGCGATACGGCGGTGGCGGTGCATCCGGAGGACGAACGCTACAAGCACCTTATCGGCAAGACGCTCGTGCTGCCGATTCTCGGCCGCGAGATTCCGATTATCGGGGACGAATACGTCGAGAAGGAGTTCGGCAGCGGCGCGGTCAAAATTACGCCGGCGCACGATCCGAACGACTTCGAGGTCGGCCTGCGGCACGACTTGCCGCAAATTCTCGTCATGGACGAATCGGGCAAGATGAACGCGAACGCCGGCAAGTACGACGGGATGGACCGTTTCGAATGCCGCAAGCGGATCGTCGCGGACATGAAGGAACTCGGCGTGCTGCTTCGCATCGAAGAGCACACGCATCAGGTCGGCCACAGCGAGAGATCGGGCGCCGTCGTGGAGCCGTACTTGTCGACGCAGTGGTTCGTGCGCATGCAGCCGCTCGCGGAGCGAGCGATCGCGCAGCAGAAGTCGGGCGAAGGCGTCAACTTCGTGCCGGATCGGTTCGAGAAGACGTACCTGAATTGGATCGAAAATATTCGCGACTGGTGCATCTCGCGCCAGCTGTGGTGGGGACACCGCATCCCGGCGTGGTATTGCGCGGATTGCGGCGAGCCGACGGTCGCGTCGCACGATCCGACCGCTTGCGCTCACTGCGGAAGCGGGAAGCTCGAGCAGGACAACGACGTGCTCGACACGTGGTTTTCGTCGGGCTTGTGGCCGTTCTCGACGCTCGGCTGGCCGGACAAGGACGCGCCGGACTTCAAGAGATATTATCCGACGGACGTGCTCGTGACGGGGTACGATATCATCTTCTTCTGGGTGGCGCGAATGGTGTTCACCGCGCTTGAATTCACGGACCGAATCCCGTTCAAGGATGTGCTGATGCACGGCTTGGTGCGCGACGCGGAAGGACGCAAGATGTCGAAATCGCTCGGCAACGGCGTCGACCCGCTCGAGGTGATCGACCAATACGGGGCCGATGCGATGCGCTATATGCTGTCGACCGGCATTACGCCGGGACAGGACCTGCGCTTCCGCTTCGAACGCGTGGAGCAGGCGCGCAACTTCGCGAACAAAATTTGGAACGCCTCGCGCTTCGCGTTGATGAACCTGGACGGGTATGCGCCGCAGCCGCTCGACGCGGAGACGATCGCGAAGCTGTCGACGGCGGACCGGTGGATTCTGCATCGCCTCAACGACGCGGCCGCGAACGTGACGCGCCTGCTCGACGCTTACGAATTCGGCGAGACGGGCCGGGCGCTGTACGACTTCATCTGGGACGATCTGTGCGATTGGTATATCGAGTTCGCGAAGCTGTCGCTGTACGGCTCGGACGCGGAGGCGAAAGCCCGCACGCAGACGGTGCTCGCGTACGTCCTCGACCAAACGCTGCGCCTCCTGCATCCGTTCATGCCGTATATTACCGAGGAAATATGGTCGCACCTCCCGCATTCTGCGGAAGAAGGCGAGACGATCACGCTGGCCGCATGGCCGGTCGTCGACGCGAAATGGGAGGCGCCGGAGCAAGTCGCCGAGATGGAGCTGCTCATGGCGATGATTCGCTCGATCCGCAACGTGCGCGCGGAAGTGAACGTGCCGCCGAGCAAGAAGATCGAGATGATCGCGAAGCCGGCGACGGAAGAGACGAAGCGCATTCTGGAAGCGAACCGTCATTACGTCGAGCGATTCTGCAATACGTCGTCGCTGACGATCTCGATGGATGCGGCAGCCCCGGAGAAGGCGATGAGCGCCATCGTGACCGGCGCGGAGATGTTCCTGCCGCTCGCGGGCCTCATCGACATCGACCAGGAAGTCGCGCGGCTCGAGAAGGAGCTGAAGACGCTGAACGCGGAAGTCGAGCGCGTCGAGAAGAAGCTCGCCAACCCGGGCTTTGTGTCGAAGGCGCCGGCCGCCGTCATCGAAGAGGAGAAAGCCAAGATGAACGATTACGCGGATAAGCGAGACAAGGTGCTCGCGCGCATCGCCGAGCTGAAGGGGTAACGGCGATGTTCGAGAGCTACGGTCAAGCGTTGGAATGGATCACGAGGTTGATGCCGCTCCACGGCATAAAGCCGGGACTCGAGCGGATGGAGGCGCTGCTGGAGCGCCTCGGCCACCCGCATCGTCGGTTGAAATTTATTCACGTCGCGGGGACGAACGGCAAAGGCTCGACGTGCGCGTTCCTCGCGTCCGCGCTCCAAAGCGCCGGATACGAGGTCGGTACGTTCACGTCGCCGTATCTCGAGAAGTACACGAACCGCATCCAGGTGAACGGCACGGACATTCCGGAGGCGTCGGTGCTGCGGATCGCGAACGAGATCAAGCCGCTCGCGGACGAGATCGAGCCGCTGTACGGCGCGCTCAGCATGTTCGAGCTCAGCACGGCGATCGCGATACAGTATTTCGCGAGGGAGGCGTATCCGGACCTCGTCGTATGGGAGACCGGCATGGGCGGACGGCTCGATTCGACGAACGTCGTCGCGCCGCTCGTATCCGTCGTCACGAACGTGGGGCTCGATCACACGGACGTGCTCGGCGACACGATTCCGGACATCGCGCGGGAGAAGGCCGGCATCATTAAGCCCGGCGTACCGGTCGTCTCGACCGCGACGGACGAAGCCGCGGCGGCGATCATCCGCGAGACCGCGGCGGCGCGGAAGTCGACGCTCTACGAGGTCGGCCGCCAGTTCCGCTACGAGACGAAGGAAGTGCAGGAAGGCCGTCAGTCTTTCGACTTCGAAGGACCGTTCCGGAAGCTGCCGAACGTCGCGATCACGATGGACGGCTTGCATCAGCAGGCGAACGCGGCGCTGGCTCTGATGACGCTCGAGGTGCTGCGCCAGTACTATGCCGTTCTCGTCGACGACGAGGACTTGTATGCGGCGTTCGAGCGCACGGCGTGGAAGGGACGCCTCGAGATGGTGTCGCGCGAGCCGAGAATTCTGCTCGACGGCGCGCATAACCCGGACGGGGCCAAGTCGCTGGCGGACACGCTGCGCTCCGTCTATACGTATCGCCGCATCGTATTTGTGCTCGGGATGCTCCGGAACAAGAATCATCCGGAATATTTACGGCATATACTACCTATTGTGGATACTTTGATTGTGACGGAGCCTGATTTCTTCAAGAAAATGCCGGCCCCGGAGCTCGCGGCGGCGGCCGAGGCGTGGCGCGACGACGCCGGGGCGTCGCTCTCCGTGACGGCGGAGCCGGATTGGAAGGCGGCGCTCGACCGCGCCGTTCGGGAAGCCGGTCCGGAGGACTTGATCGTGGTGTCGGGCTCCTTGTATTTCTTGTCGGACGCCCGCTCCCGGGTATTGAAATTGCCGAACAGCGAAAAAGGTTGGTGAAACCCATGAGTACATCCGAGCAGCACGTGCACTTCATCGGGATCGGCGGGTACGGCATGAGCGCCATCGCCAGAGTCATGCTGGAGATGGGATATCGCGTGTCCGGGTCGGATATGGCGCAGCAGGAATTGACGGAGAAGCTCGTCGCGAGGGGAGCGACCGTATTCATCGGTCACGAGGCCGGCCATGTGCAAGGGGCGGATCTCGTCGTGTATACGTCGGCGATTTCGGAAGGCGTCGTCGAGAAGAAGGCGGCCGAATCGTTGAATATTCCGGTCATCCATCGTTCTCAGATGCTCGCGCGTCTTCTGAACGAGAAGAAGGGCATCGCCGTCGCCGGCGCGCACGGCAAGACGACGACGTCGTCGATGATCGCGCTCGTCATGGAAAACACCGGCATCGACCCGACCTACATTATCGGCGGGGAAATCATGAACGTCGGCAGCAACGCGAAGGCGGGCAAGGGCGATTTCGTCGTCGCGGAAGCGGACGAGAGCGACGGCACGTTCCTGCAGTATTACCCGACGCTTGCGGTCGTTACGAACATCGAAGCGGACCATCTGGAAAATTACGACGGCGACTTCGGCAAGCTGAAGGCGGCGTATGCGCGGTTCCTGAGCCAAGTGAAGGAAGGCGGGAAGGCGGTCGTCTGCCTCGACGATCCGGAGCTCGCGAGTTTGCTGCCGGACGTGTCGGCGGAGCTCGTCACGTACGGCACGCATCCGGAAGCGGAGTTCCGCGCGACGGACATCGCGCTCGGCGACCGGAAGGCGGAGTTTACCGTCGAACGCCGCGGCGCGACGCTCGGCCGCGTGACGCTCAGCGTGCCCGGCCATCATAACGTGCTGAACGCGCTTGCGACCTTGATCGTCTGCCTCGAAGCGGGCGTCCCGTTCGCGCAGGCGGCCGCGGCGCTTACCGAGTTCAGCGGCGCCAAGCGACGGTTCCAAGTGCTGGGCGACGTGAACGACGTGCTCGTGATCGACGATTACGCGCATCATCCGACGGAGATCGTGGCGACGATCGCCGCGGCGAAGGCGACCGGGAAGCGGATCGTAGCCGTGTTCCAGCCGCAGCGGTATACACGGACGTATTATTTGCTCGATGCGTTCAGCCGCGCCTTCGGCGATGCGGACGAGGTCATCATCGTCGACATCTATTCGCCGGCCGGCGAGCAGCGGATCGAAGGCGTCTCGGCGGCGAGACTGACGGAGCTCATTCGGGAGCACTCCAACGCGAACGTGTCGCATATCTCCACGAAAGAGCAAGTGCTCGAGCATCTGGAGCGCACCGTCCAGCCGGGCGATCTCGTGCTGACGATGGGCGCGGGCGACATCTGGAAGGTCGCGAAGGAACTGTCCGCCACGCTGAAAGAACGGGCCGAAGCGAAATAAATCCGAGTTTCCGCGAAGAAAAGCTCATAATCTCGCTCCCTCTATCATATGTTACTAGGGAGAATGGACAAGGGAGCGAGACGTTATGAGTAAAGCGAGAATGACTTTTCGTTTTGAAAATACGAGGCGCGCGGCTGCGGGAGGACAAGCCCCGGCCGAAGCGTCGATCGAGCCTCGGGAAGCCGCGCCGCCGGAGACGCAAGTCGCCCGGGAGCGCGAGCCGGAGCGGGAGCATGCGGGAGAGGCGGGAGAGACGAGGGCGGCGGGGAAGACCGCTTCCAACGTCATTCCGCTGCGTCATTACGAATTCGAGGTGTCGGAGGAGCCCGTCGTGCTCGAAGAGACGCCGGCGCCGCCGGCGTCTCCGCGGAGGCTGGATCCCGACTACCCGTACGATTACGGCGCTTGGAACGACACCTCGAGCGCGGAAGCGGACGAGCTGGAGCGGCTGATTCGCGCGACGGACGCGTACGAGCCCGAGGTCGAGCCGGAACGGCTCCGTCCGCGCGGCCGCTCCGCTCGGGAGCGGAGCGAAGCGCCGCGCTATTCGCCGGAAGACGCGCGGCGTCTGTACGAACGGCTCTCGCGGGACGAGGAGGAGGACGCCGACGCGGAAGCGGGGTACTGGGGCGGCGTCGAGACGTCTCGTCGCGGGTCGCGGGCGTCTCGACGCCGTTCCCAGGACGGACCGGCCTGGTGGAAGGTCGCGGCGTCGGTCGTCGGGGCGATCGCGACGGGCGTCTTGTTCGGCTCGTTCGTCCTGAATTTCTTCGTCGGCGATCCGCCGCAAGGGAACGCGGTACCCGGCGGGGCGGAACCGAGCGCGACCGCCGAGCCGGCGGAAGGCGCTGCGGCGGGCGCGGACGCGGGCGTCGCGCCGCCCGCGACGGGCGAGGCCGCGGACGTCGCCGAGATGGCTACGTCCGCGATCGAGCTGCCGGAGCGGCGAATGTTCTTATTGCAAAACGGGAAGTTCGAGACGCTCGACGCCGCGCGCGCGCTCGCCGATACGATGAAGAGCAAGGGGCTCGCCGCGACGATCGAAGAAGGCGACGGGTTTTACGTATACGCCGGCGTATCGTCGAACCGCGACACGGCGCTGCGCGCGGGCGTCAAGCTGCAGGCGCAGGGCATCGAGGTATACGTAAAGCCTTACGAGCTGCCGAAGGTCGCGCAGGTGCGCTGGGCGGACGGCTCCGCGGAAGCGCTCGCCGGATATGTCGCCGCGGGCAGCGAGCTCGTTCGACGAATCGGCGACTTCACGATGGCGCACCTCGAAGGCGATGCCCCGGTCGCTCCGGAAGCGGCCACGCTGGAGAAGCTGAAGTCGGAGCATCTGGCGTTGTCGAAGCTTACGGCATCGGCGAACGCGGGGCTCCCGGCCGACGCGCAGCCGATGCTGAAGCGGATGGACGACGCGGTGCTCGCCGCCGTCGTCGCCGTCGAAGAGTACGGTACGCATCCGGATTACGCGTATTTGTGGAGCGCGCAGAGCGCGTTGATGGACTATGTGATCGCGGAGAAGCAGCTCTTGATGTCGATCGCGACGATGTAAGGCGTAGGCCCGCGCGCGCCGAACGCGCGAAGAGGCCGTTCCTCCCCAAGTAGATGCGTACTTGGAGGGAGCGGCCTTTTCTTATGACGCGATATGCTTCTACACCTGCGAATTGAGGCCCGACAGCTGGCGATCGACCATCGTGGCCATCTCCGCCCGCGTGACCTTCCTCTCGGGGGCGTATTGTTCGTCCGCGACGCCGCGCACGATGCCGAGGCTGCCGAGCCGCATGATGGACGAATAAGCCCAGCTGCCGGAATCTACGTCGCGGAAGATTTCGCCGTCGCCGCCGCCGGACATCGACGTGCCGATCAGGCGGTCCAGCACGACGGCGACCTCCGCGCGGGATACCGGCGCGTCCGGGCGGATCGTACCGTCCGGATAACCGCGGAGAATGCCGTTCTCCACGGCTTCCTTCATAACGTCGTAAGACCAATGCCAGTCCGGCAAGTCGCCGTACGTCGGCGCCGGAATCTCCGCCGGCTCGCCGTGCGTTTCCTCGGCGTCGTAGACGTCTTCGGTCACGGCGGTCGCGCCGTCATCGAACGCCGCCAACGTTACGTCGGACGACGCGCCGGCGAAGCCGAACGCCCGCTCCGCGAACGCCATCAGCTCTGCGCGGGTCAGCGGCTTGTCCGGGTTGAACTTACCCTCGTAGCCGTCCGCGATGCCTTGCTCGTTCAGCCGCAGGATCGAATCCTTCGCCCAATGCATGCCGATGTCGCTGAAGATCGGCGGCAAGTATTTCAGAATGCCGTTCGCGATGCCCGTCGCGTATTTCCCTCGTATAGAGGACGACGACAACAAACTAGCGTCCTGCGCGTTAGAGAGGAATGCCGTCTCTACGAGAATGCTTGGGATATTGCCCATGCGGACGACATAGGCGGAGCTCTGCAGCAACCCCCGATTCGTGTTCGGCACTTGCTCGAGCACGGACGACAGCACGAGCTGCGCCAAGTGACGGCTCTGCGGCGTCAACGCCTTCATCTCGTCGCTGGCCGGATAATCCGGATTCGGCTTCGCGGCGTCGTGGTAGAGCACCATCGTGCCGCGGACGTCCTTGGACGGATGCGCGTTGGCATGCACCGAGACGAACAGGTCGGCGTCGGCGCCGCGGGCGAACTCGACGCGGTCCTGCAGCGACAACGTGCGGTCGGTCTCCCTCGTAACGACGACTTCGTACCCTTTCTCTAACAAAATATCTCTCAATCGATACGCGATTTCGTTATTTACCGATTTCTCATATAGGCCGTTAACGCCGACGGCGCCCGGGTCGCTTCCTCCATGCCCGGGATCTATGACGACTTTGGCAGCCTGTCCTATGTACGGAGAGGCAAAGAGGCTGGCGGCGACCGCGAACGCGGCGATGACTCGTTTCAAGTTGAAATCCCTCCCGCCCATTATTTTAATAGGTTAAGAATCGAATGTAATCAGGTAAGATGTACTATTTATGTCGGTATATCGTCCTTTTTGTTCTCTACGACGTTCGAGTAGCGATATAATAGAGTCGACCGGAACGGAGGAAGAGATTGGACATGAAGAAAAACAACGTGACGTTGATCGTGTTTTTGATCGTCGGTTTGTTGACGGGGACGATCGTTTCGCAGCTGCTCGCGGACGTGCCGTGGTTGTCGTTCCTTACGACGTCCGCCGAAATTCGGTGGGAGCCGAAAGCCGATCTCCAAGTCGTAAGATACGACATGAAATTTGCGGTTACACTAAACTTGGCGAGCGTTCTCGGCTTGGCGGGCGCGTTTTGGATTTATAGAAAAGTGTGAGGGAAGGCGTGTTGCCGCGATGGAATCGAAAAAGAACACATTAATCTTGGCCTCTGCCTCGCCGAGGCGGCAGGAGCTGATCCGGCTGCTTGGGTTTCCGGTCGAGGTCGCGCCGAGCGACGTCGACGAGAGCGTCGAGGACGGATGGACGCCGACTAGGATCGTAGAAGAGCTGTCGTTGCGCAAGGCGTTAACCGCGTTGGATCGGCTCCAAACAGGCGACGGCGAACGGAGTATCGTCGTCGGATCGGACACGATCGTCGTCTTGGACGGTCGCGTCTTGGGCAAGCCGGCCGACGACGGAGAAGCGGCCGAAATGCTGCGTTCGCTGCAAGGCCGCCCGCATGAGGTGTACAGCGGACTGGCGCTCGTGGATGCATCCGCTCCCGAGAAGCGCTCCGTCGCGCATCGGAAGACGCGCGTATGGATGAAGACGATGGACGAGCGGCGCATCCGGAGCTACATCGCGACAAGGGAGCCGCGCGATAAGGCGGGGGCGTACGGGATTCAAGGCTACGGCGCGACGCTCGTCGAGCGGATAGAAGGCGATTACTTTACGGTCGTCGGCCTCCCGGTATCGCTCGCCGCGGACCTGCTCGAGCGCGACTTCGGCTGGCGCGCGTTGTGACAGAGACGGAGCGCAACGTCTATTAACGGAAAGTTTTTCCGTTAAACCGAACCCGCCGTTGTTCCTCTTCGTCCCCGCTCTTATAATCGGAGTACTTTATTCGAGTACTTTACGTAGCGGGGAAGGGGACGATATACGATGGAAACGATGATGCTGCGAGAGGTGCCGCAGGACGAGCGTCCGCGGGAGCGGATGCTGCGGTACGGAGCGTCCGGCATGAGCAATGCGGAGCTGCTGGCGATTCTGCTGCGTACCGGGACGCGGAGCGAGTCCGCGGTGACGTTGTCGCAGCGGCTGCTGCTAGAGTCCGGCGGCCTCCGAGGCCTCTCGGACCGCTCGGTCGAGCAGCTGTGCGAACGGCGCGGGGTCGGCCCCGCGAAAGCGCTGCAGCTGCTGGCGGCGCTCGAGCTGGGTCGGCGCATGGCTCGAACGGAACTGGGGGCTTCTCCGATCATCCGTTCGCCGGAGGATGTATCGACGTTGCTGATGGAGGATTTGCGGTATTTGCAGCAAGAGCACTTCGTCGTATTGTTCCTGAACACGAAAAATCGCGTCGTCGGCCAAGAGACGTTGTCGGTCGGCAGCCTGAACGCGGCGATCGTGCATCCGCGCGAGGTGTTCCGCGCCGCGGTGAAGCGGAGCGCCGCTTCGATCATCTGCGTGCACAATCACCCGAGCGGGGATCCGACGCCGAGCTTCGAAGATATCCAATTAACGAATCGGTTGACCGAAGCGGGTCATATTATAGGTATCGAAGTCCTGGATCATATTATCATCGGAGATCGCCGATTCGTCAGTATGAAAGAACGGGGCGATATGTAAGGGGGGAGAGTCCGCCGGAAAGGGAAGTCGGAGCGTCTTCGATGTGCGGCTGTGCCGGGCGAGAAGTTCGGAAAGCCCGACTGGCGGCTTTAAGAGGAAAATGTCCCACTACATTGGCATCGGGAGGCAGCTTCGATCTCCTTAGGCGGGATATCTCCTTTAATTCGCTCTTTTTGCCTGAGGGCTAAGGGGTTGGCTGCTTCTAGCGGGAGGGTTTCCCGCTAAAGGAGGACGGGCAGGGTGGCAGGGCGAGGGCGATAATAGGGATGTTTTCCGTTTCATGTATGGCAACGCACAAACCTAGAGCGATGAAAAGGCGGGGAAGCACGATCGCGAAGTAAGAGGTAAGGTTTGTTGAAACATCGGGCGCGGCTTTGCTCATTTGCAAAGCCTATGCACCCTAATGTTATAATTATAAAGATTGTCTGACTTTGGGTGGAGTAGAAGGGAGTTACCTACATGTTCGGCGGTTTCAGCACGAAGGATCTCGGGATCGACCTCGGGACAGCGAACACGCTCGTATACGTAAAAGGCAAAGGAATCGTCGTTAGGGAACCCTCCGTGGTCGCCCTGCGCACCGATACGAAAACGATCGAAGCCGTCGGCGAGCAAGCGAAGCGCATGATCGGCCGGACGCCCGGCAACATTCGCGCCGTGCGCCCGATGAAGGACGGCGTCATCGCCGACTTCGATACGACGGCTACGATGATCAAATATTTCATTCGCCAGGCGCAAAAGCAGCGTTCGTTGTTCCCGCGTCATCCGTCGGTCATGGTATGCGTGCCGTCCGGGATCACCGCAGTGGAGAAGCGAGCGGTGGAAGACGCGACGCGTCAAGCCGGCGCGAAGGAAGCGTACACGATCGAGGAGCCGTTCGCCGCGGCGATCGGGGCGAACCTGCCGGTGTGGGAGCCGACGGGCAGCATGGTCGTCGACATCGGCGGAGGCACGACGGAAGTCGCGGTCATCTCGCTCGGGGGCATCGTGACGTCGCGTTCGATTCGCGTCGCGGGCGACGAGATGGACGACGCGATCATCCAATACATTAAGCGTACATACAACCTTATGATCGGCGAGCGAACGTCCGAGCAGATGAAGATGGAGATCGGCTCGGCGCTGCCGATGCCGAACCCGCCGACGATCGAAATTCGGGGGCGCGATCTCGTGTCGGGCTTGCCGAAGACGATTTCGGTTTCCGGCGAGGAAGTGACCGAAGCGCTTGCGGACACGGTCGGCGCGATCGTCGACGCGGTGAAGGTGACGCTTGAGAAGTGCCCGCCGGAGCTGTCGGCCGACATTATGGACCGAGGCATCGTGCTCACGGGCGGCGGGGCGCTGCTGCGCAATCTTGACAAGCTGCTCGCCAGGGAGACGGGCATGCCGGTCGTCGTCGCGGAAAATCCGCTCGACTGCGTAGCCATCGGAACGGGCAAAGCGCTCGAAAACATTCATTTGTTCAAAACGAGGTCGGGGCCGACTTCCCGTTCGCGCAGATAACGGCGGCGCCCGTTCCTCGGCGATGCACGGCAAGCGGTGAGGGGATGCATGGGGAACGATGTTTAAATTTATGGGAAATAAGCGGCTGTTGTTGCTCCTAGCCGCGATTATGTTTTTCATCGCGGTCATGGGCTTCAGCCTCAGCGTAAGAGGCGGCGCGACATGGCCCGAGAAATTCGTCACCGACACGGTGGCGTTCGGGCAAGGTCTGATTTATAAGCCGGCGCGAGCGGTCGCCGGCTTCTTCGAGGACGTGCGCCGTCTGAAGACGGTATACGAGGAAAATCAAGCGCTTCGTCTGACGCTCTCGCAGTACGCCCGCGATACCGCGAGACTCAACGAACTCGAAGCGCAGAACGAGCGGCTGAAAGAAGAGCTCGAATTCACCGAGCGGCAGAAGCGTTCGCACGATTATACGTATCGGATCGCAGAGGTCATCTCCGAAAGCCCGGACCGGTACAATCGCGTCGTCCGCATCAATCTCGGCGAACGCGACGGGATCAAGGCCGACATGGCGGTCATGACGGTCGACGGCCTCATCGGCCGCATCGTGCGCGTGACGCCCTTCACCTCGAACGTTCAGCTCATTACCGATCTGAACGGGGAAGAAGGAAGCGTCAAGGGATTCGCGGCGACCGTGCAGGGCCGCGAGAGCGAATCGTTCGGCATCGTGGAGAGTTACAATGCCGAGGAAGGAACGCTGCTCATGACGAAGATCGATCAGAACGATAAGCTGAAGAAGGGAGACGTCATCGTGACGTCGGGTTTCGGCGAGCTGTTCCCCGAAGGCATCGTCATCGGCACGGTGATCGACCGCAAGGTCGGCGACTTCGGCTTAACGCATACGGCGACGATTTTGCCGGCCGCTCAGTTCAGCCATCTGCGGGAAGTGTTCGTCATCGAGGTGCCGGGCTTTGAATAACGCGTCTACGATGAAGTGGCTGCTCTTGACGTTGACGCTTCTGCTCTTCTTCCTGCTCGAGAGCGCCTTGCTTCCTTGGATCATGCCGCTCGAATGGCGGAGCGAGCTGTCGATCTACCCGAAACTGGTGCTGATCGGGACCGTGTATATCGCTATTTTTACGAATCGACATATCGGCGGCGCGTACGCGCTCGCGTTCGGTTTGCTGCAAGACGCGCAATTTTACGGACATATGATCGGAGTTAACGCTTTCGCTTACGGCGTCGCGGCTTACGCGGCCGGCCTCTTAATGCGGCCGAACCACGTAAGCTTGTTTTCCGTATTTTTCGTTCAATTATCCGCGCTGCTGCTCGAAGAGATCGCGACGTATGCGCTATATCGGTTATTCAGCGTGACGGACGCCGACTTCGGTTGGATGTTCGTGCACGGCATGCTTCCGAGCATCCTGATCAGCTTGTTTCTCGCATTAGCGCTCTATATTCCGACGCGGAAGTGGCTCGAGTCGCCAAGGTCGGAGCGAGATTCCGACGAAGAATAAAGCTTCGGGCAGGATTTTCGCGTGCGCAAGCAGAAATGGTATAGGCTGAAAGGGAGGCGCACCGTCTCATATGTCAACGACAAAATCGCTGGTCACGATCAAAGGGGTAAAAGAAGGGTTGCTATTCGTGCTCGACGACGCGGCGCCGCTGGCGGACGTGTTGTCGGACTTAAGTCATAAGCTAGAGCATACGCACAGCCAGTTCTTGACGGGGCCGATCGTGCACGTGCACGTACGGCTGGGCAAGCGGCCGACCACCGAGGAGACGAAGGCGGCGCTCAAGGAAGCGTTCGCTTTCCGCGGCAATCTGCTCGTGCAGTCGATCGTCGGCGACCCGTCGGAATCGGAAGCGTCGGCCGTCTTGCCGCTCGTCTCCGCGATGAAGACGATCTCGGGCATCGTGCGCTCGGGACAGACGCTGCATCACGACGGGGACGTGCTGCTCGTCGGCGACGTCAACCCGGGCGGCACGATTACGTCGACGGGGCACATTTTGATTTTGGGGTCGCTCCGGGGGCTCGCGCACGCGGGCGTCGACGGGGACGAGAACGCGGTCATCGCGGCGTCGCACCTGCGCCCGACGCAGCTGCGCATCGCGGGCGTCGTATCGCGTCCGCCGGACGAATGGGGCTTCGAGGAAGCGTTCATGGAATTCGCATACCTCCGCGGGGGCGTTATGGAGATCGAGAAGATTCACCAGTTGCACCGCATTCGGCCGCAACTCGGCACTAGCAAAGGAGAGTGATCCTCATGGGAGAGGCGATCGTAGTTACATCGGGGAAGGGCGGCGTCGGGAAGACGACCACGTCGGCGAACGTCGGCACGGCGCTCGCGCTGCTCGGGAAGAAGGTGTGCATGCTCGACACCGATATCGGACTGAGAAACTTAGACGTCGTCATGGGCCTGGAAAACCGGATCATCTACGATCTCGTCGACGTCATCGACGGACGCTGCCGGCTGAATCAAGCGCTGATCAAGGATAAGCGGTTCGACGAGCTGTATCTGATCCCCGCGGCGCAGACGAAGGACAAGAACGCCGTGACGCCGGAGCAAGTGAAGGACGTCGTGCTCGAGCTGAAGAAGGAGCATGACTACGTCATTATCGATTGCCCGGCCGGCATCGAACAGGGCTTCAAGAACGCCGTGGCCGGCGCGGATCGGGCGATCGTCGTGACGACGCCGGAGAAATCCGCCGTGCGCGATGCGGATCGAATTATCGGGCTGCTCGAGAAAGACAAGATCGACGCGAAGCTGATCATCAACCGCATTCGACCGCATATGCTGAAGAACGGGGACATGCTCGATATCGACGAAGTGTGCGCGGTGCTCGCCATCGACCTGCTCGGCCTCGTGCCGGACGACGAGTACGTCATCAAGGCGGCGAATAACGGGGAACCGACCGTCATGAACCCCGATTCTCGCGCCGCGATCGCCTACCGAAACATCGCGCGCCGCATCCTCGGGGATACGGTGCCGCTCATGCCGCTGCAGCAGAAGCTCGGCGTACTTCAACGCATCAAGAAGTTTTTCGCCGGTTAAGGCGATGAACGAAAGCGGGAACCGATGATATTACTTAAGAAGATCAAACGCGTCGACTGGGGGATCGTCGCCATCCTGGTCGCGTTCATGGCGCTCAGCACGTTCATCGTATACAGCGCCGTGCATAGCCGCTCCGGCTTCGCCGGAATGCATATTCGTCATCTGCAGTTCTACGGTCTCGGCTTGCTCGTCATGCTCGGCACCGCGCTGCTAAATTATCGCATCCTCGTGAAATACGCGATCGTGCTGTACGGGATCGGCGTGGCGAGTTTGGTAGCGGTCTACTTCTTCGGGGCGATCATTAACGGCGCGCGCGGATGGTTCATCATTCCGGGCACCGAGCAGAGCGTGCAGCCGGCGGAGTTCGCCAAGATTTCGATTATCGTCATGGTCGCCTTCTTCCTCTCCCGGAAGGGAGGGGAACCGCTTGAATTGCTGCGCGACGTCATTCCGGTCGGATTGCTCGTGTTCGTTCCGTTCTTCTGGGTCGTGATCCAACCGGACCTCGGCAACGCGATTATCTATGTAGTCATTCTAATCGGCATGTTGTGGATCGCGAACATTAAGTACGTGCACGCGTTCCTCGGCCTCGTCATCGCGGCGGGGGCCATCGCGGGGGCGATATCCTTGATCCAGACGTTCCACGACCCGATCGAGGAATTCCTTAAGGCGAACGGCTCCGGCCATTGGATGGATCGCATCGACGCCTTCCTCGATCCTGAGAATGCTTCCGCCGACCAGTTGTATCAGGTCGAAAATTCCGTTCGCGCGATCGGGTCCGGCGCGCTGTTCGGCGAGGGCTGGATGCAGGGGACCTCGGTCCAAAACAATTTCATCCCGTATACGTATTCCGATTCGATCTTCGTCGTCGTCGGCGAGGAATTCGGATTCATGGGCTCGTCGGTGCTGTTGCTGTTATATTTCCTGCTGATCTATCGGCTCATTCTCATATCGATCCAGAGCGGCGACGCGGCGGGATCCTTCGTCATTATCGGGATCGTGTCGATGTTCGTCTTCCAGATTTTCCAGAATATCGGGATGTTTCTGGGCATTCTGCCGCTTACCGGTATTACGCTGCCTTTCGTCTCCTACGGGGGCTCCTCGCTCCTCATCAATATGGTGTCCATCGGACTCGCGCTCAGCATTCGCGTGCATGCCGATCAGCCGCTCGACGAGATGGCTTGAACGAATCGACGAAACGCCTGAATCCTCGCGGATTCGGGCGTTTTTTTCATATCCGGGATGGACAACTCATAAACTGAGAACAAACGGATAACTTGTCTTTTCCCGCGACGGAAGAGATGTGGAACGGGGGAACGCCGTATGGACGATCTGCGGAAAAGAAGGCAGCAGCGCATTCAGCATATCTTGAACGGGGAAGACCGGGGCGAAGGCCGGCGAAATCCGGATTGGCTGGAACGGCTGGAACACGAGCGCCGGATGCAGGAAGATCCCGAATACGCATGGCATATTCGGGGGAATCCTTGGAGAACCTCGCCTTCGCGCGCCGAAGGGACGATCAAGGTACAAGCGGTCGCGGCGATCGTTATGTTCGCGTCGGTATGGGCATTGTTCCAATGGGAACATCCGGCGCTCGCCGAAGGGCAGGCGTTCGTGCGCGCGGCGCTCACGGAGGAGCTGAAGCTCGAAGACGCGTACGCTTGGTATGAGGAACGATTCGGCGAGCTGCCGTCGTTCGTGCCGGCGATGGAACGGGCGCGGACGGCAGCGGAAGCGGAGCACGTCGGCGCCGGCATCGGACGAGCGTACATCGCGCCGGTGAGCGGCAGCGTCGTCGAGCCGTTCGGGGGCGTGCGTTCGGGGGCGGGCATCGTCGTGCGGGCGTCCGCGTCGTCGGTCGCCTCGATGGACGAGGGGCTGGTCATCTACGCCGGGGAGACGCAAGAGAGCGGACAGACGGTCGTCATCCGCCATCCGGACGGCGTCGAGACGGTATACGGCTACCTCGGGACCATCGAAGTGGCGAAGGACGATTGGGTCGAAGCCGGGGGGGCGATCGGCACGGTGCGGCCTTCGGGAACGGGCGAAGCCGGCGGGCTTCTGTATTTCGCTGTAAAAAAAGGAAACAGCTTCGTCGATCCGACCGATGTCGTCGCGCTTTGATCGCTGGTTCGGCGTCCGATTTCGCCTGCACCCGTTGTTCGTGCTGCTGCTGCTCTTGTCGGCGGCGACCGGGAGATTCTTGGAGATTTTAACGTTGTTCGGCATCGTTCTCATCCACGAGATCGGACATGCGGCGATGGCGAAGCATCTCGGCTGGCGCGTTCGCGAAGTGCTGCTGACGCCGTTCGGCGGGGTGGCGGTCACGGACGAGGACGGCTCCGTCCCCGCGCGGGAGGAAGCGCTCGTAGCGATCGCGGGGCCCGCGATGAATCTCGCGATGATCGGCTTCGCGTACGCGATGACGGCAGCCGGTATCTGGACTCACGCCTGGACGACGGTGTTCGCGCAGGCGAACCTGACGCTCATGCTGTTCAATCTCGCGCCGATCCTCCCGCTCGACGGAGGCAAGCTGCTGCGCGTGTGCCTCGGTTATGCGCTGCCATACTACCGAACGCTGAAGGCGACGACGTTCTGGTCGCTCCTCGCGAGCGCCGCGCTCGTCGGCTTCGCCTCGACCCGTCTCGGGGAAGGCGCGATGACGAGCGCGGCGGTCATCGGTACGTTCCTGCTGTACGCCAACTGGTACGAATACCGAACCGCGCCGTACCGGTTCCTGCGCTTCCTCTTGGGCCGGGAGTCCCGGGTGCGCGAATGGTCTCGGCGCGGCGCGAAGGCGCATCCGCTCGTCGTCGAGCCGGGCGATACGCTGCAATCGGTGTCGCGTCTGCTGCGGCGCGAGCGGCTGCATCGGTTCGTGCTCGCGACCCGGTCGGGACGCGTGCTCGCGGTCGTGCCCGAAGAGCGCATCGCGTCCCGATACGCGACGGAAGAGCAAAACCGTGCAGTATCCGAACTTTTCATGTAGAATAAAATGGATATTTCTGAACGCTAAAGGTGGGAACGTGTTCCTTTGAAACGAATCGTGGTTCACGGTCACCGAGACGAAACGACCGTAGCGCTGCTTGAAGACGGCAAGTTGACCGAGTTTTTCGTGGAACGTCCGAACGTTCGCAAGCTGGTAGGCAACATCTATAAAGGCCGCGTCGTCAACGTGCTCCCGGGCATGGGGGCGGCGTTCGTCGACATCGGCATCGAGAAGAACGCGTTCCTCTACATCGACGACTTGCTCCCGGCTCACCTCGAGCACCAGCCGAAGGTGAAGCCGTCGATCGATACGCTCGTCCGCGCGGGGGACGAGCTGCTCGTGCAAATCGTGCGCGAGCCGGTAGGCACCAAGGGCGCTCGCGTGACGACGCACTATGCCCTTACCGGGCGTTGGATCGTGTACATGCCGGAAGCCGGGTATATCGCCTTGTCGAAGAAGATCGACGACGAAGAGGAGCGGAGACGCCTCCGCACGCTCGGCGAGCGGTTATGCCGGGACAAGGAGGGCGTCATCCTGCGCACGGTCGCGAACGGCGAAGGATTCGAGGCGCTGGAGAGCGATATGTCCTTGCTTCGCGAGCGGTGGAGCGCGATCCGGGAGAAGGCGAAGCGCGCTTCCGCGCCGAGCGAGGTGTACGCCGACGTGGAGCTGCTGCCGCGCCTCATCCGCGACATCGTCACCGAGCAGATGGACGAGATCGTCGTCGATCAGCCGAATCTGCTGGAGGAAGCGAAGCGGATGCTGCGCTCGATCGCGCCCCAGCTCGAGAGCCGCGTCCGGCTGCACGACGGGAAGAAATCGGCGATCGAAGCGTTCGGCGTGAAGGAGCAGCTGGAGGCGGCGCTGCAGCCGAAGCAATGGCTCGGGAGCGGCGGCTACGTCGTCATCGACCAGACCGAGGCGCTGACCGTCATCGATGTCAACACCGGGAAATATACCGGATCGACGAATCTCGAAGAGACGGTGCTCACGACGAACGTGGAGGCGGCCGGTGAGATCGCGAGACAGCTTCGGCTGCGCGATATCGGCGGCATTATCGTCATCGACTTCATCGATATGGAGCTGGAGGAAAACCGGCGGCGCATTACCGAAGCGCTGGAAGCGGCCGTGCAGCGCGATCGGACGAAGGCGCACATCGTCGGGTGGACGAAGCTGGGGCTGCTCGAGATGACGCGCAAGAAGGTGCGGGAGCAGAAGGACATGATGTTTTTCGTACCGTGCAAAGCTTGCGGCGGCCGCGGGAAGATCCGAACTTCTACGTTGACTTAAGAGAATCGCCTATGCTATACTCTTCAAGTGCGTCGTCTGACGACCACCGCGCTTATCGGGTTTTCGAAGCGTTCGCGCCGCAAGGGGCGGATCACCTCGGATGAGGCGAGTCTTACTATACGAGGGAGGTGCAAGGATGTACGCGATTATTGAAACAGGCGGAAAGCAGTACAAGGTGCAAGAGGGCGATGTGATTTACATCGAGAAGCTCGAGAACGCCGAGGGCGATTCGGTTACGTTCGATCAGGTTCTGGCTGTCGGCAACGGCGAAGGAATCAAGCTCGGCGAGCCGCTCGTAGCGGGCGCTTCGGTTACAGGCAAGGTAGAGAAGAACGGCCGCGGCAAGAAGATCATCGTCTTCAAGTACAAGGCGAAGAAGAACTATCGCCGCAAGCAAGGTCATCGCCAACCGTACACGAAGGTGACGATCGAGAAGATCCAAGGCTAAGAGGGATTTCTCGTTGATCCGCGTGAGGGTGGACAGGGAACGCCTTACGAATCGCATTACCGGCTTTCGGGTCGAAGGGCATGCGCTCTTCGCGGAATCCGGCAAGGACATCGTATGCGCGGGCGTCTCGGCGGTAACGGTCGGAACGGTGAACGCGGCGGAAGCGCTCCTCGGCGTCGAATTATCGGCGAACATGGAGTCCGGATTGCTCGACGTAACCGTGCCTGACGAGTTGCCGGAGCCGAAGTCGACTTCCCTGCAGCTGCAGTTGGAATCGATGATCGTGATGCTGCAGACGATCGAACAATCGTACGGTAAACATATAAGGCTGAAACAAAACTACGAATGAAGGAGGTTGACACCATGTTGAAATTAAACCTTCAGTTGTTTGCATCGAAGAAGGGCGTAGGCTCCACGAAGAACGGCCGCGACAGCATCGCGAAGCGTCTCGGCGTGAAGCGCGCGGACGGCCAGACGGTGACGGGCGGCAGCATTCTCGTTCGTCAACGCGGCACGAAGATTCACCCGGGCAACAACGTCGGCATCGGCTCCGACGATACGTTGTTCGCGAAGATCGACGGCGTCGTGAAGTTCGAGCGCTGGGGACGCGACCGCAAGAAGGTCAGCGTATACCCGGTAGAGACCGCTCCGGTAGCGGCGACGGTGGAGCGCTAATCGCTCTCCGACTTTCCTGTATACGATGAAGCCCCGGCCCGACGGCCGGGGTTTTCTTGTATGCGCGCCGCGGTTCCCTTTTCTACTCGGACATTCCTTATTTTTACTGCTCGGCGGAGGATTGTTTGGTATACTTGTAGGAGACGAACGGGCAGGGGATACCTGTCCGGATGGGGGAGCTTAGGCGATGGAGCGCGTTGAAGTGCAAGACGGAACGAGCCGCATGTCGGACGAGCATCGGCAGCTCTGGATCGACGCGTTCAGTCATGCGAGACACGATTGGCTGAACGACCTGCAGATGATCATCGGATATGTGCAGCTGCGTAAATATGATAAATTGGCCGCCTGCGTGGATATGCTAAAGACAAGGATGGCCGAAGAGAGCCGCACGTCGAAGCTCGGCGCGCCGGGGCTCGTAGAAGCGCTCTTGACCGTGCGGGCCCGGGCGAGGTCGTTCGCGTTCCGGTTGTCGATCGACGAGCGGCTTCAGTTCCGCTCGAGCGCCGACGCGGCCGAGCGGGCGGTCCGGCGTCTGATCGCCGGCTTCGAGGAAGCGTCGGCGAAGGGGGAACGAGGCACGGACAACGTTCTGACGTGCGCGATCGCGAACGAACAGGAGGATGCCGTGATCGCCTTTACATATCAAGGCGCCTTCGTCGAGGCGGCGCTGCGGCGAGCGGTCGACGATCTGTCGCAGGAACTGCCGCCGATCGTGCCGGGCGCCACGGTGTCGGCGACGTACGGCGCCGAAGAAGCGGCCGTGGCGGTTCGACTGCCCGGCGCGCTGTAAAATTAGGAGGACAACGATGTTTGTCGATATTGCGAAAGTATACGTGAAAGGCGGGGACGGCGGAGACGGCGTCGCCACGTTCCGCAGGGAGTTATACGTGCCGGAGGGCGGTCCGTCCGGGGGAGACGGCGGTCCCGGCGGGGACGTCATCTTCCGCGTGGACGAAGGGCTGCGGACGTTGATGGATTTCCGCTATCAGCGCCATTTCAAGGCGCAGCGAGGCGAGAAGGGCCGGAATAAGTCGCAGCACGGAGCCGGCGCGGAAGATATGATCGTTCGCGTGCCGCCGGGAACGATCGTCATCGACGACGATACGAAGGAGATTATCGCCGACATGACGCGCCACGGCCAAGAGGTCGTCATCGCGAAGGGCGGCCGCGGGGGCCGAGGCAATATGCGGTTCGCCACGGCGAACAACCCGGCGCCGCATATCGCGGAGAAGGGCGAAGAAGGGCAAGAGCGTTGGGTCGTGCTCGAGCTGAAGGTGATGGCCGACGTCGGCCTCGTCGGCTTCCCGAGCGTCGGGAAATCGACGCTGCTCTCCGTGGTGTCCGCGGCGCAGCCGAAGATCGGCGCGTACCACTTCACGACGATTACGCCGAACCTCGGCGTCGTCGACGTCGAGGAAGGCCGGTCGTTCGTGCTCGCGGATTTGCCGGGCTTGATCGAAGGCGCGCACGAAGGCGTCGGCCTCGGGCACGAATTTCTGCGCCACGTCGAGCGGACGCGCGTCATCGCGCACGTCGTCGACATGTCCGGCTCGGAAGGACGGGACCCGTACGAGGATTGGGTCGCGATCAACCAAGAGCTGAAGCTGTATAACGCGAAGCTCGAGGAGCGGCCGCAGGTCGTCGTCGCGAACAAGATGGACGTGCCGGAGGCGGAGCTGTTCCTCGAGGAGTTCCGCGCGAAGCTCGCGGAGCGGGGCCATGGCGACTTGCCGATTTTCCCGATCTCGGCGGCGACGCGCCAAGGCATCAGGGAGCTGATCTACAAGCTCGCGGACATGGTGGAGGCGATTCCCGCCGAGCCGCTCGTCGAGGAGACGCCGGAGAAGGAAGAGCGCAAGGTCTATACGCTTACGAACGACCGCGCGGACGAAAGTTTTACGATCCGGCGGGAGAACAACGTCTTCATCGTGGAAGGCGAATCGATCGAGCGTCTCGCGAAGCGAACGAAGTTCGAATCGCACGACGCGGTGCAACGCTTCGCGACGATCATGCGCCGGATGGGCGTAGACCGCGAGCTGCGCAAGAAAGGCGCGGAGGACGGACATTACGTCCGGATCGGAGACTTCGAATTCGAATTCGTCGAGCACGAATGAATACAAGACGGTCGCCGCGCTTCCGCGGCGGCCTTTTTTCTCGTTGGGCCTATTGCCCCGCCTGTCGTACTCGGTTATAATGTCCACTATGGGTAAACAACAGTCTACTCCGAGAGGACGGGGACGCGCGTTGGGAACGGAGTCGCAGGCGCCGAAGCCGCCGGGGAAGCCGCAGAAGCCGGAGCGACAGGCGATTTATTTCGTCGTTCGCGAAGATATTTTG
>JAPSKX010000260.1 GCA_031181325.1 Paenibacillus sp.
AGGGGACGGCGTCATTACGAAGGCGCTCGCCGATACCGCGCTGCGGATGATCCGGATCGACGCCCTCGGCCTCGACGAGATCGATCATAAGATGCTGAAGGCGATGATCGTCAATTTCGACGGGGGACCGGTCGGACTCGACACGATCGCCGCGTCGATCGGCGAAGAAAGCCGAACGATCGAGGATGTATACGAGCCGTACTTGCTGCAAATCGGCTTTCTGCAACGCACGCCGCGCGGCCGCGTCGTCACGCCCGCGGCCTATCGACATCTCGGCTACCCGCCGAAGAAGGGAGCGGACGCATGAGACGATCCGTACGATTCTGGCTCGCCGCCGTCATCGCCGCGACGCTGCTGTGCGGGCCGGCGCTCCCCGCCGCTCCCGCGTTCGCGGACGGAGGCGACGCGGAGGTTCACGTCGCGTTGTATGTGAAGACGAACAATTATAACGCCTCGACGGGCGCGGTCACGCTGTCCGCCGAAGGCGGGCTGACGTTATCGGACGCGGCGGCCGGCGTCGACTGGCTCCGGATTCCGGACGCGACCGCGGTGCGCGCGACGTTCGACGGCTACGGCGTCGTCGTCGCCGAGACGACGGACGCGGCGAAGGCGGCGGCGTTCGCGCAAGATGCGAAGAAAGCGGGGCAGCCCGTCGCCGCGTTCGAGCGGACGAGGGGCGGGAAGCCGCTGTACGCCGTCGAGGCGGGCCCGTACGCGACGAAGGCGGCCGCGGAAGCGGCTCGCGCGTCGCTCGCGGGCGACGCGGCGCTCGCCGCGCGCCTCGCCGGCGCGGCGATGACGCTGCGCGGCCCGCTGTACGCGCGGGCGAGCGCGCACGCCTCCGAGGCGGAGGCGCTTGCCGCCGCCGCGCCGCTGTGGGACGCGGGCGTCTACGCCGTCCCGGCGCTCACGAGCGAGGGCGGCGCGGTCCGCTACGAGCTGTGGATCGGCGGCGCGGCGGACGACGCGGCGCTGCAGCAAGCGGTCGCGGCCGCCACGGCGAAGCCGGGCCTTGCGGCGACGCCCGTCGCCTCGAGCGTCCGCTACGCGCTCCTGCGAAGCGATCGCGTCGGCGACGCGGCGCTCGCGCCGGCGACGCGGCACCTCGCCGTCGGCGGCGACGGCGCGAAGCTGACGGCCGCCCCGGCGCGGGACGGCGGCGCGGTTCGCGTCGCGGAACGCTCCGGGCGGTCGTATCGCGGCGCGATCGACGCGTTCGCGCACAACGGCGCGCTCGCCGTCGTCAACCGCGTCGGGCTCGAGACGTACGTCGCCAGCGTCGTCGGCGCGGAGCTCGACGCTTCGTGGCCGGCGGAAGCGCTCAAGGCGCAAGCGGTCGCCGCGCGGACGTACGTGCTGAAGCAAGGCTGGAAATACGGCGTCGCGCACGTGACGGACACGACGTCGGACCAGGCGTATCGAGGGACCGAACGGGAATTCCCGGTCATCCTGGCCGCCGCCGAGGCGACGGCCGGCGAGCGCCTGACGAATTCCGCAGGCGCCTTGCTCGACGCTTTCTACTCCAGCAACGCCGGCGGCCGCACCGCCGATCCGGTCGAGGTATGGGGGACGCCGATCCCGGGACTCGCGTCGACGCCGAGTCCGGACGACGTCGCCGAGCGGAACAAGCTGATCTGGTATCGCGCCGTTCTGCCGGATCAGCGCGTCGGCTACATTCGCTCGGACCTCGTGACCTTGACCGGCGCGACGAACGCGGCCGGCTTCCCGCTCGGGACGGTCGCGGAGGACGCGGTTAACGTCCGGGAAGCGCCGTTCGTCAACAACGATACGAATCCGTCGATCGCTTCGCTCTCCAAGGGGGCGCGCGTGACGGTCATCGACCGCGATATCGAATCGACAGCGTTCCAGTGGATCCGCGGTCCCGTCGACGCGAGCCGCCTGCAGCTGCAGATGAACGCGAGCGGCGTCGCGACCGGCGTCGTAGCCTCCTTGGGCGCGCCTGCGACGATCGACGTGACGCAGCGCGGCGCGGCGAGCGGCCGGGTGACGGAGGTCGCCGTCAACGGGAAGACGATTCCGGTGACGCGGCCGGAACAATACCGCACGTTGTTCGGCCTGCCGAGCAGCCGATTCGAGGTCGAACAAACCGGCGCGGCGACCGTGCTCGGCGCGGGCGGCAAGCGAACGGAGCTGACGTCGACGGCGTCGCAGCCGCTTGCGGCGATCGGAGCGAACGGCGTCAAGAAGACGCTGTCGGCCGAAGCGTATCTCGTCGCGGACGGCAGCGGCGAAGCCCGCGTAGCGACGCGCGCCGCGTCGTTCCGCTTCCACGGCACCGGCTTCGGCCACGGCCTCGGCATGTCCCAGTGGGGGGCGTTCGGTCTGGCCGAGCTCGGGTATGACTACAGGAAAATCTTGTTATACTACTATAAAGACGCTGTCATCGCGAAGGAATGAATCGTTTGAACGTAAATCAATTCGATTTCGAGCTGCCGGAGCGGCTCATCGCGCAGACGCCGCTGGCGGAGCGCACGGCTTCCCGGCTCATGACGCTCGACAAGCGCACGGGGGCGATCGGCCATAAGCAATTTTCCGATCTTATCGATCATCTTCGCCCCGGAGATCTGCTCGTCATGAACGATACGAAGGTGCTCCCCGCCCGGCTGTACGGCTGGAAGGCCGATACCGGCGCGAAGGCGGAGCTCCTGCTGCTGAAGGATCTCGGCGGCGACCGGTGGGAGACGCTCGCAAGGCCGGGGAAGCGGCTGAAGCCCGGCGCCGTCATCCGCTTCGGCGAGCGGGAAGACGAACCGCTGCTGGAGGCGAAGGTGGAAGGGGAGACGGAAGGCGGCGGCCGCATCGTCGTCTTCCGCTATGAAGGCATCTTTCTGGAAGTGCTCGAGCGGCTCGGCACGATGCCGCTTCCGCCCTACATCAAAGAAAGGCTCGACGACAAGGACCGGTACCAGACCGTATACGCGAAGCATCCCGGCTCGGCGGCGGCGCCGACGGCGGGGCTGCATTTCACGGAGCCGTACCTCGAGTCGATTCGGGCGAAGGGCGTCAAGACGGCGCCCGTCACGCTCCATGTCGGTCTCGGGACGTTCCGCCCCGTCTCGGCCGAGACGGTGGACGAGCATGTCATGCATGAGGAGTACTACGAAGTGCCGGCGGAGACGGCTCGCCTCATCCGAGAGACAAGGGCGAGCGGCGGCCGCGTCGTTGCGATCGGCACGACGTCGGCGCGCACGCTGGAGACGGCGGCCGAGCGTATTTTGCGAGGCGCGGCGGACGGAGCGCCCGACGCGGACGGCGATATGAAGGGGTGGACGAGCATCTTCATCTACCCGGGGTACGAATTCCGGCTCGTCGATGCGCTGCTCACGAATTTCCACCTGCCGAAGTCGACGCTGCTCATGATGATCGGCGCCCTTGCGGGCACGGAACGGGTGCTAGCCGCATACAAGGAAGCAGTAGAACGGGAATATCGGTTTTTCAGCTTCGGCGACGCGATGTTCATATCGTAGAAGGGAAGTAGAGCTGGACGATGGCTGCGATTACGTACGAATTCATTAAAACCTGCAAACAAACCGGAGCGAGACTCGGCCGCGTCCATACGCCGCACGGCAGCTTCGACACGCCGACGTTCATGCCGGTCGGCACGCAAGCGACGGTCAAGACGATGAGCCCCGAGGAAGTGAAGGAGATGGGCGCGGGCATCATCCTAAGCAACACCTACCATCTGTTCCTGCGTCCCGGTCACGAGCTGATCAAGGAAGCGGGGGGCCTGCACAAGTTCATGAACTGGGACCGCGCCATTCTGACGGACAGCGGCGGCTTCCAAGTATTCAGCTTGAGCGAGCTCCGCAAGATTACGGAGGAGGGCGTTCACTTCCGCTCGCATCTGAACGGCGACAAGCTGTTCATCGGGCCGGAGAAGGCGATGGAAATCCAAAACGCGCTCGGACCCGACATCATGATGGCGTTCGACGAATGCCCGCCGTGGCCGGCGGACGAAGCATACGTGAAACAATCGACAGAGCGGACGTCGCGTTGGGCGGAGCGTTGCCTGAAGTCGCACGCGCGGCCGGACGAGCAAGGCCTGTTCGCGATCGTGCAGGGAGGCATGTATCCCGAATATCGCAAGCAGAGCGCCGCGGATTTGACTTCCATGGATTTCCCGGGGTATGCTATTGGGGGATTGAGCGTCGGAGAACCGAAGCATCTGATGTACGAGATGTTGGAGGCGACGACGCCGCTGTTGCCGACGAACAAGCCCCGTTATTTGATGGGCGTCGGTTCGCCGGACGCGCTGATCGAAGGCTCGATCCGCGGCGTCGACATGTTCGACTGCGTCTTGCCGACGCGCATCGCCCGCAACGGGACGACCATGACGAGCCAAGGCCGCCTCGTCATTCGCAACGCCGCCTTCGAACGCGACTTCGGTCCGCTCGACCCGGCTTGCTCGTGTTATACGTGCCGCAATTACTCGAGAGCGTACCTTCGCCATCTCATCAAGGCGGACGAGACGTTCGGCATACGACTGACGACGTATCATAACCTTTATTTCTTGATCGACTTGATGCGCCAAGTGCGCCAAGCGATCGCCGAAGACCGGCTCGGAGACTTCAAAGAAGAGTTCTTCGACCGCTACGGCCTCAACAAGGAGAACGCTCGGGGATTCTAGCCCCGACGGAATAGAAGGAGGAATCCTACATATGTTTTTGTTAACAGGGGAACCGGCAGCGCAAGGCAATCTGTTGATGTCGCTGCTCCCGTTCGTGCTCATGTTCGCCATCTTCTATTTCCTGCTCATTCGTCCGCAGCAGAAGCGCGCCAAGACGCGGAACATGATGCTCGCGAACGTGAAGAAAGGCGACAAGGTCGTAACGGTCGGCGGCATGCACGGCAAGATCGTGGAGCTGACGGACGACACGATGGTGCTGCTTGTGAACGATTCCACGAAGCTGACCTTCAACCGCAGCGCGATCGACACGGTCGTGACGAGCGCGTAACATACAGGAAAGTTAACGTCGGATGCCCTGGACCATGTCGGTTCGGGGCATTTTTTATGGGGGAACGTGAGTCGCATCGAGTCGGCGTTAGTCGGGTACGTGTACTCGTATGTCGGCCCTCGTTAGTCGGAGAAAGTCCGACTACAGCGCCGGAACAGGCCGGCGAGAGGCGAATAGTCGGAGAAAGTCCGACTACAGCGCCGGAACAGGCCGGCGAGAGGCGAAAAGTCGGAGAAAGTCCGACTACAGCGCCGG
>JAPSKX010000055.1 GCA_031181325.1 Paenibacillus sp.
GTCGGGCGATGTGCCTGCGGACAGCAGCCATGTGTATAACACTGTCGTTACAGTACCGGGCAACCCGGGCGGTCTGGCGAAGACGGGGCACACGTTCGCGGGCTGGAACACGGCGGCGGACGGCAGCGGCACCGACTACGCCGAGTCGGCTGTGTTTACAATTCTAGCAGCGAATGAGACGCTATACGCGAAGTGGACGGTCAACGATTACACGGTAAGCTTCGAGAGCAGCGGCGGCACGGCGGTAGCGAGTCAGACGGTGAGCTATGGAAATACGGCCGTTCAGCCGGCGGATCCGGCGAAGACGGGGCATACGTTCGCCGGATGGTATGCGGACGCAGACTTGACGACGGCCTATGATTTCACTGCGCCGATCGGAGCTGCCGATGTCACGCTGTACGCGAAGTGGACGATCAACAGCTACACGGTGACGTACGACGGCAATGGCGCTATGTCCGGCGACGTGCCTGCAAGCAGCAGCCACGACTACGGCACCGACTTCGCAGTGGCGGGCAATTCCGGCAGTCTGGTCAAGACAGGTTACTCGTTCGCGGGCTGGAACACCGCGGCGGACGGCGCCGGCACGAACTATGCCGAGTCGGAGACGTTCACGATGGGGGCGGCGGACGTGACGTTGTACGCGAAGTGGACGGGTAACAACTACACAGTAAGCTTCGAGAGCAACGGCGGTACGGCGGTAGCAAGTCAGACGGCGAGCTATGGTAGCACAGCCTTGCAGCCGGCGAACCCGACGAAGCCGGGGTATGCGTTCGCCGGGTGGTATACGGATCGCGACGCGTTGACGCAACCGTTCGATTTCACATCGCCGGTCGGCGCCGACGACGTCACGCTGTATGCGAAATGGTTTTCGGCGAACGCGATGCTGGCCGCATTGTCGACGGATCAAGGAACGCTGCGTCCGGCATTTTCGCCGTCCGAGGCAAGTTATGTCATCGATGCGGCGAAAGCCGTAACGAGCTTCAACCTTTTCCTGAAAAAAGGGGACCCGACCCAATCGATATCGGTCACAGGGGCGACGTACATTTCCGTAACGGATGATGTGTACGCCTACAACGTGACGAACTTGACCGTCGGACCGAATCCGATTCCGATTCTGATCACGGTCACCGCAGAAAGTCTGGAACAAAATACGTATCGGCTTACGGTGAACGTCTCGCCGGACGAAGCGATGGGACAGCCGATTGCATTGCACCCGTCGGTGCGCAGGCTCACGTTCCCGGGCGGACTCTCGATTCGCTTTCCTGACGAACTTTCGATTCCTCCCGGGGCGACGTTGACGGTACGACATTCGAACGCCGCGCCGTCCGGGGAGGTCAAGCTCGCCAAAGCCGGTCAGGCAATCGATTTTCAATTCGAAGGCATAACGATCGATCGGCCCGTCGAGATAACGCTCGGACATGACGGGAATGCAGCTCCGGGCAAGCTTGCGATATATTATTACAACGAAGCGACAGGCAAGTGGGCGTATCAGCCTTCCCAAGCGACGGGCAGCGGGATCAAGGCGTCGGTCGACCATTTCTCCACGTTCGGCGTGCTGGCGGACACGACCGCGCCGGATCGGGTTACGGTCGCCTCGGGCGATAAGACGACAAGCGCGATCGCGCTTCATCTCGCCGCGAGCGACGATTCGGGCGTGGCGAAATATTTGATTTATCGCGACGGAACGCACGTTGCGGAGACGACGGAAAGAACCTATGTCGATACCGGACTTTCCGCCGCGAGGACATACGTCTATTCCGTCAAAGCCGTCGATCCGCTGGGCAATATTTCGGCTCTTAGCGAAAGCATAACCGTAGCGACGAACGGCGATGGAGGCGGCGGCGGCGGCGGCAACCCGGGAGGCGGCGCCCCTGGCGGAACGGTCGCTGCCCCCGATAAAGTCGTTTCGACGAACGGCACGCTCACGATCCCCGCCGGCCGGCCGGGCGAGGTTCGCTTGGGCCATGAGATCAAAATCGAAATCCCTGCCGGCGCTTCGGACGGGGAACTGAAAATTACGATAGAAAAAGCGGCGGACGCGCTGCAGCTGATCAGGAGCGACGACCTGTTGATCAGCGCGGTGTTCGAAGTATTGAAAAACTTCGCGGGCGACTTCAGCAAAGAGGTCGCGCTGACGCTCGTTTTCGATCCTACAATCCTGAAGGAAGGTCAAAAGCCGTCCGTATTTTACTATGACGAGTCGAAGCGGGTTTGGGTGGATATCGGCGGCGAAGTCAGCGGAAATACGATCACGGCGACCGTGAACCATTTTACGAAATTCGCGGTATTCGCCGTCGGCCGAGAGTCGGAATCTACGCCGGAAGCGGAGCCGAAGGATCGCTTGAGCGACATCGCCGGTCACTGGGCGGAATCGAGCATTCGGGCAGCCTCGGCAGCCGATATTGTCCGAGGGTACGCCGACGGTACGTTCCAACCGAATGCCGCCGTCACGCGCGCCGAATTCGCAGTGATGCTGATGAACGCGCTGAAGCTGCCAGGCACGGGAGCGGAGCTGACGTTCGCGGATACGGCGGAGATCGGGGCATGGGCTGCGACGGCTGTCGCGCAGGCTGCGGAAGCGGGAATCGCGACCGGTTACGGCGACGGACGGTTCCGTCCGGCGGCGAACATTACGCGAGCGGAGCTGGCGGTGATGATCGCAAGAGCGTACGGCGCGGACATCGAGAGCGACGCTTCGACTACCACCGGGTTTGCCGATGACGGGCATATTCCCGAATGGGCCAAGGGAGCCGTTTCCGCGGTTCGGCAGTCGGGCATCGTGCAAGGGAGAAGCGATCATCGGTTCGAGCCGGATGCAACGGCGACAAGGGCCGAAGCCGTAACGATGATCATGAACTTGCTGCAGAAGTTGAACGGGTAGCAGGAAGCGAGAAGCGGTACTCCCCGACAGGAGTACCGCTTCTTTTTTGATGGATTTTATACGACTGACCGCCGAAATCGTCCCCGCGAAAACCTAAGCTCATTTTCGAAACCTGATATTATTATTAGAAAATCCGAAAAGAGTTGCAAAGCGGCGGTTTCCGATGATTTACGCTTCGATCGGCGGGGCTGTACGATAGCGGTATCAGGCAGCCGACGGTCTTGTAAGCGAATTCAACTTCTTGGCGCGAACGGATCGGTCAAGGTACAACACATCGAATCGAAAGAAAAGGGAAGGTGTAGTCAACGCGATGCAAAACAAAAACAGAAAAAGAAGTGCCGCGATCACCCTGTTATCGACGACCCTGTTACTGACGACGCTGCTCGCGGCTTGCTCCGGCGGCAGCGCAGGAGGCGACGCAGAGCCGCAATCCCCCGCTCCGGCGGACACGCCGGCTGCGGCCGAACCGGCAAAGACGGAGGAGCCGGCGCAATTACCCGAGCCTGCGACGCTGCGCTTGTTGACGGATCACTCGACGGCATGGCCGGCCAAGCCGGATTGGCCGGTATGGCGCTGGATTCAGGAAGCGACGAATATTACGGTTCAACAGGAGCTGCAGACGGGCCCTGAATCGCTGGCGCTCGCCATCTCCTCCGGGGATATGCCGGATCTGATGTCCGTGTTCCCGCCGGACGCCCAGAAGTACGGGCCGCAAGGCGCCTTCATCGACCTGTCCCAGCATCTGGATAAGATGCCGAACGTAAAGAAGTACATGGAAGAAAGACCTCAGGTCGCACAGCGGATGACGTCGCCGGACGGGAAGATCTACAACGTTATTAACGACGGGATGGGCGCGGGCAACAATACCGTGTACTTCTACCGGGAGGATATCTTCCAGAAGCATTCCCTCGAGGTGCCTAAGACGTGGGATGAGCTGTTCGAAACGTCGAAGAAGCTGAAGGAGCTCTATCCCGACAGCTACCCGTTCGTCTTCCGGCATGGCGTCGGCACGCTGAACTTCTTCGGCCCGTCGTTCGGCACGTATCCGTTTTTCCATGAGGAGCCGGGAACCGGCAAGATGAAGCTCGGCGCGACCGACCCGGGCTTCAAGAAGATGATCGAAACGCTGAACAAGTTCTATACGGCAGGGCTCATGCCGCCGGATTGGCTGTCGATGGACTATAAGGCATGGACGCAATTCATCTTGACGAACAAGTCGTTCGTCACGCTCCAATACATCGGTCAAATCGAAATCATGAACTCGCAGCTGACGGACGGGGCGCACCTCAAGTTCATGGCGCCGCCGCTCGGTCACGGCAACCAACCGTACATCGCACGCGCGGACTTCGAATCGTACGGCTTCGCCGTCGCCTCCACGACGAAAAACTTGGACGCGGCCTTGCGTTATCTCGACTTCATCTACTCCGACGAAGGCGCCGAGCTGCTCAGCTGGGGCAAAGAGGGAGAAGCGCACGAAGTCGTGGACGGCAAGAAGAAATTCCTGCCGCAATTCAAGGAGCCGAACGATCTCCGCAAGGAGCTGGGTCTGTTCACGACGGGTGCCGTCGGCGTGTCCCTTCCCGAAGCGTGGACGTCGCTGTCCAACGAGAACGAGCAGTACGCTTTCGCCGAGGCGAGCAAATACCAGTACCCGACGATGAACATTGTTCCGCCGCTGACCGCCGAAGAAAAGAGCTCTGTCCTTCTGCTGGAAGAGCAGCTGTTGAAGTATTACGAAAGCGCGGTTTCCAAATTCATCATGGGCGAGACGCCGATGTCGGAGTTCGATAACTTCTTGGCGGAGCTGAACAACTTAGGCGCTCAGCAAGTCCTCGATACGTACCAGATCGGTTTGGATCGGCTGAAATTGAAGTAAGGCATGCGCGAACAGGGTCGGACGCCCGGTAACGGCGGCTCGTCCCTGTCTCTTGCGGAGAGGAGAACCGACATTGAAGCTATCCATCTTGGGGCAAGTCAAGCGCGATCGGCTCTTGCTATCGATGTTTGCGCCCGTCCTCGTCTACTACATCCTGCTCAGGTACGTTCCGATGTTCGGCATCGCGATCTCCTTCATGGATTACAACCTGTTCAAGGGCATCGCGGGAAGTCCGTGGGTCGGCTTGAAATATTACGAGATGTTCTTCCAGAATCGCGACGCGTGGAACATCATTCGGAATACGGTCCTTCTCGGATTTTATAAGCTGTTGTTCGGCTTCCCGGCTCCAATCCTGTTGGCGCTCATGCTGAACGAGGTTCGGAACACGACGTACAAGCGATTCATTCAGACGGTCAGTTATTTGCCGTATTTCCTGTCCGTCGTCGTCGTCGCCAGCCTCATCGACATGCTCCTGTCGCCAAGCACGGGTTGGTTGAACCATGCGCTGCAGAAGCTAGGGGTTCCGGCGATCAACTTCCTGCAGGAGTCCGAGTGGTTTCGAACGATTTACGTCAGCTCGGAGGTGTGGCAGCATGCCGGGTGGGGCTCGATTATATTCCTCGCCGCGATGACGGCGCTCGATCCGCAGCTGTACGAAGCGGCCCGAATGGACGGCGCGGGCCGATTGAGGCAAATCTGGCATGTCACGCTGCCCGGCATCGCGCCGACGGTCGTCATTATGTTGATTCTGCAAGTCGGTCAGGTGCTCGAAATCGGGTTCGATAAAGTGTTCCTGCTGTCGAATGCCGCGACGTACGACACCGCGGACATCATCTCCACCTATGTATATCGGATCGGCATCTTGAAAGCGGCGTACAGCTACGGCACGGCCATCGATCTGTTTATGGCCGTCATCGGGTTCTTCCTTGTGTATGCGAGCAACAAAATCAGCCGCAGGTTCGGCGAAACCAGCCTTTGGTAAGGGGGCGAAGAATCCATGAAACTTCGAATCAGCTTGTTCGATAGCATCAATTACGCGTTGCTGGCCCTCTTCGCCTGCGCCATGCTCTTTCCGTTCGTTCACATGCTGGCGGTTTCGATCAGCGCGTCGGAATACGTCCTCGCCAACCGGATCAGCGTCTTGCCGCGCGGCATCAACTTCGACGCCTATGTGGCCGTGCTGCGGGACGAACGCATCGCGATCGGTTACAGAAACACGATCCTTTATGTCGTTCTAGGCACGAGCCTGTCCTTGCTATTCACGATATTGGGGGCGTACCCCTTGTCGCGAAGGAACCTCGTCTTCGGACGCGCGCTCATACTGATGGTCGTGTTCAGCATGATGTTCAACGGCGGACTGATCCCGACCTACCTCGTCATTCGCAATTATCAGCTGCTCGATACGATCTGGGCGATGATCCTGCCCGGCCTCGTGTCCTCCTGGTTCTTGATCATCATGCGGACGTTCTTCCAAGGCATCCCGAAGGAAATCGAGGAATCCGGCAAGATAGACGGCCTGTCGGAGCTTGGCAACCTGCTTCGGATCGTGCTCCCGTTGTCCGTGCCCGTTCTATTAACGATCTCTTTATTCTACGCGGTCGCGATTTGGGGCAACTTCTACAATGCGCTCATCTACATCCGAGACGCGAATTTGTATCCGCTGCAGGTGGTCATCCGGAACATCGTGCTGATCGGTCAAGTGTCGGATACGACCGTCAGCAGCGCGATGGGCGATAAGACGGTCGTGCTGGAATCGCTGAAATACGCGGTCATTCTCGTGGGCACGCTGCCGGTGTTGTTGTTTTATCCGTTCATCCAGAAGCACTTCGCGCAAGGCGTCATGGTCGGATCGGTCAAAGGGTGACGAAAGTTTCTGCGAATCGCGCAAAAGAATAGCGGAAAAAGAAAAGCGAAAAAAGCCGGGGCTTGCCATAATGGAGGGGGGGGGCCCTGGTTGCCTTTTCTTATAATACTGAAGGAGGATCGATCCCATGGTTGCACCGTACTGGAGGAGCACGCTGTCGGACATCGACGAGGCGATGTCGAGCTTGAAGCGAGGGAGGGCGAGCGCGCTGGCCCGATCGGCCGGCGGCAGAAATATATATTTGGTAGAGTACGGAGAGAAAGAGGACTTCGGCCGGAAAGCCAATTACAGCTCCGCATGCGGCGCCCGGGACGCAGGCCACTATGCGCGCAAGGGACCGGAAAATAAGCCGGTGCTCTTGATCGTCGGGGGTACGCACGGAGGAGAGCTCGAGGGCATCGTCGGGGTCATGAACCTCATCCGCGCGCTCGAGACCGGCGCCGATTACCGGGGAAGAACGTATACGTATCTCCACGAACATGCGGACCGCTTCCGGCTGCTGCTCATACCGTGCCTCAACCCCGACGGCCGGGCGCGCCTCGGCATCGACTGGCTGATCGACGCGCCCGAAGACAAGTTCGTCTACTGGATGCAGGGAACCTGGAAGGACGGCACGCTGTGCGGCTGGCCGGATTGCAAAGCGGTCCACCCGATCAAGGAGGCGTCGGGCTTCTTAGGAACGTACTTCAACGACGACGGCGTTAACTTCATGCACGACAACTTCTTCGCGCCGATGGCGCGGGAGACGTCGGCGCTGCTGGCGCTGGCGGACCGGGAAGCGGTCGACTTCCATATGTCGCTGCACGGCGGCGCGAACAACCCGGTTCATTATCCGCCGATCTACTATGTGCCCGAATGGATCAAGCGCAAGCATCAGGAGTTCAATCTTCGGCTGGAAGCGGCTTGCTTGGCGCAGGGCATTCCGTACAGCGCGATCGACCAGGTCGTGACGGACGGGGCGAATCCCCCGTTCCCGTCGTTCAACCTGGTCTCCGCGGTGCATCACGCGAGCGGCGGGCTCAGCATGACGTACGAGTCCAACATGGGACTCGACGCCCCGGGCGTCAAGTTCGCGCCGGAGCAAATTTTAGACAGCCATATGATTTTGTTCGAAGAGATGTTCCGGTTTTACGACGCCTAGTCCAACCGCGTCCAGTCGAACAGCACGCCCATCGCCGAATCGCGATGATTCGTTAGAAGAGCGTAAGCGTCGGGGGCTTCCCTCGGCGAAAACCGGTGCGTCACGAGCGGTCTTACGTCCATCCGTCCTTGGAGGAGATAACGCATGAACAGTTCGGACATGGCGGGATGGGTCCACTCCCGATAATTCTTGAGGGAGTGAATGCCTAGGATCGAGATCGCGTCCGACACGACGTTCGGACCGAGCGTTTGCCGGGAAGGGACGGCCGTATCGCCGAGCAGCACGACGCGCCCGAACGGCTTGACGAGCTGCGTCGCTTGGGCGAGGACGGCCGGATGCCCGGTCACGTCGAATACGACGTCGAGCCCTTCGCCCCCCGTCGCGGCCCGGATTTCTTCCCGGGCCGCCGCCGCGTCCATGGCGAGCGGGCGGATGCCCGGCCGGTCCGGAAGCAGGTTCAAGCGGCTCGCGGCGGGATCGATCGCATACACGGCTTTGGCGCCGGCCAGATGGACGTACTGCGCGACCAGCTGGCCGAGCAGTCCGAGCCCGATGACGCCGACGGTCTCGCCGAGCTGCAGCTCCGCCCGTCGGACGCCGAGCTGCGTCGTCACGGCGAGGCTCGTCCAGACGCCTTGCTCGGCGTCGATCCCCTCCGGCAGCAAGCGGACATCCCGCGCGTCCGTCTTGAAATATTGGGCGTGCGGGTGCGCCGCGAAGACGCGGTCTCCCGCCCGAACGCCGCGCACGTCCGGTCCGACCTCCAGCACCTCCGCGCTCGTCGAATACCCGGGAGCGAACGGATACTTCACCCACTCCGCCCAATTGGTTCCCGCATCGAATACGCCGCCCAGGCACTGCAGCTCCGTACCGGTACTGATCAGCGACGCCTCCGAGCGGCACAACATTTCCGTTCGCCCGAGCGCCGGGTCGAACGGTTCCTTGCGTAGCTCGACGCGCTGCGCTTCAGGAAATACGACGTTCCACGATTCCATGCAACAAGCCTCCTCGACCGGGCCTTGCGGCCCTGATACATCCATTGTAGAGGGACTTGCCGCAACAATCCTAGCGCAATATTTTTGAACATTTTCACACTTATACAGGTCTTTCGTTCGCGAACAATCTCTTGTACTGGCTTGGCGTGATGCCGGCGTATTTCTTGAACAACCGCGTAAAGCTTTGCGCGTCCTGAAAGCCGACGGCGGCGCCGACATCGGCGACTGGAAGCTCCCCGTTTTCCAACATGTCTTTCGCCTTGGCGATCTTCATCTCCCGCTGGAGCAGAATCGGAGACCGGCCGAACATCTCCTTGAACCGGTTGCTCACGTACGTCGGGTTCATGTGCAGCTCCCGGGCCAGGTCCGCCAACGTCAGCGGCGCTTCGGGCGACGTGGCGATGCGCAGCAGGATGGAGAGGAAGCCGGCGGGCGGCAAGTCCGGATGCGCGGCATCGGCCAGGCCGAAGGCATTGTCCAGCAGCACATAGAGCAGCTCAAGCGACTTGGCCTTCTGCAGGAGGACCGTCGGGAGCAGTCGATCGCGCCGGGTCCGGGTATGCATTAGCTCATCGAAGACGCTCTCGAACTTCCGATCGTCGCGCAGCCGGTAAATATACGGGATTCTCAGGAACGGCAGGACGTCGACGACGTTCTGAATCTTGAACGTGAAGTGCCACCACAGAAATTCGGTTTCCTCGTCGCTGTCTTTATATTGATCGTGTTCGAGTCCGGGCGGGATGAAGATGACGGTGCCCGGAGAAATCACATAGATGCGTTCTCCGACCCTGAGCTTGGCGGAGCCGCTTCGGACGTACGTCATCATGTAGTAATCGCGCAGGACGCGGTTGCGGTAGTTGATCGCGCGGAGCGTGTGGTTATCGAATTTCAGCACTTTCAGCTCGGCGGCGGCCAAGAGGGAAGAGAGGGCGTTATCGTTCATCGCGGGACCTCGCTCGTTATTTCTGATGGAAAACGTCAGTAACTCTACTATACCATAATGGATTGATCGGGAACGTTCGTTCGAATAACGCGGGGGTTGATTTGCAAGGCGCCGGCCGCGTTCAAAATGGAAGGAGGCGGTTGAATCGGTTGCGGTTTAACAACCGATAGTAAGACGACGAGGCGCCTGAAGCGGCGTCTTTTTGCCGTTCGCGCCGCCGTTCGACGATTTTTTTCCATCGGAATGTCATAAAAGTCTTCCAAATGAGGAATGGTAATGAAGTTCACTATTTCCTATCATGCTCGTTTGGAGGTCTACATGTTTTTGAATGACGAACAAATGAGGCAAGAATCGCATAAGCTCGCCCTGCAGCACGACCCCTTCATGAAGCGCACGTCGTCCGGCCGCCTCTGGAGCGACATCGAGGCCGATCTGGAACGTCTGCGCGACTTCGTCAAAACATTGCATGAAGATCGCGGCGCCTGTACGCAGCCGGCGGAGGAATGGCTGCTCGATCATGCGGAGTTCATCGAGGCCGAGGCGTTCGCCATCAAGGAAGAACGTTCCTCCGCGCTCATCCGCAAGCTGCCGTACATAAGCAAGACCGGACAATTGCGCGTCTCGGCCATCTGCGACGCTTATTTGGAACATACCGACGGGCAATGGAACGAGGAGTCGTTCGTCGCCTTCGTAAACTCGTACCAAGAGGTATCCGTGCTGTCGATCGCGGAAGCGGGGGCGCTTCCGCTGTTTCTAAAGATCGAGGTCATTCGTCGCCTGTCGGCGCTTATGGAGACGGTCCGCGACCGGCGCGCGATCTGCCGGCTCGTCGACCGCGTGCTCGGGGGCATCAAGCCGTCGGAGCTGACGGCGGATCGGCTGAAGCAGGCGCTCGAGGATGCGGGTCAGCGGATGCCGCTCTCCGGGGCGATGACGGTCCACCTCGTGCAGCATCTGCGCGAGCATGCCGAGGATATGGCGAATGTGGGCGAGTGGCTCGTGTGCAAGTTGGAAAACGGGCCCGACAGCCTCGACTCCATCCTCTCGTACGAGTTCCAACTGCAGGCGGCGTACCAAGTCACGACCGGCAATCTGATGGGCAGCCTGCGGAAGCTGTCGCGCCTGCGCGGCAGCGACTTGTTCGAGCGCATCTGCTTGGTGGATCACACGCTGCGCGGGGAGCGGGCGGGGGATTACCCCCGCCTCGACGACGGGAGCCGCGATACGCTGCGCCGCCGCGTCGAGAAGCTGGCGCGCCGCATGCGCGTGCCGGAAAATCTCGTCGCCTCGCAGGCGGTCGAGCTGGCGGATGCCGCCTGCGAGGCGCAAGGGGGCGCTGAACTGCGCGAGCGCCGGACGAACGCCGCCTACTACTTGCTGGAGGCGGACGGCGTCGCGGCGCTCCGCGAAGCGCTGAAGAGCTGCGGGAAGCCCGGCGCGCTGCCGGAGAATCGGCTGCAGCGCCGCCCGATGCGCACGTACGCGCAGCTGCTCGGCGCGAGCTTCGCGGTCGCGTTGCTCGTCTTCGCCGCGTGGGTCGGGGCAGGGGGCGGCTTGGGCGGCGGATGGACGGCGCTCGGCTGGCTCGCCGCGCTGCTGGCGCTCTCGGTCCCGGCGAGCGAATGGGCGGTCGCCGCGACGCACTGGCTGATCGAACGGGCGAAGCGCCCGACTCGGATGCTGCGGTACGACTTCTCGCGCGGCGTGCCCGAGGAAGCGACGACGATGGTCGTCATCCCGGTCATCTGGTCGTCGGTCGAGGAAGTGAAGGGGATCGCGGACCGGCTCGAGATGCATTATCTCGCGAACCGCGACCCGAACATTCACTTCGGTATTCTTAGCGACTTCAAGGACGCGGAGACGGAGGAGCTGCCGGCGGACCGGCTCGTCATCCAGGCGGCGAAGGCGGAGATCGAACGGCTGAACCAGGCGTATCCGCAGACGACGTTCCATCTGTTCCACCGCCGGCGCGTGAGGAACGAGGTCGAGAACACGTGGATGGGCTGGGAGCGCAAGCGCGGCAAGCTCGTCGAGTTCGTCGAGCTCTTGAAAGGCCGGCGCGACACGACGTACGCGACCGTCGAAGGCGACGCGTCCGTATTGAGCCGCATCCGGTACGTCATTACGCTGGATGCGGACACGCAGCTGCCGCTCGAGAGCGCGAAGCGGATGATCGGCGCGATGCATCTGCCGTATAACCGTCCGCGTCTGAACGCGACGGGCACGCGCGTCGTCGAAGGGTACGGCGTGCTGCAGCCGCGCATCGGGATGAGCCACGAGAGCGTGCAGCGGTCGCGCCTCGCCGCCCTCTGGTCGGGCGAGCCCGGCATCGACCCGTATGCTTTCGCCGTATCGGACCCGTATCAGGACGCTATGGGGCAAGGCATCTTCACGGGGAAGGGCATCTTCGAGCTCGACGCCTTCCATAAGGTGCTGTGCGACCGCATTCCGGATAATCGCGTGCTCAGCCACGACTTGCTCGAAGGCGGCTTCCTGCGCGCCGGGCTGCTGTCGGACATCGAGCTGATCGACGACCATCCGGCGACGTTCCGGGCGCATCAGAAGCGGCTGCACCGCTGGGTGCGCGGCGACTGGCAGCTGCTGCCTTGGCTGCGCAAGGCCGGACCGGACCGGCATGGCGCGCCGGCGCAGATCGACCTCGGCGGCCTGACCCGCTGGCAGATCGTGGACAACCTGCGGCGCAGCCTCGTCGCGCCGGCGCTCCTCGCGCTCCTACTGCTGGCGCCGGCGCTGCCGGGTCCGGCGCTCCGCTGGTACGCGGTCGTCTTCGCGACGCTGCTTATCCCGGTCGTCCGGCAGCTGCTCGCGCCGCTGGCGCTCGCGCGCAGGCCTCAAGGGCTTGCCGTCGCGTTCGGCCACGCGGCGGTGGCGCTGCTGACGCTGCCGTTCCAGGCGGCGCTCATGATCGACGCGGCGGTTCGCACGCTGCACCGGCTGTACGTCTCGAAGCGGCGCCTGCTCGAGTGGGTCAGCCAAGCCGAGGTCGAGCGCAGCAGCGGCGCCAAGGGCGCGCCGGCGCTCGTCGGCTTCGAGGCCGGCGCCGCGCTGGCGCTGCTGACGGCCGCGACCGCGCTGCTGGGCGGCGAAGGCGTCGCCGTCGCCGCGATCGGCGTCCTGCTCGCCGCGCTGTGGCTGGCGGCGCCGTCGGTCGTCCGCTGGCTCGATCAAGCGCTGCCGCAGGAGAGCGCCGGCTTCACGAAGGAGGAAGAAGCCGAGCTCCGTACGCTCTCGCGGGACATCTGGTCGTTCTACGAAGACTTCGTGACGGCGGACGATCACTGGCTGCCGCCGGACAATGTGCAGATCGAGCCCGCCAACGGCGTCGCGCACCGGACGTCCCCGACCAACATCGGGATGTACATGACTTGCGCGGTCGCGGCGCGCGACTTCGGCTTCATCGACACGGAAGGGCTCGTGGAGCGGTTGGAGCGGACGACGGATACGATCGAACGGCTGGAGAAGTGGGAAGGCCACTTGTACAACTGGTACGATACGACGACGCTCGAGCCGTTGACGCCGGTGTACGTATCCACGGTCGACTCCGGGAACTTCGTCGCATGCCTCATGGCGGTCCGCCAAGGGCTCGTCGAGTGGCTGCAGGCGGAGCGCACGGCGGGCGGCGAAGGACCGTCGGAGACGTCCGGGAAGCGCGGACGCGGGCAGGACGAGTTCCAGGTCGCGTTCGCCGAGGAGATCGCGCCGCGCGCGAGAGGCCGGCATTCGCGGACCGACGTGCTGGAGCGGGGCGGCCGTCTCGCCGCGCGTCTCGACGCGCTCGTGCACAAGACGAACTTCCGGCCGTTGTTCGATTCGAAGACGAATCTGTTCACGCTCGGCTACCACGTGACGCGGCGGGAGCGGGACACGGTGCTGTACGACCTGATGGCGTCGGAGGCGCGGCAGGCTAGCTTCGTCGCGATCGCGCTCGGCCAAGTGTCCGTCTCGCACTGGAACGCGCTCGGGCGCACGATGACGAAGGCGGCCGGACGTCCGGCCTTGCTGTCTTGGTCCGCCACGATGTTCGAGTATCTTATGCCGTGGCTGCTCATGCGGACGTACCGCAATACCGTGTGGGACAGCACGTACCGCGCCGTCGTCGACCGGCAGATCGAATACGCGAAGCAGCGGGACGTGCCGTTCGGCATCTCGGAATCGGGCTTCTACGCGTACGATCACCAGATGAATTACCAATACCGCGCGTTCGGCGTGCCGGGGCTCGGCTTCAAGCGCGGACTCGAGGAGGACCTGGTGCTCGCGCCGTACGCCACGATCATGGCGCTGCCGTGGGCGAAGCGGGAGGGGCTGCGCGCGCTCCGGCGGATGGCGTCGCTCGGCGGCCGCGGCAAGTACGGCTATTACGAGGCGTTGGACTTCACGCCGCACCGCATGCCGGAAGGCAAGAAGCATATGGTCGTGCAGAGCTTCATGGCGCATCACCAGGGGATGGCGTTCCTGACGCTGTCCAATCTTCTCTTGGAGAAGACGATGATCGACCGCTTCCACCGCGACAAGGAAGTGCGCGCCGCCGAGCTGCTGCTCCAGGAGCGGATGCCGGCGAAGCCGAAGCTCATTAAGCATCCGGCGCTGAGCCGCGTGCACGAGCCGCACGAGCGGATGGCGTCCGATCCTGCGGAGGTTCGGGAATTCTCGACCGCGCACACGCGGGTGCCCGAAGCGGCGGTGCTGTCGAACGGCAAATATTCGACCGTCGTGACGAACGCCGGCAGCGGGTTCAGTCGGTACGAAGGCGTCGCCGTCACCCGCTGGCGGGAAGATCCGGTGCGCGATCCATGGGGGAGCTACCTGTATATTCGCGATGTCGAGGCCGACGCCTTGTGGTCCGCAGGATATCTGCCATGCCGCAAGGAGGCCGACGAGATGCAGGTGATCTTCGATCTCGAACGGGCGACGTTCGTTCGAAGGGACGGCGGGGTCCGCACGACGATGGAGGTGTGCGTGTCGCCGGAGGTGAACGCGGAGCTGCGCCGCGTGACGCTGACGAATCTCGGCGTGACCGGGAAGGTGCTCGAGGTGACGACGTTCGCGGAGCTGTCGCTGGCGGCCCCGCTCGCGGACGATGCGCACCCGGCGTTCAGCAAGCTGTTCGTGCGCACCGCGTACGACGAAGACGCGTCCTGCCTCGTCGCCGGACGGCGCGCGCGCGAAGCGAAGGATAAAGTGCTCTGGGCGGCGCATACGCTCGCGGCGGACGGCCCGACGCTCGGCCCGGCGGAATACGAGACCGACCGCGCGGCATTCGTCGGCCGGGGACGCGGGCTCGCGGAGCCGGCGTCGATCCGGGGGCGCCTCGCGGGCAAGGTCGGGTCGGTCGCCGACCCGGCGTTCGTCATGCGGCGCCGCGTGCGGATCGAGCCGGGGCAGTCGGTGCAGCTGTACGCCGTCACCGCCGTCGGGGAGGCGCGGGACGCCGCGACGGGCGTCGCGATGCGGCTCGCGAACGCCCTCGAGGCGGAACGCGCGTTCCAGATGGCCTGGAACCGGACGCGCATCGAGCTGCGCAACCTGAATTTGTCGCACAAGGAGGCGGCCCAGTTCCAGAAGTTCGCCGGCCAGGTGCTGTACACGCCGCCGCTGCGCGCCGAACGGACGGAGCACATCGAGCGGAACGCGAAGGGTCAATCCGGCCTGTGGGCGTACGGCGTGTCCGGCGATCGGCCGATCGTCCTGACGACGATCGACAACCGGAGTCAAATGCCGTTCGTCGCCAAGCTGCTGACGGGGCATGAATATTTACGCAGGCTCGGCTTGGCGTTCGACCTTGTGCTGCTGAACGAATCCGACGGGGGCTATTACCAAGATCTTCAAGACGCGCTGCAGCGCGCCGTCGAGCACGGCGTCGACCGGTTCGGCGTCGGGGCGGCCGGCATCTCCGTCATCCCGGCGAATTCGATTTCCGCAGAGGACCGAACGCTCCTGTTCGCCGTCGCGCGGATCGTGCTGAAGGCGGGCGGCCCGAGCCTTCCGGCGCAGCTGCGGCTGCCGCGGCGGGACGAGCGTCTCGCCTGGGCGCCGAAGCTGGAGCCCGCGGCTCTCCCTCGCGCCGAGGCTGCCGACGCGCATCCGCTCGAGCTGCACGAAGCGCAATGGAAGTTCGCCAACGGCTGGGGCGGCTTCTCGCCGGACGGCAAGTCGTACCGGATCGCCGTGAAGCACGGCAATCATCTGCCGGCGCCGTGGAGCAACGTCATCGCCAACAAGTCGTTCGGCACGCTGATCACCGAACTCGGCACGGGCTATACGTGGTGGCGCAACAGCCGGGAATGCAAGCTGACGCCGTGGTCGAACGATCCGGTGCTCGACCCGCCGACGGAGCTCGGCCTGCTTCGCGACGAGGAGAGCGGAGACAGCTGGACCGTCGTGCCGGCCGGAGGCGCGGCCGCGCCGTACGCCGTCGAACACGGACAGGGGTATACCCGCTTCGAGCACGTCCGGCACGGGATTCGCCACGACATGACCGTGTTTGTGCCGCTCGTGGATCCGGTCAAAATTATGCGGCTTCGGGTCCGGAACGAAGGCGCCGCGCCGCGCCGCCTGTCGCTGACGTACTACGCCGAGTGGGTGCTCGGCGTGGCGCGCCACGCCAACGCGCCGTACATCGTCACGGCGTGGGACGAGGCGGCGAGCATACTGACGGCGCGGAATACGTATCAGGAGACGTTCCGGGAGGCGACGGGGTTTCTGGGCGTCTTCGGGGAAGAAGACGACTCCGCCGATCTCTCCTGGACGGGAGATCAGCTGGAATTTATCGGCCGCAATCGCGACGCGGCGGCCCCGGCGGCGATGGAGCGGGAGCGTCTCTCCGGCCGAACGGGCGTGCATTACGCCTCCTGCGGGGCCGTCCAACGCAAGTTCGCCGTCCCGGCGGGCGAGGAGCGGGAACTGTACGTCCTGCTCGGCTGCGCCGAATCCGGGGAAGCGGCCGCGCGACTCGCCGCGAAGTATGCGGACCCGGCCGCTTGCGGCGAGGCGTACGCGGAGATGGAGGCGTTCTGGGACCGAACGCTCGGGCAGACGCAGGTAACTACGCCGTCGCCGGAGATGGATACGATGATGAACGGCTGGCTGCTGTATCAGTCGCTCGCGTGCCGCATGTGGGCGCGGACCGCCTTCTACCAAGCGGGCGGAGCGTACGGCTTCCGGGATCAGCTGCAGGATTCGCTCGCGATGCTGCACACGATGCCGGAGCTGACGCGAGGGCAGGTGCTGATCCACGCGGCGCATCAATACGAGGAGGGCGACGTGCAGCATTGGTGGCACGAGGAGACGGAGCGGGGCATCCGGACGCTGTTTTCGGACGATCTGCTGTGGCTGCCTTACGTGACGTCCCGGTACGTCGAGCATACGGGCGACGAGACGCTGCTCGAGGAGACGGCGCCGTACCTGACGAGCGAGACGCTGCGCGAAGGCGAGCACGAGCGGTACGAGGAGACGCGCCGCTCCGGCAACGTCGGTACCGTGTACGACCATTGCGTGCGCGCGATCGACAAGGCGCTGTCGCGCATCGGCGAGCACGGATTGCCGCTCATCGGCGTCGGCGACTGGAACGACGGCATGAACCTCGTCGGCGACGCAGGCCGCGGCGAGAGCGTCTGGCTCGGCTGGTTTCTCTGCGACGTGCTCCGCCGCTTCGAAGGGCTTGCCGCGTCGCGGGGCGAGTCGGAACGCGCCGATCGCTACCGCGACGCGCGCGGCAAGTTCGCCGAGGCGCTGCACGCGCACGGCTGGGACGGGCAATGGTACCGTCGGGCGTTCACGGACGCGGGTTCCTGGCTCGGCTCGATCGAGAACGCCGAGTGCCGCATCGACGCGATCGCGCAGTCGTGGTCGGTCATCTCCGGCGCCGCCCCTCGCGATCGGGCGCTGCAAGCGATGGCCGCCTTCGACCGCGAGCTCGTCGACCGCGAGCTGGCCGTCGTGCGGCTGCTCACGCCGGCGTTCGACAACACCGAGCCGAGCCCGGGGTATATTCAAGGCTATCCGCCGGGCATCCGGGAGAACGGCGCGCAATACACGCACGGCGTCCTGTGGGGCATCATGGCGTGGGCGCAGCTCGGGGAAGGGGACAAGGCGTTCGAGCTGTTCCATTTGCTGAACCCGATCAACCATACCCGCACCGAGCAGGAGGTGCGTCGCTACGTCGGCGAGCCGTACGCCGTGGCGGCCGACGTCTACACCGCAGCCCCGCACGAGGGGCATGCCGGGTGGACGTGGTATACGGGCGCGGCAGGCTGGATGTACCAAGTCGGCTTAGAATGGATTCTGGGCCTTCGCCGTCGCAGCGACCGCTTGTACATCGACCCGTGTCTGCCCGCCGCATGGCCGGGGTACTCCGCGACGTACCGATTCGGCGACGCCACGTACGCCATCGCCGTACGCCGCGCGTCGGACGCGAGCGCTCGCGGCCTTCGGGTCGACGGCGCCTTCGTCGAGCGGGCGGACGCGCCGTACGTCGAGCTGCGCGACGACGGCGCGTCGCATACGGTGGAATTGACGATATAAGCGGCTATTACGAGCCCCCGACCGGCGACGGACGGGGGCTTTCGCGCGTCCTCCGAACATGAAACGGCGTCCTCGATAATACACTGTATTAAGTTTCCGTACAGAGGAGGAGCGACGTTGGCGGCTTGCGATCCATGGAAATATACGAACGTTTCGGGAGAGGTATTCCGGGCGCTTCGATCTCTGGCCCAGAAGGAAGGGTTTCATATTCCGAACACGCCTTCGGGCGAATTTTCGATTCGCAAGGGCGGCATGAGCCTTCATTTTCACTATTCCTGGAACCAGAACAACGGCTCGTTGTCGATCACTTGCTTGAAGAAGCCGTCCTTGATCGGCTGCCCGATGGTGAAGGGGATCGCCGATCAAATCTTGCGGCAGAGCGGAGGGCGTCCCGCGTAAGCGGGGCGTCTTTTTCTGCATGTAAGAAAGTATAAACCCCAGTCGTGGGTCGACCGCGCGCTGCACGGGATGATGCAGGAACGAAGTGAGGCGCGAAGGGACACAAAGTGTGGCGCGATGGGACGGAAAGCGGGGCGCGACGCCCCAGTCGTGGGTCGACCGCGCGCTGCCGGGATGATGCAGGAACGAAGTGTGGCGCGAAGGGGCAAAAAGTGTGGCGCGATGGGACGGAAAGCGAGGCGCGACGCCCCAGTCGTGGGTCGACCGCGCGCTGCACGGGATGATGCAGGAACGAAGTGTGGCGCGAAGGGACAAAAAGTGTGGCGCGATGGGACACAAAGCGAGGCGCGACGCCCCAGTCGGGGGTCGACCGCGCGCTGCACGGGATGATGCAGGAACGAAGTGTGGCGCGAAGGGACACAAAGTGTGGCGCGATGGGACACAAAGCGAGGCGCGACGCCCCAGTCGTGGGTCGACCGCGCGCTGCACGGGGTGATGCAGGAACGAAGTGGGCGGCGACACAACGGATCGAACTCCAGGACGCCGCGGGCGGTTTGCTTAACAGGCAGGGGTCTTACGCCCCGGCGCCGCGCCTCGGCCGTGCCGTTCCCCGCCTCGAGTCGCATTGACAACGGCCTGCCCCCCTTCCGATAATGGAGTGAGAAGCCGGAAGGAGGATGAAGGTCGATGGATCTATTGAAGAAGCTGAAGTCCGGCGCGTCCAAGGCGGCCGACGTCGCGCAGCAGACGGTGGAGATGACGAAGCTCGCAGCGCAGATCACGGTGCGCAAGCGGGAGATCGAGAAATATATGACGCTGATCGGCCAAGAGGTGTACGAAGCCCGAACGTCGGGCGACCCGTCGCTCGCGGAGGCGCGCGTCGAGGAATGGTGCAAGAGCGTGAGCGGACTGAAGCAGGACATCGCCACGCTCGAACGGCAGATGCGGTACGTCCGGAACGAGAAGACGTGCGTCTGCGGCAAGGCGGTGCCGGGCGACGCGAACTATTGCCCGACCTGCGGACGCGAGCAAATTCGGGAGACGCGCGAAGTGATCGACGTCGGCGCGTCGGACATCGCCGACCCGCGCGAGGCTTGAGACGGAATCGAATCGCCGTTGCAGGCGCGTCTTCCCCGTCCCGATCGACGGGGTCTGACGAGGGGGGAAATACCTCCCGCCAATTGTCGCCGAAATGCCTGCATTCGTCGGTGCAGCGGGGAAAGCGCCCTCTCGTCCGACCCGATACGCTGTATTCAAGGGCGGACCCGCAGAATCAGAGGGGGTTCCGTCTTCGTCGAATGTTATCGAACCGAATCGCGAAGTAGCGGGAGGTTTTCCGACTCGCCAACGAGGCATGTTGATTTCTTGACTCATGGGAGGGGCGCCGGTATGGCGCTCCTTCTTTGCATATTGCCGCTGCCGGCGTCGTCGGTTATAATCGATATACCAAACATATGTTTGCATTAACGAACAATCGGAGGTTTTATGAAAGGATCGACGCATTTGGCGATCGGCGCCGCCATCGGCGCGGCCGCAACGCTGTATTATCCGTTCCACCTCAGTCATGGAGGCGTTTATTTATCGGTGGCCGCGTTTTCGGCGTTGGCCGCCGATCTGGACGGCACGAACCTGTTAAGCGGAAAATTAAGCAAGCTGTCCCGATGGCTGCGCCGTTTCGCCGTGGGATCCGGAGTCGTTCTCGTCCTTGCGAATGCGTACGGGTACGTGTTCGAAAGCTGGTATTCCTTTCAATTCGCCGCCCTCGGCGTCGTCGCTCTGCTGGTCGGCCTCGCGGCGTCGCAGGGAACGGTTCGCAACGCGCTCGTCAGCGTCGTCGGACTCGGCCTGCTGTACGCCGGCGCGAGAACGGATCAAGCGTGGCTCATGGGACTCGGCGTATACGTAGCGTGGGTCCCGTGGTTGAAGCACCGCGGGATGACGCATACGCTATGGGCGCTGCTGCTATGGGGAATCATCGGGCGGGATTTGGAAAATGAACTCGGCATCCCGGGCGTAACGGCGACCGCCGTCGCGGGGTATGCTTCCCATCTGCTCGCGGACACGCTGACCCCGAGCGGGGTGAAATGGCTGTTTCCGTTATACAAGAAATCATTTAAATTTCTCCATCGGTAAACCGGCGACGGAATCATGCCGTCGGATGGCATGATTCGAGGGTATTCTGCCTGTATCGATTCGGAACACGGGGGAATCCGGATGATCGATCGGGAAGGGCGAAGCATCCGAAATATCGGCGCCGTCGGCGAGCGTTGGTTGGCCGACATCGGCGTAACGACGCTGCGGGAGCTGGCGGCGATGGGCTCCGTCGAGGCGTACCGGCGGTTGAAGGACAAGGACCCCAAGGTGAACATCATAGCCTTGTACGCGCTCGAAGGGGCGCTGCTCGACATGCATTGGAACGAGCTGCCGCCGGAGGCGAAGGAGTCGCTGCACGAGGAAGTCGGCTACCGCCCGAAGGCGAGGCCGAAGCGAAAGAAGACATAGGCGGATCGAGCCCTCTCAACGTTCCCGGCCCTCGGGACGCCGTCCCCATGACGCCGGGACGCGGCGGTTGCTATGCTGTGGATGCGTTCCACGGGATGGGGCGGACGAGAGGAGAGGGTGTTTTTCGCGATGAATACGGAACAAGTAACCAAGGCCCTGGGGCTGATCGCGCTGCTCGGGGGAATCGCCCGCATCGGCATGGCGCCGAGCGCGGCGATCTGGGGGCTGGACAGCGCGCCGGAGCTCGCGTTCGGCTTAACGGCATGCCTCTTGATGGGCATCGGAGTTTTCGGGCTGCATCTGCATCAGTCGACGCGGGCCGGCATGATCGGGTTCGTATCCGCCGTCTTGCTCTCGGCGAGCAGCACGCTGACGGCGGCGCTCGTCTGGTCGACGATGCTCGGCGCGACGGCGGCGAACGGCTTCGACGTCGGCACGATGCAAGCGGTCAATTCGCTCATGTCGCTCGTCGGGATGATCGGCTTCGCCGTGGCAACGATTCGGGCGCGCGTGTTCCCGGTATGGGCGCTGATCTTGTATCTGGCGTTCCCGGTGCTGTCGTTCCTGCCGTTCGTAGCGAATTGGGCGACGGTCCCTTGGGGACTCAGCTACATCGCGTTCGGGTATTACGCGTTCGCCGGCAAGGCGAGGAATCGGTCGAGCGGCTTTCAAGCGGCGGCGTAGCGAAAAATACGAGGGATCGCTTATCCGATTCGGATACGATCCCTCGTTTTCTTGTTATAATGGGTTCGAAAACGGTAACGGAAACCTGGCGCGAAAGGATCGCTGCGCATGCATATTTGGTTGTTACGCGGGTTGCGACTCGCTTGGTGGATCGTTCTCGGCATGGCGCTCGCCGTCTTCGTCTGGTCGCGCTGGGAAGGCTACGCGACGCTGCAGACGCCCTGCGGGCCCGTCGCCCATTGCGCCCATCCGTTACAGCTGACGGAGGACGGCGCGCGCGACCTTGCGAAATACGGGCTGTCCCCTGCGCTCTACGGAAGCTTGATCGCGGCGTTCGCGACGATCGCCAATCTCTCGTTCCTCGTCGTCGGCGCGGTCGTCTATCGGTATCGCCGCCGCGACGCGTACGGGGTCGCCGTCTCGATGTTTCTGATCGTGACCGGCACGATCTTTACCGCATACGAGCCGGCGTTGGCTTCGGCGCCGGCGCTGCCGGTGTTCTTCCATATCCTCAACAATGTCGGCTCCTTCTACTTGCCTTTCCTATATGTATTCCCGGACGGGACGTTCGCGCCGCGATGGACGATCGCGCCCAGCGCGTTGTGGGTCGCGGCGCAGACGTACCGACTGCTCGATCCGGCAACGTGGAGCCGCCTGAACTGGGATCCGGCGTTCATGACGCTGCTCCTGGCGGCGACGCACGCCCCGCTCTTGTACGCGGTCGTGCGGCGATTCCGCCGAGCCTCGGACGCGGCGGAGCGGCGGCGGTGGAAGTGGTTCCTCGCCGGCGTCGGCAGCTATGTGGCGTTCGGGCTGCTGTCGGCGCTGCCGTACGTCCTTCAGGACGGACTGATCCAGCTGGTCGTGCAGATCGGCTTCTTCGCGGGGCTGCTGTTCTGGCCGTTCGCGTTCGGCGCGGGCGCGTTGGAGCGCGGAGGCGAGCGGGAGCATGCATCGCTCCATCGGGCCGTGCTCGTGACGTCGCTCGGCTTCGTCGTCGTGCTCCTGTACGCCGTGGCGGTCGGCGCGGCCGGCCTGCTGCTGCGGGAGCGGGACCCGCTCGCTTCGATGATCGCCACCGGCGTGGTGGCGGCGCTGTTCCACCCGTTGTACGTTCGGCTGCAGCGAGACGCGAAGCGGCTCGTCTACGGCGAGCCGAGCAGCCCCTACGAGACGATGAGCCGGCTCGTCGCGGGGCTGGAGCGTTCGGCGCGGCGCCCGAGCGCGATGTGGGCGGACGTCGCGGCGGGCGTCGCGCAGGCGCTTCGTCTGCCGTACGCGGCGGTCGCGCTTCAGCGTACGGCGGGCGAGGTGCAGGAATGCGAGCGGGCGGAGTACGGAAGCCGCGGCCGCGAAGGACTGCGGATCGAAGCGCTGCCGCTGACGTGGGACGGGGAGACGCTCGGCGCGCTCGAGCTTGGGACGGTCGGTCCGCGGCCGCGGATGTCCGCCGACACCGAAGCGCTGCTCGGGCACCTCGTGAAACAGGTGAGCGCGGCCGCGCATACCGCCCGGCTGGCGGAGGAGGTACAGGCGTCGCGGGAGCGGATCGTGACCGCGCGGGAGGAGGAGCGCCGCCGGCTCGGGCGGGATTTGCACGACGGGCTCGGCGCGGGGCTCGCCGGCGCGCTGCTGCGCATCGATGCGATCGCGGAGCGATTCGAAGGCGACGAGGAGCTCCAGTTCGCGGCCGCCCGTCGAGGCATCGAAGACGCGATCGCCGAGACGCGCCGGCTCGCGTATTCGCTGCGGCCGCCGACGCTGGACGAGTTCGGGCTGGCGTTCGCCGTCCGCGAGCTGGCGCTGCGCTGCCGGCGGCCGGGGCTGGCGGTCGAGGTCGAAGCGCCGGAGCGGCTTCCCGCGATGACGGCGGCCGAGGAGACCGCGGCCTATCGCATCGTGCAGGAGGCGCTGACGAACGCGCTGCGTCACGCCGGCGCCGACCGCGTCGTCGTCGCGCTGCGGTGGGGAGACGGTCTCGCGGTGTCGGTCGAGGATAACGGCCGCGGCCTCGGTCCGGCGTACGCGCCGGGCGTCGGCATCCGCTCGATGCGGGAGCGCGCGGCGGAGCTGGGCGGCCGGCTCGAGCTGTCGTCCCGGGGCGGCGGAGGAACGAAGGTGGAGGCGTATTTTCCTAGACGGAAGGAGGGAAGGACGGATGAAGAAGCCGCGGGATAACGCGGGCGACCGAATCGCGATCTTGCTGGCGGACGATCACCCGGTGTATATGGAGGGGCTCGAGATGATCTTGCGCGGGGTGGCCGACTTCGACATCGTCGGCACGGCCGCGACCGGTCGGGAAGCGGTGGAGTTGGCCGAGGCGCTGCAGCCGGACGTCGTCTTGATGGACGTGCATATGCCAGGCGGGAACGGCATCGAATCGACGCGGGCGATTCGCGAGACGAGCCCGCATATCGCCGTGCTGATGCTGACGATGCTGGAGGACGACGCGACCGTCTTCTCCGCGATGCGCGCGGGCGCGCGCGGATACCTCCTTAAGGGGGCCAGAGGTCGGGAGATCGTGCGGGCGGTGTATGCTGCGGCGGACGGGGAGTCGATCTTCAGCCCGGCGCTCGCGAGGCGGATGATGTATTACTTCGAGTCGTTCCGACCGCCGGAAGCCGAAGCGGACGCCTTCCCGCAGCTGACGGTTCGCGAGAAGGAAGTGTTGGCTCTGGTCGCGCAAGGAAGAAGCAACGCGGACATCGGAGGGCTGCTCGGTCTCGCGCCGAAGACGGTGCGCAATCACGTCTCCAACGTCCTGAACAAG
>JAPSKX010000261.1 GCA_031181325.1 Paenibacillus sp.
CCGCAAACAGCACACGACGTTCCTGTCCTTCCCTTGGTCGGCGGACGACGCGTTCCTCCGCATGTTGTCCGCGACGAAGGGCGGCGGCGAATGGAAGGAGGATCGGCTGACCTGGCGGGTCGGAACGGCGGACCGCGAGGGGGAGGAGCCCGGCTTCGACGCTGCGGCTCTATACAAGCTGCTGTTCGAGACGAAAGGAGACGTCGCCGTGTTCGACGTGCCGGCGCTGGCGGATCCGGAAGCCGCCGAGGCGCTGCTCCGCGTCTCGGACGTCGTCGTCGCGGTCGCCGCCCCCGACCCGGGGGGGCTTCGCTCGATCGCCGCCGTCGACAATTGGCGACGGCTGAGCGAATGCGCCGGCGACGGGCGGATCGAATGGGTCGCGAACCGTATGCCGTCCGGGGTGAAGTTGAGCGACTTTTATAAGCTGTTTTCGGTGAAGCCGGCAGGCGCCGTCCGAGAATTTCCGTATGAACGCGCGATCGCGGCGAAGTGGGCCGGCATGTGTCTGGGCGCCGCCGCGGCCGCCCGGGAGGAGCTGGCGCACGCGCTGCAAGGGCTGCTGCGGCGCATCGCCCCGGGCAGCGAACGGAAAGGAGGATTTACGGCCTCCGCGAAAAGATGGCTTGCCAACAAATGGTCGATCGATTATAATAAAAACAAATTTCATCCATAAGTTGACATGCGGAAGCACCGCTGACCATCGACTGGTCTGCGCGTGCTTTTTTTTGTTGTCTGCGGAAGGAGGAGGGGGCATGAAGCGAACGGTGTTGCTATACGATTCGGATCGCGAGTATGCGGAACGAATCGCCGAATACGCAAGGAACGGCACGTTCCGGAAGGAGGTTGAAATCACGGTTTGTACGCGTCCCGAGGCGTTCGCCGAATGGCTGCGGGACGATCGATTCGATGTGTACGTAGCGTCGGTCGAAGCTGCTTCGGCGGTCGCGGGCACCTTCGCAACCCCGCGATCCGTCGTGTGGATCGGCGAGACGGAGGGGCGGTTCGGACCGGGGGGCGCGTCGGTATCGAGCAAGTTCGAGGCCGCTCCGAAGCTGCTGCGCGCTTGGCTGGATCGCGCGCCGTCTTCCGGGAGCGGCGGACGGGCGGCCGCCGTCGTCGGCGTATGGTCCGTCGCGGGAGGCGTCGGCAAGACGAGACTGATTCGTTCGATTGCCGGCGCTTGGGAGAAGGGCGGAATTCGGTGCTTCGTCGCCGGCTTCGACCCCGGGGGAACCGCCGATGCCATATCGGAGGGCGCGGCGGTACGGGACGTGAGCGATTGGCTGTATGCGATCAAGTCCGGCCGATCGATCGCGGAGGAAGAAGTCCGAGGCGATCGGGGAGCGATGCTCCGCGGGTTTTCTTCTATGTGTTCTTATCGGGAATGGGCGTCGATCGATCGTCGCGAGGGAATAGCATTGTTGGAAGCCGCAGCCGCGGACATCGGCGACGGGATCGTACTCGCGGACGCGGGGGCGGGGTGGTCTCCATGGGCGGAGGCGGTCTGCGGCCGCGGCGACGGCATCTTATGCGTCGCGTCCGCAGAGCCGACATGTCTAGCGAAGACGGAGAAGTGGCTGCGGGATTGGCCGGAATGGGAAGAGGGAGGAGCGTATCGAGCCAAGACGAAATTCGTCGTGAATCGCTGCTTGGAACGGGAACGGACGGGATTGGCGGATTGGGAGCGGGAAGCGTTCCGGCTGCCGTACGTTCCGGAGTGGAAGCAGGACGCCGAACGGCGCGATCCCGTCTTCCAACGCGCGGCGGAACGGCTTGCGGAGGAGGTGAGGACGGTATGGGCGGCGCGGTAAATCTTGAGTCGGATGCGTTGGAGCTGCGCGAGACGATCCGCGGCGAGCTGGATTATGCCGAGTCGTATTCGGACGAAGCGCTGCGTTCCCTCGTGTTGAGACGCGTTGCGGACGTCGGCAGAGCGCGTAGATGGACGGCGGACGAGCGAATGCGGGTCGCCGACAGGGTGCTCTCTTCATTCCGAGGTTTAGACATCTTGGAACCGCTGCTCGCGGATCCGGAAGTATCGGAAATTATGGTGAACGGTCATGAAGAAATCTTCTTCGAGAAGTTCGGCCGACTGCATCGATATCCTTACCGCTTCGAGAGCAAGGAACGTCTGGAGGACATAATTCAGTCGATCGTCTCGAGGGTGAATCGTACGGTGAACGAAGCTTCCCCGATCGTGGACGCCAGACTTCCCGACGGTTCCCGCGTGAACGCGGTGCTTCCTCCCGTCGCCTTGAAGGGGCCGACGTTGACGATCCGGAAGTTTCCCGAAACTCCCGTGACGATGAAGCGCTTGATCGAATGGGGAGCGATCACGCCGGAAGCGGCGTCCTATCTCCAAGACGCCGTGCGGGCGAAGCGGAACATCTTTATCAGCGGCGGAACGGGGTCGGGCAAGACGACGATGTTGAACGTATTGGCGCAATCGATCCCGGACGGGGAGCGAATCGTCACGATCGAGGATTCCGCGGAGCTCCAGTTGTCTACGTTGTCCAACGTCGTGTCGCTGGAGACGCGAACCGCGAACACGGAGGGCAAGGGGGAGATCACGATCAGGCAGCTGCTTCGCGCGGCGCTTCGCATGCGGCCGAACCGGATCGTGGTCGGCGAAGTGCGGGGTGCGGAGGCGCTGGACATGCTGCAGGCGATGAACACGGGGCATGAAGGCTCGATGTCGACGGGCCATGCGAATACGGTTAGGGATATGCTCGGCCGGCTGGAGACGATGGCGATCGGCGGATCGGAGCTGCCGCTCGCCGTCATCCGCCAGCAGATCGCGTCCGCTGTACACTTGTTCGTGCATGTATCCCGCATGGCCGATTATAGCCGGAAGGTGATCGAGATCACCGCGGTGGAAGGGCTTAGGAACGGGGAATACGCGCTGCGCGAAGTGTTCGTAAGGTCATCCGCCGAAGGCGAATTCGTCCGGCTTTCGTAGGAGAATGGCGAGTAAGGGGAGAGAAGATGATACGTGCGCTTCGAAAATCATGGGAGGACATCCCGGCGGTGTACCGACCGGGAGCGGGAAGAGCGACGGCGGTGTGCGGCGGCTTCGCCTGCGCGTATGGTTTTATCGGTTGGCTGTTTTTCGAGCATCCTCTCGGCGTAATCGCGCTCGGCCTCGTAGGTCTGTCGGCCGGAGCCAGGAGATCGGGGCACTATGCGGCGCGGCGGAAACGGTCGACGGCGGCGCAGTTCGAACAGATGCTTTTTTCCGTAAGCTCTTCCTTGCAGGCGGGGAAGTCCGTCGAGAATGCCTTCCGCGCCGCCGAAGAGGATATAAAGCGCTTGTACGAAGGGAATCGGACGACGATGCTCGATCAATTGGAGCGATTGAATCGGAAGATCGAAAACGGAACGCCTGCGGAGCGTGCGGTCATGGATTTCCGCCAAGCGCTCTCGCTCGCCGAAATCGATCATTGGGCCGACATGTTTTGCACGTGCAAGCGTACGGGAGGAGATTTGGTGAGAGTGATGCGGCAGACGTCCCGGGCCGTCGTTGAGAAGATGACGATGGAACGGGAACTGGCGGTGCTCATATCCGGAAAGCAATTCGAAGCGAAAGCGCTCGCCTTCGTACCGTTCTTGATCGTGGCGATGTTTCGGTACGGGTCGCCCGAGTATATGGAGCCTCTGTATCAAGGACAAGGTCGTCTTGTAATGATTGCCGCGCTCGGTCTGCTCGGCTTCGGGAAGTTCGCCGCGGAGAAGTTGACGAGGATCGAGGCTTGACCCCGATGGCGGTCTTATGGTTTGTCGTCGTGTTGACGGCGGGGGCATGGACCTATCGCAGCGAGTCGAGGAAGGGCGTTCGCGCCCGCAGCTTGCCGCCCGGCGGTTCCGCAGCGTCGCGGGCGATATACATCGTCGCGGAAGCATGGCTGCGACGAACAAGCGCCTATCCGAAGCTAGCGATTCATCTTCCTCAGCTGCTGCGGTATTGCGCAATGGTGTCCGATCGGTTCGACGGTGCGGACCCGGCTTACGCATGGACGGTCAAGACGTTCGCCGCCGCGGTCGCCTTGGTCGTCGCCGCAGGCTTCGCGTACTTCGCGAAGGCGGATCCGGCCGTCGTACTGTTCCTCGGGTTATGCTCGATCGGAACTCCTACACTTCTATGGAGAGAGCTGAAGAAGAAAGTCGCGGAAAGACAACGCGCGTTCGTGTCCGAGCTGCCGACGTTCCTGCATAAGCTATCGCTTTTATTGGCTGCGGGGGAGACGGTGCAACGGGCGTGGCAGCGAGCCGGCGCGGTCGGTCCGGACAAAGGAAAGCATCCGTTATATGCGGAGCTTGCGAGAACGCATCATGACATCGAGCAGGGCGTGCCGTTCCCGAAAGCATTGGAAGACATGCATCGTCGATGCGGCGTTCACGAGGTCGGCGCATTAGTTACGACGGTATTGATGAATTACAAGCGGGGCGGGGAAGCGTTCGCCTTGGCGCTGCAAGATGCGTCTCGACTTCTGATGGAGAAGAAGCACGCCGTCGTGCGTACGCAAGGCGAGGAGGCATCGACAAAGCTGCTGTTCCCGATGCTGCTCATGTTAATCGCGGTCATGCTGATCGTCGCGGCTCCCGCCGTCATGCTCATGAATTGATTCGATCATTCGAAGGAGGAAGAGATTATGAAGTTAACGATTGCTGAACGCTGGAGAGCATTCTGGAAGGACGAGGACGGCATCGGCACGCTGGAGATGCTGCTCATCATCGCGGTTATACTCGTCGTCGCGATCGCGTTTCGGAAGTGGATCATGGAATGGATCAACGGGCTGTTCGAGAATACGAACGACAATGTGAACGATACCTTAAATGAAAATACGATCGTTCTTCCGTAGTCGATGGATTTCAAGGGACGAGGCCGGAAGTATTACTTTGGAAGGCGCGTTGGCGTTACCGATAGCGATGGTATTGGTCGCCGTCGTCGCATTCTCTATGATCGCATCGACGCAAGCCGGTCTGTCGTACCTGACCGCGAACGCGTCGTCGGACCGGATTTCGCAGCATTGGAATAACAGCTTTAAGCAACCGGTGACAGGCATGTTTTCCACGCTGCAGCACGACCCGTTGTTTTGGCGCTGGCGGCAGGACGCCGCGATGCTGTGGGGCGGACAGGGCGAGACGTCCGCGCGGG
>JAPSKX010000056.1 GCA_031181325.1 Paenibacillus sp.
GAACACGTCTGCTCCTGCAGCGCCCGACGTGAGCGCCGATGATGCGGCAAACACAATCACGGGCCTCACGACAGCGATGGAATTCCAAATCGATGGCGGAGCATATGTGAGATACAACGGAACGAATGCGCCGGATCTCTCGGGCGCGCATACGGTCAAAGTGAGAATAGCGGCTGATCCGGCAACGGGAACGCCCGCCGGCGCGGACGCCACGCTGAGCTTCACGTCGAACCCGTCAGCTCCTGCAGCGCCCAACGAGAGCGCCGATGATACGCCAAATACGATCACGGTACCTCCAACGTCCGCACCATCAGCGTTGCAGGATCGCGGAGTCGATGTGCTCGTCAACGGTAAGGTGGAAAGTATAGGCGCGGCGACAACATCAACGAGATTGAATCAGACAGTAACCGCCGTCATCGTAGATGAGCTTAAGCTGGAACAAAAGCTTGCGGCAGAAGGTCAAAAGTCCGTTGTGACGATTCCGGTTCGTACGAAGTCTGACGTCGTCATCGGAGAGCTTAGCGGTCGAATGATCCAGAATATGGAGCAGAAGCAAGCCATTATTGAAATCAAGACCGAGAAAGCAACCTATACGATTCCGGCACAACAAATTAATATTGGCCTCATATCGGAACAGCTTGGTAAGACAATAGCACTGCAGGAAATTAGCATTCAAATCGAAATAACAGTTCCAAACGAAAATACTGTGAAATTAGTGGAGCGCTCGGCTCAAGAAGGCGGTTTTTCCATTGTTGTTCCATCGATTGACTTCTTGATCAGCGCTGTCTCCGGAGATAAGAAGATTGAGGTTACCAAGTTCGAAGCCTATGTAGAGAGAACGATCGCCATTCCGGACGGCATAGATCCGAACAAAATAACAACGGCTATTGTCGTGGAACCGGATGGCTCGATTCGCCATGTACCTACCCAAATCGTCGTGAATGGGGCCCAATATTATGCAATCGTGAATAGCTTAACGAATAGTACCTATTCCCTTGTTTATCACCCGATAACGTTCGACGACGTGGATCGGCATTGGGCGAAGACAGAGGTCAACGACATGGGTTCAAGAATGGTCATTCATGGGATCGGCAATGGTTTAATCGATCCCGATCAAGCAATTACACGCGCAGAGTTCGCAGCCATTATGGTTCGTGGATTAGGCTTGCCATCAGCTAGCGGCGTTCCTTCATTTAGCGATGTGAACGCCACGGATTGGTTCAGCGGGGTTATTCAAACCTCACAACAATATAATCTTATTGACGGGTTTGAAGATGGAACCTTCAGACCGACGGATCCCATTACTCGGGAACAGGCCATGAAGATCATTGCTCAAGCCATGGTACTAACCGATCTGAAGTCCAAACTCTCCGCTAAAGAATCAGCAGCCATGCTTACACCATTCACGGATGGAGATACAGTTTCAGAGTGGGCTAAGGCCAGTGTTAGTGATGCGATAGAGGCGGGGATTATTACAGGTAGAAGCAGCACAACCCTTGCGCCCAAAGCTACTATTTCAAGAGCGGAAGCAGCGGTTATGATCCGAAAACTGCTTCAAAAATCAGGATTGATCTGACCGCGCATTGCTAACAGGAGAAAAGAAACCAAACACGGGAGAGCACTGTGGAAGTCAGGTAATTATTCAAGCTAAGCGGGACATTGCCGAGGGGACGCTCTATTCAACCGACGATCTTATTAATGCGGTTGAGATAGGACAAGACTGACTTGATTCATCGAAGCTATCCGACATCAGCGTCAAAATAAGTAAGACCACAATGCGGCAAGTTCCGTATTGTGGTTTTTTCGTTAGAAGCATATTAGAAATTGATGAAAATTTGATGCGACGCCGGACTGGATGGACGACAAGGATGTGTATGCGATATACGGCGGGAATGTGGCGTATCAGATTTATTTTTTGGAGGCGATTCGGCGGGGGAGCGTACGATGAGACGGACTATTCGCAGATTTCGGTGGCTCGGGTCGCATGACGACGAGGAGCAGCTGGCGGCGTCGAAGGCGGAGCAGATTTAATGCGCGTGGGAGCGGCATAAGCAGACGCGGACGATCGGGTTCTGTTCTTCGATTCGACAAGCGAATTTCCTGGCGTCGTATTTCGGCGAAGCGGGCGTGAGCGGCGGGCGGGTAAGTAGCGATTTCTTGTTGCAGGTATTATAGTGCTGAGGTATGATTAAACTAATCGAAAGGGAGCCGCGGCAACGGCTCCCAGTGGCACAGCACCCGCTGTAAAGGCGGTTGGCTTGTTCCCTAATATGACGCAGAAATAGACCGCGACCTTGTCAGGGGGGCGGTCTATTTCCGTTGCGACGAGTTCAGGATCAACACTACCAATGTAGCGAAGGCTATCATTAAGTATAGTGATTCGAATACGTCCACGGGCATCACCTCCCTTCCGGGAGATTAGCCGACCGCCGTTTACAAGCCAAGCTTGTACCTCTTTCAGTATACCAAAATATATCGATGGATGCGAATGTTTGTTCTCTTCCTTGATCCCTGTTGCAACACACTCGATCCGCCAGATTAATTACTCAGCATTCCTATTCACCTCATAGACGCCCCGAGATTCCGCGGCAACCGGCAATTGCAGATCCATAGTTCTCTCGTACAGAAATGCAGACATTCTTCCTATTCTCTTACGCAGGTAATCCTGCAGCCCAGGATCGACGCAATATATATAACAGCCCTTGAGTCCGCGGGTGAGAAGCGTGCGATAAGTGTTCTTAATAATCTGTTCGGCTTGCTTCAGCGCTTCTTTCGAATCTTTCTTGTACAAGGCTTTGAAACCGGACAGCGACTTATCGGTCCTGGCCCTTCGGAATGGGTCAGTCACGATTCGACCGTCTTCGTAACGGAGATCAGCCCCAATAATGACACCTACGTAGTCGAACTCTAGTCCTTGCGAGGTATGGATACAGCCCGCTTGGTCGATGGAATCGGAATCGATCGCCCACGTAGTTGTGTTGCCAAGATTCCAGCTCATCTTGAAGTCGTCGATAATAATATCGAAAGAATTGACGTTGTTTTTACTTTCGGTAACCCAGTCCCAACAGTAGCCTGCAACGATACGAGCTTTATTGTTAATGCGATTTTTCTCAGTAATGGCACGACGCAGTTCGTTCGGCTCGTCAAACAGTTGAAGATCGTATTCGAAGTCAATGCCGTCGGCGTTGGCCGTCTCCCGAATGTCCAACACGTCGTCCACCCATGCCAGGAAGCCGTCGGACCCGTTGCATCGGAACTGGGACGCAAGCGGGATTTCTTCAATCTCCGCATCGTACATGCCGGCGAATCGGCGAATCTCTTCCTTGCTGCCATTATCGGAAAGGGAGACGCGTTGATATTCATCGATGAAGAAAACTGAGAACTTCGCCGCACGGATGATCTCCATGATTTGGTTTTCGCCTTTGTTCTTGAACATTCCCGACTTCTCATTCAGCCGATGCGCTTCGTCGACGAGCAGGGTGTCGAATTCATTCGGCAGCGCCTCATAGTACACGCCCGATCCCTTAAACATGTTGCTAATGAAGGATTTTTTGAATTTCTTCTGGAGCTTCTTTGCATACACCTCCCTTGGGGCGCTGTTTTTTGTAACGTACTGACTGACGAGCTCCATCGATGTAAAACGAACCAATAAATTCACGGCTAACACGGATTTCCCGGTCCCCGGTCCGCCCTCGATGATCAAGACCTGTTTCTTACCGGTTTCTTGCGCTTTCTTTGCCATGCGTATCGCGGCCTCGTAAGCGACCTTTTGCTCCTCGATCATGACAAACTCTTCGTTACCTTCAAGCATTTGGGTTAGAGATTCTTGAAGCGATTTCGACGGTTTGATTTTTCCGTTTTCAATGAGATACAGTGCTTTCCGTTGGTCCGAACGTTTGATGTATGTCGAGATAAATCCTCGTAAGCGCAGTGCGTCACCCTTGGTGAAAACAGGGGCTTGCTCGAGATAAGGCTTGTACACATCGTTCGTAAGCGGATCGTTAGGCGTTCGGATGTAGTTATGTAAGTAGGCGCATGGGAAAAGGGAGACGGAACCCTCCTGGACGGACTCGTTATAATCCGAGATGATTCTCGCATACGACCAGGCTTGATAGGAAGGATGAGTCGTCTTTGCAAGGGTTCGGTTAAAGACAGTCTGGACAATGCCGTCCTCTTCTTCGACGAGATTCATCTCCGACCATTGTTTAAGCTCGATGATGACGACAGCGGATTCTCCGCGTTCGTTGAAGCCCGACAGGATGAAGTCGATTCGTCTCGAAGTTGATGGGATCTTGTATTCAATAGCGACGGGAATGTCGTCAGGAATTTCCGTAGAGTTCAACACCTTGTACATGTAATTCATGGAGTTATTCCACGCGTTGATCTCGTTCTTGGAGGTACGACCGATTTTCTGTACATAGGCTTCGTATATCTTTACTGCGATGCTGTCCTCAGTAACGTGCTCCATGAATTGTTTTTTCGTCGCTTCATAAATGATCATAGTGCCGGTCCTCCTTAGTTTTCTAACTCGGAATATTTCTTGGAGGATCCTCGAGATTTGTCGGTAGGGTATTTCGCTTCGTTCTTTTTCATTTTATTTCTGATGGCCGATTCAACGTCGATGTCGAGATCGTGTGCAAGGGTCAAGGCGTAGATTAGTACATCCGCGAGCTCGTCCTGTAGTTCTTCTGGGGTCATTTTCTCGGTGTACTTGTTCAATGAGAATGTCGATATTCCGGCGGTGGATAGTTGGGGGTGGGACGGGGGCTCCGCTGTCGGAGCGGAAGTCGCACTGCACGGGGAGAATTTCTCCCGTATGAATGGAAAAACGCCAAACACCGACCGGTCCACGAAGAGATTGTTCGGTGTTTGGCGTTATAGTGTCGATGCAGGCTTTGACGTTTTCTTACACTACTTCGCTAAGAATAAGTTTCGTTTAATCGGGTTTGTTAAGATACTTATCTATTAAATCTTTATCCACGTTAGTTCTCTTAGGGGGCAAGGCTTCGTTAATCCCCCTTAGTTCTTGTACAATCTGTGCTACAGGGGTACCGTTCTGGATATAGGCTGCCTTGCCTTGAGTCGCTATGACATCGTTGTTCACTTCAAGCATCCCTTGCGCAGGGTTAATGAGAGTATACGGTTCACCGGGTGCTCTATCGTCGAAGCTGTCAAGGAAAAGTAGGTATGTCCTCCCGGCTTCGACAAACTGCATTCCCTCTTCTTCGTAAATGACACCTTCGTAGCTTCCGCCGGCTTGTTTGATGGTGATGGACGCTCCTGGCGGAGGGCCTTTCACAGTATGAATCACTTCAATATCAGAAAGCGTGTATACTTCGTTTACCGGTTCGGCGGACTTATTCAAGTTAATATTCCACTCCCGCGGAGGGTGAACGGTGTGTACCTTTCCCACCACAATGATATCCGCATCCCTGACCGCTTCCTTCGCACTAGTGTACTGTTTGTAATCGGGGTAGCTGATAATGCGCTCCTGCTCGACGAAGCCGCAGGCCGACAAACTCAATACGAGACTTGCTGCCATTAGAATGCCGGTTAGCGATTTACTTACGAATCTCTTATCCAACATGATTGAGCACGCCCCCTTCTAAGTGCTTACCAGTAAGCATTCACACCGTTAACATCATCGGATTGAGGAGTATAGATCGATTCTCGGTTCCGATTGCCATTCATTAAAGCGGTCCCGGACGAGAGATCCCCCAGATGAAGCGCATGACCGAATTCATGACCGAACACACTCCGGGGCGTATATTTAATAGTGATTCCATTCCATCGAAGATGTCCTGGGCGATTCGGTCGCCATTGATTCGAATGCGAAACCGGGTTGCTTGATTTTGATTGTTTAGATAGTAGGGTTGATTCAATTCCAATTATTTGGTGACGGACCTTCCTCCTCTAGACGCCAAAAGCATTCGGTAAGTTTCAGACGAAGCCTTGGAAAACCGTCTCCACAAATGGGAGCAAACAAGCTGAAAAACATGCTCCGTGACAAACGATTGTCGGGAGCTTTTTTTACAATTGCGGCAGGACAGCGCTAATCGGGTTTCAGAAACGGGCGGCCTTCCAAGAAGTTACTGTATAATGGGAAGATGATCGACCTAAGGGATTCATCGTTCTATACCATCATCCAGACGGAGCTGAACATAATGCCGATATCCATGCAATTGCTAGAGAAAGCGAAAGAATACGTTTCCCCCGCCGCTAGGGTGGAAGCGCTCATCCAGGGACGGGAACAGTTCGTCGAGCGTTTCCCGTTGGAAAGCTTACACCGTATGACCATTCAGGAATATGCAAGTATTCATTCCAAGGATACGTTCATCTATTGGTTGGAACGGAAGAAGATCCTGTCCGGGATCGGCGGCGGGAATTCCTCGAAGTTCGGCATCTACTGCGCGAAAGACGGGAAGTATTATCGCGGCTACGGGAATAAGAAGGTGTTACTCGAGGGAGAGACCCTGCAACAGGAATTCGAAAACTTGAAGAAATACATTCTGGACGCAATCACTGCCGCCAAAGAAGGCAGGATCGAGGACATTCCAACCGGCGGTTCGCTTTGGGATATGGTGTTGCTGAAAATCCTGAACATCTACATCCCGGAGCGATTCTTCAATATTTACTCGCGGGCCGTCCTGGTTCAAATCGCGGAAGACCTTGGGATCGATAAGACGATGGGGCTGAAGGAGGTCTCCACCGTTCAGATCAATGTCGCCATCCTGAAAGTGCTGCAGGCGCAAGAGCCTTTCGCCTCTTGGGATCATACAGTCATTGGGAGATTTCTGTGGCGGGTGTATCAAGTAGAGAGCAAGAAGGGATATTGGTTAATCGGATATACATACGGAGGCAGCAACTCCGTAATTAAGAGCTTCTTGGAACGAGGCGTCATCGGGACGGATTTCCTAGGAGACTATGACTTCACGAACGATGTGGACATGGCGCAGGAGGATTTGGAGAAGAAAATCGAAGAGGTGGCGACGGAGAGTAAAGAAAAGCGAGCGCTGCACTCCTTCTTCCGCATGCGCCAAGGCGATTACGTCGCGTTGAAGTCTACCTACGTGAAGAACAAGCAAATCTCCATGTTGAAGGTTAGCGCGATCGGCATGATTAAAGAGGATCCGAGCGACGGCTACCGCTACGATCCCGAGCTGGGACATACGCTGCCGGTAGAATGGATAGACCAAGAAGAAGAAGAGCATGAGGGATTAGGGTACTTACGTAAGACGATCGAAAATGCTTCGAAAGCCGATCTCATCCAGCGGATCTTCGGAAAACATCTCGACGATGACGCGATTTCAGCGCCGGGAGAAGACGGGGAAGCTGGTGCCGATGCGGCAGAGCCCGTTCCGTTCGGGGAGAGGAACATCATTCTATACGGTCCGCCGGGAACGGGGAAGACGTACCATGTCGTCGACTTTTCGCTGCGTATTCTGGATATGGAACGGTATAGGGAGCTTAAGGCCCTCGACAATCGACCGTTGATGAAGGATGCGTTCCGTCAATACACCAATCGGGGGCAGATCTGCTTCACCACCGTTCATCCTTCCTACGCCTACGAGGATCTCATCGAGGGGTTGAAGTCGGACGGTGCCGGGGGCTTCGCGGTGAAGGACGGGCTGCTGAAGCGTGCGGCGATCGAGGCGGTATATCAAGGGCTGCCGAAGCACCTGAGAGGGATCGGGAATCTTCCCTACGACGAGCGGAAAGCGCAAGTATTATCGGCGCTGCAAAGCAATGTACCGTTCGACTTCGCGAGAGCGGAACGATACGTGATCGTCATGGATGAAATCAATCGCGGGAACGTGTCGAAGATTTTCGGAGAACTCATTACGCTGCTCGAGCACGACAAGCGCCTCAATGAGGACAACGAGACGATTGTGACGCTGCCGTATTCCGGCGAACGGTTCGCGCTTCCGCCGAACTTGTATCTCATCGGTACGATGAACACGGCCGACCGTTCGATCGCGCTGCTGGATACGGCGCTTCGGCGCCGGTTTTCCTTCGTAGAGATGATGCCGGACTCTACCTTGCTCTCCAGCGCGCCGATGGAATTGCAGTTGGATCAGCTGCTGGATACGATGAATCAACGAATCGAAGCGCTGTATGACCGGGATCATACGATCGGGCACGCGTTCTTCTTAGGCAACCAAACCGTGGGGGACGTTGCGGAGGTATTCCTAAGGAAGGTGATTCCGTTGCTTCAAGAATACTTCTATGACGACTGGGAGAAGATCGGGTTGGTGTTGGGAGGGGTCGGGAAGCATGCGGGAGAGCCTTATATCGTATACAAGCAGAGCCAGCCGATCGGAAAATTGTTCAAGGGGGCCGACGTCGCCGGGCTTACGGAGTCGGTGCAATACAAGACGAAGACGCAGCTGACGATCGAGGACCTGCGGTCGATTTATGAATAACGGGAACGTAATCGTCGTTCGTGAAGCGTTCGACTGGCTGGAGGCTCGTCCGGAGGGGGATTTCGCCGAACAAGATTTAAAGGAGCTGATTCGGTATCTTTCCGCCGCGTACCCGAAGGCGGAATATTGGGAGCTCGGCTTCAACCGGGTGCGGTTCATCAATGTCGTCGGAACGATCCGACTGTCCCGAGTGCAAATCGACATCGTTCCGAAGCTGGAACTCGAGGAAGAGGGAATGGCGGCGATTCAAAACATGCTCTCCTTCTGCGGTTATGTGCCGTATCGGACCTTCGCGACGCGATCCGACATGCAAGTCGCTCGAATGGATCTATTGACATGGGTAGCCGCCGCTTACTGCGCGGAGCTGGAAGAGCAACTAAAGCGCGGCGTCCCGTCCGGGTATGTAAGGGAGGAGGAAAACTCGTACCGCTTGCGCGGGAGGGTTATGCTTTCCGCGCACCTGCGTCGGAATGCGGCGGATAAGACTAGGGTGTACTGCGCCTACGATGAGCGTACATCGGATATTCCTCTGAATCAGGTACTATATAAAGCTATGTTGGTTTTACAGAGGAAGGCGCGAGACAGCTTCGTTCGCAAGAAGCTGCAACAGCTGCTCATCTATTACGAAGATGTCAGCGATGTCTTCGACATGCCGTCCGTATTGGCCGCCGTCCGCTTCGATCGACTTCATTCGAGATTCGAACCGGCGTTCCGCCTGGCGAAGCTCATCCTGTCCCGGCTGTCGCTATTGCAAAGGGGAGCTCAGGAGGATTGTCTCTCCTTCCTCTTCGACGCGAGTCTGTTGTACGAACGGTACATCGGGCTTGTGCTGCGGCAGATCGCGGCCGGCGACGAGCTTGTTGTCCGACTCCAGCACGAAGAGGTGAAGCTCCTAAAGAACGAGGATACGGGACATGACAACCTCCAGTTGAAGCCGGATATTGTCCTAGGTCGCAAGACGAGCGACGGCCGCGAAATCTGGACGACGATCATGGACACGAAGTGGAAGCGGTCCGCGCGGCGGAAGGAGGACGATATCTATCAGCTATATGCCTATGTGACCGGGTACCATGAGGCTGCGCATGCCGTGTTGCTCTACCCGAGAACGGAAGAGGATGGCAAGGCGAAGAATTGGAGTTTACCGGCGTTCCCGGGGAAGAGAATTCTAACGAGAACGGTGAGAATCGGGAACATGTCCGATACCCGTATGGATTTGGAAAATATCATATCCGAACTCGCCGGGAGTCCTTCCTAACGGACGGTGTCAAGCGAGTCCGAGGGATTTTCCGTTGCAGGTATCTCAGCGCTGAGGGGTAAAGGCGGTTGGCTTGTACTACTGAAGGGAAATAGACCGCGACCATGTCAGGGTGGGCGGTCATTTTCCGTTTAGACGAGTTCATGATCGACACAACTAATGAAGCGAACGCAACCATTAAGTAAATCAGAATGCTTCAAGAAATACGAATGTTTGTCCTTATTGTATGAGATATAGACCGTACAATTGCTCCGTGACAGTCTGCGGTCAGCGGCGATAACGGATGGGAATTCATTCCTCTCTTTCTAGTATATTTTTATGATAATATTGAACTAGGTCTGACGACACAATTCTACATAAACAGGTGACTTCATGGATATTACGTTATGCTCGGAGCCCGAGAAGGTATTGCTGCAGCAAGTCATCTTGCCGACGCTGTCGATCAAGGCGGAGGAATACATTCATCCGCAATACCCGTTCGAGGATTCGGAAGGGAAGCGGCGTCGCATCGACTTCGCGATCATTACGAAGCAATCCAAGCTTGCGATCGAACTGGACGGATACACCTATCACGCGGAAGGTCAGGTGACGGAAGCCAAGTTTTCGGACGACCTGACGCGGCAGAACGAGCTGATCTTGGCCGGATGGAAGGTGATCCGATTCTCCTGGAGGCAGGTCAACAACGATACCGAGCGATGCCGGGACATTCTACGCCGCTCGGCGGTCGGCGATCCCGAGCTGCATCCGTCGTTATCCCGCCAGACGATTCGTCCTCATGTGGTGCAAGAAGAGGTACTGGAGCGGTTACGAAACGCGCGAGCGGCCGGGATGAAGAGAGGGCTCGTCGTCATGGCAACCGGTCTCGGGAAGACGTTCCTCTCGGCTTTCGATGCGAAAGCGGTCGGGGGCAAAGTATTGTTCATCGTACATAACAATTCGATATTGGAACAGGCGAAGAAGGCGTTCCGGGCCATTTTCCCGGATGCGACCTTAGGTCTCTACAACGGATATACGAAGGAAGCGGAGTGCGACATCGTCTTCGCGAATATTCATACGCTCCGGACGCGCTTGGAGAGCTTCCGACCGGACGAGTTTCAGTACATTATCGTAGACGAATTCCATCATGGCGCGACGCAGAACTATGTTCGAGTGATCAAGTATTTCACGCCGAAGTTTCTATTGGGTCTGACGGCGACCCCGAATCGTACGGATAATAAGTCGATTCTAGCGATCGTAGATAATAACTTGATCTACCAGATTACCCAACGCGAGGCGATCGACAGGGGATTCCTAAGCCCCTTCCACTATTACGCATACTACGACGATATCGACTACTCGGACATTAAGCACAACGGCTTTCGGTACGATCTCGTCGATCTGAATAAGAAGCTTGTGATTCAGCGGCGCGACGATTCGATTATTCGCAAGTTCATGGAGGTCGCGCCGCATTCGAAGGCGATCGGATTTTGCGTCTCCATCGAGCATACGGTCCGCGCGGCCGAGCACTTCCGCGATCGCGGCATCCGGGCCGTCGCGATCCATTCGGGGATGTCGCAAGAATACCGGAATCGGCTGATCGAAGACTTCCGCAGAGGCGACTCCCAGGTCGTCTTCGTGCGCGACATCTTCAACGAGGGCATCGACTTCCCCGAAGTGGAGACGTTATTGTTCCTAAGGCCGACGGAATCGAAAATTATATTCACCCAGCAGCTGGGTCGCGGGCTTCGACTGAATGCAGGGAAGCAAGGCGTGAAGGTGCTCGACTTCATCGGCAACTATCTGAATGCGGATAAGATCATCGACTATATCGGCGAAGCGAGCGGCATCGACTTAAGCTTGGAAAATTTAAAGAAGAAGCCGGTGTATTACTACGATAACGGCTGCGAGGTGAACTTCGATCAACAGGCGGTAGATACGATCGCGCTGCTGAATCCTCATCTCATCAATACGGCGCCGGTCGTGGACGACTTCTTCCAGCTGATTCAGTTCTTGGGGCGCGTACCGACGATTTCGGAAATTCAGATGCACGGGAAATACAAAATGAAAGATTATATCGAGAAATACGGCTCATGGGGGCAATTCCTCGATCATATTCGATCGATCGATCCGAAGATCAATCTAGAGTCTCTGACATGGCCGGCGTCCATCAGCGGTACGGATCTAGACGAGTATGCGAACGTGTTGGATTCGAACTTCGACGAGTTCATCGACGTCGTGCAGCGAATCGCCGGCCAGCTAAGCGCGCTTAGACGAGATATGGACGCGATTCGGCTTCCGATCCCGGGCAGCGCGAAGCGGCGGACGAACAAGATGATCGATCTTCTCCATGAGATGAAGGTCGCGGCGGGAGAGACGCTGGCGATGACGAAGCATGCGGCGATCATCTTGAGCTTCAAGATCGTCAAGCCCTTGCATATGGAAAGGAAACCCATGCCGCTGTCCGCGGCGAACGAGGATATCCAACAGACGATCGACGCGCTTACGAGTTACGCGGATTTGCGCGAGTGCTACGTGTTCCCGCGGATGTTTTACACGAATGCGCCGGTCCTGGAGGCGTTCGCCGAGCTCGCGAACGGGGAAGAGGCCCGCATCGACGAAGGCCTGTTCTTGGAGTCGATCTATGCCAGTCTGCCTGCGTTGGACAAGCTCTTGGGCAGCGTTCGCGAGCTCGCTCACACCATTATCGTGGATATGGATCCCGCCTACGAGTACCTGGAAGCGGAATAGTCGGCGTTCGCGCTTCGGCGCGTTATCGGATGAGATTCCGATGCAGCACGCACTCGATCAGCTTCGCCGTCTGGTACGTCGCAAGGTAGTCGACGGTTTCGTCAGGCGTGTGCTCGCGGCGGTAGCCGGCCGAGAGATTTACGGACGGGATGCCGAAGTCCGTGGACAGAATCATGGCGTCGCTGGAGCCGCCGGGCGTGACGCGCCAGTCGGACATGCCGGCGAGGGCGCCGGCCGCTTCGAAGATCGCACCGTACGCTTCGGAGCAGAACGGGATGGCGCCGCCGCAGGAGGTGACGATGTCGCGGGTGCCGCGGCGGTCGACGACGATCGCGCCTTTCACGTCTTCGAGCCACTCGCGGTCGAGCGCTTGGGCGCCCAGCAGTCCGACTTCCTCCCGGACGGTGAAGGCGAGCTTCAGCGTGCCGTGGAAGCTCGTCCGGTGGACGCGGCGGCACACCTCGAGGACCGCCGCGATGCCGGCGCGATCGTCGGCGCCGAGGATGCCGCGCGAGCTGGAGAGGACGGTCCCGTTCCGCAGGATGGACCGATCCGGCTCGAGCTCGCTGTAGATGTCCATGTGCGCCGAGAGCAGTACGGTCGGACCTTCGCCGCAAAGGAGGGTAGCGCAGACGTTCCCGGCGCGGTCGACGAAGACGTCGTCTGCGAGCGGGCGAAGCTTCGAGAGGACGACGCGGCGGATGCGCTCTTCCTCGTAGCTGACGCCGGGAATGTGCAGCAGCTCGATCAGCCCTTCCGCGAACCGGTCGGCTTCGTAGCGGAGGAGGGACGCAGGCTCGACGGAGGCGCTGTATAGTCGTTCTGCGAGCTCTAGGAGACGGTCGGGCTGCGAGAGATCCATCTCCCAGCGGACGGTCCGGCCTTGCACGCGCACGGACATGCCTTCCGGCGTGATGATCTGGAGCAGGTGCTTCTGCTGCGGCGTCGGATAGGACGCGAGTTGAACGTGCGGCGCGCGTTCGCCGTGGCCGTCGCAGGAGGCGCGCGTCGGGAGGCCGAGCGCGTTCATCCAGCGGACGACGCCCATGATGCGCAGGTCGAGGTTCGCCATCGGCAGCGGCGCGCGGCGCGGGTCGATGAGCGCCTCGCCCCCGGGGCCGTCGACTTGTTGGCGGGCGGCGCGGAGGGCGAGCTGCCAGGCATTTTCCGAGAGATGAGTAATGCCTTCAACGTCGGTGCCTGCGTTGCGAAGCGCGCATTCGAGCAGTCGGCCGGCGGGCGTCGCCTTGTTCAGGTCGGAAGCGAGGAAGCCGTAACGGGTGAGGAGTGTCGGGTTTGGATGCATGGTGGATGTGCCCCTTTTCTTCATGTGATGTGTATAGGGTACAAGAGCGAGCGTAACTGGCTGTCACGCTGACGGAGAGGAGCTGCGGGAGCGGTGTTCGAGGAAGAGGAGCAAGAGGAGTCGTTCGTTCCCTCGGAAGAGGCGAGGGTGTGGAGGCAGCGGAGGAAGGAAGCGTTGGCGCGGCGCGATCGGGCGGAAGCGGAGCGATGCCGGAAGCAGCTGATTTCTCTCTATGTGCAGCATGGGGAGAGCTTCAAGATGGGCGTAAGCGCCCCGCCGAATCCGGAGATCGCGATGCAATGTCTGAGGCAAGCGCTGGATTTGCAAGACGACCATCCGATCGCGAATTACCGGTATGCGCATCTGCTGTATAAGCGGAAGGCGTATGCGGAGGCGGGGCTGCACTTCCATCGGGCGCTGACGCCGACGTTGGCGTTGGCGCTGAACGACCAACAGGCGTATATCGCGAACATCTTTCTGGTCAATTGCGGGGTGCTGGTCGCGAGAGAGGCGATGCGGGAGATCGCGTTCTTGAACGGGAACGAGCACGCGGAATACGACCTGGGCGTCGTGGAGCGGTACGAGGAGCAGATGTTGGTGGAGAGCGAGCGGATGCTCGACCGTCATGTGTTCGTGAAGACGACGGCGGAAGGCGGGACGGCGTTCCTGTCGAAGCATCAATACGAGGAGCTTCGGTTGTATGCGGGGCCGGACGAGGTGCTGCTGTGCGCGGAGGAAGAGGGGTACCAGCTGCAGTACGGGAGGAGCCGGCCGGTGACGCTGGACAAGCTGAGCTTCTGCGTGCTGCGGCGGCTGTTCGAGGCCGGCGGGTACATCCAAGGCGGGGACATCGCCGAAGGGCTGCCCGCGACGTCGCGGGGCAACCCGGTCAGCGCGGTGTACGTGCGGCAGATCTTCTCGCGGCTGCATCGCGACATCCCGTATTGGGAGGAGATCGTCGATACGGTCGCGACGGGCAATCGGGCGGAGCGCAAGCTGCGCGACGGGCTGCGGTATACGCTTGTGCACCATGCGAGCGTGGTGTTGGCGTAGAGGGGGAAGGCGCGCATCGAAGAATCGGAAGCGCTTGGATCATCAGACGCGGACGATCGTTCAATGACCTCAAAGCGCTTGCCGAATCGTGCTAGAGTCCTGGGAACATTGTCGGATGAGAAAATGCAAGTATATTATAATCGTCTCAAATTATAGAGGAATATGTAAAATCCTGTAGAATGATTTGGGGTGAAACCAGAAGCAAGGGGATCGAAACGTCATGTCGGGACAGCAGTTATTGCAATATAGACAGAAGCGGGAGCGTATCGTGCAAGCGCTAAGCCGAATACAAGGCGTCGCCGAGGCGCTGCGGGTGCCGGCGGTCGCGGAGGCGTTGAACGACACGATCGAGGATGTGCGGCAGGAGCGGTTCAAGGTCGTTGTCGTCGGGGAATTCTCCCGAGGCAAGTCGACGTTCATTAACGCGCTGTTGGGGAGACGCATTCTCCCGTCCTCGCCGGTGCCGACGACAACGATTCTAAATAAGATCGTCTATGCGGATCAGCCGGATTATCTGCTGATGTACCGCGAAGCAGGACGAGCGCCGGAGCGGGTCGACGAGACGGCGTTCCAAGCGATCGTCGCGCCGGAGGAAGCGGAGGAAGGCGACGATCGCGCGCTCGCGCTGCGGGACGAACGCTTGGAGCGGATTGCGGAAATCGCGTACGCCGAGATCGGGTACCCGACCGAGCTGTGCGGGCACGGGGTCGAGATCGTCGACACGCCGGGAACGAACGATCTGGATGCGGCGCGGGAGGAGATTACATACCGCTTCATTCCGCAGTCGGATGCGGCGATTATTGTCTTATCCGGCCGGATGCCGCTGGCGGAGACGGAGATGCACTTCATCCGCGACCGCATCATCGCGTCCGACATCAAGAAGATGTTCTTCGTCGTGAACTTCAAGGATGCGCTTAAGACGGAAGCCGATCGCGTCAAGGTCATGGCTTATATCGACGAGCATATTCGTAACATCGTGCCCGAGCCGCGCCTCTTCCTGCTGTCGGCGAAGCAGGCGCTTGCGGCGAAGCGCCGCCTGCGGGGGGAGAACGTCAAGGGGGAAGCGGCGCCGCTGGAGCAGACGGGGTATCCGGAGTTCGAAGAGGCGCTAGCGACGTTCCTTGCCCGCGATCAAGGTCCGATCAAGCTGCTCAAGCCTGCGGATCGGGGCGTTCGGATGGCCGCGGAGCTGCAAGCGAACCATATTCGGCTGTTGCTCGGCACCATGACGCTCGGCGTCGACGAGCTCGAGAAGCGGCTGGCGCTCGTTCGCGCCGAGCTGGAGCGGGCCCGTCGCGCGAGCGACGAGACGCTGCGGAGCTTTCGGACGAACCTGACGGCCGCCGGGCAAGGGATGCGCGAGGAACTGGCGAACGGCCTGCACGATATCGCGAACAGCGCGGTGCGAACGGTGACGAATTATCAAGGCGCGCTCGAGAAGAACGAGATCGCCCGCGCGGTGGAGGGCACGGTCGCCCCGCTGCAGACTTCGCTGCAGGATCGGCTTCGACAGCGTCAGACCGCCATTCTGGAGGAAGAGTTCCAGCGAGCGAACCGGAAGCTGCAGTACGAATGGGACGCGATCGAAGCGAAGATCGTCGAATCGTTGTCGCTGCAGGCTTCGACGCAAGCCGGCGACGGCGAGCTGCAAGTCAGCTATGACGAAGGCGAGGTCGTCGTGAAGACCGGCCTCGGCTCGCTCGGCTTGTTCGGATTGATCGCCGGGTTTCACATCGCGATTCCGTTCGCGCTGCCGGCGCTCTTCTTCGGCGGTTCGTTCTTGTATACGTATTTCCAGAACAAGATGCGGGAGCGCGTGCTTGGCGAGGCAAGAGTACAGATCGAGAAGCGGTACCGGGACGGTATTCCCGCGGCGGTCGCGTCCTACGGGAAGCAGTGGGATGACCTTACGGACCGGGCGGAAGCGGCGTTCCGGGACGAGATTCGGCTGAAGCTCGACTCGATCGCGGCGCGGCTCGCCGGAATCGAAGCGGAGCGGGCGAAGGAAGCGAGCGTTGTCGAAGCCCGCAAGCGGGAGCTGGCCTCTTACCAGGCGGCATTGGAGGATAGCGCACGTCTGCTGCAGGAGACGGCGAACGAGCTGCGGTCGACGAACGGATGAACGGAAGAACAGCGCGGGGGAGACGACATGTACGATTATAATGAAGCGAAGCGCCGGCTGAGCGGTATCGCCGGCGAAGCGGCGGCGCGGATCGAGGCGATGCTGCCGGATTCCGCGCAGGGAGCGAAGGTGCGTCTGCTGCAAGACGACATAGAAGCGGACTTTCATATGATTGTCGTCTTGGGCGAGTTCAAGCGGGGGAAGTCGACGTTCGTGAACGCCCTGCTCGGCGAAGAGGTGCTGCCCGTCGACGTCACGCCTACGACCGCGACGATCAATGCCATTTTCCACGGAACAGAACGAAAATATAGCGTCTACCGGCAGGACGGCAGCGTCGAAGAGGCGGAGCTGCGGCCCGAGGGGCTGCGCCGGTTCACGGCGGACGGGGACGAGGATCTCTCGTCCGTGAAGTATGTGAAGGTGCAGCTGTCTGCGCCGATGCTCGGGGAACGGGGCGTAATCGTCGATACTCCGGGGGTGAACGATCTCAACAAACAGCGGATGGACGTGACGTACGAGTTCGTCCCCCGCGCGGATGCGGTCTTGTTTATGCTGGACGCTACCGCGCCGGTGAAGCGTTCGGAAGCGGAGTTTCTGACGGATACGATTCTGAAGGACGGGTTGGACCGCATCGTCTTCATCGCGAATTTCTTCGATCAGGTCGACGAGGACGAACAGGACGGCTTGCTGCGCCATATCGAGCTTCGCTTGAAGCAGGTGCTCGGCGTCCCTCCGCGCGTCGTGCCGTTCTCCGCTCGCGAAGCGTTGCGGGCGCGGGTCGAGCAGGATGCCGAAGGCGAAGCCGCCGCGGGCTTCCACGCGGTGACGGAGGCGGTCGAAGAGCTGGTGGAGCGCGGCCGGCAATCGGATGCGAAGCTGGAGCGGTACAAGGCGCGACTGCACGATCACCTCGCGGGGGTTCGCGTCGAAGCCGCGCAGGTGATAGCCATTAAGCGTCAGGGCCTCGAAGACGTCGGACATGCGTTGGCCGGCATCCGAGACGTGAAGCGCAAGCACGAGACGATTCGACTGCAGATGGCCGCTTATGTGGCGGATCGCGCCGTCGAAATGAAGACGATCGTGCACAAGTCGTTCGCGCATTTCGAATCGAATTTGGCGGAGGATGTACGTCTTAGCGTCATGGGCTACACCGGCACCGGGCTGAAGGATTACGTCGAGCAGCAGCTTCCGATGACGGTGAAGCGGCGTATGAAGCAGTGGGTCGAACAGTATATGCCGGCGATCCATAAACTGATGTCCATGCTGGAGCATGAGCTGGCGGTCGGCCTCGCGACGGAGTTCAACGCGAATATCGCCCGCTTGGCGGTGAAGCGCCGGGGCGAGACGACGGCGGAGGCGGGAGCGTTGAACGTCATGACGGAAAATCTAACGGGCACCCAAATGAAAGCCGGGTTTATCGCAGGCGGCGTCGGCGTTGTGGCGGCGCTGATGGGAGGCATCGTCCTGCTCCCGCTCGTCAGCATGGCGGGCTTCCCCGTCCTGCAATCCATGATGTTGAAGCAAGACCTCGACCGGATCAAGCAGAAGCTGATGCCGGAGCTGAACGAGGCGCTCCGGCAGGTGTGCCTCAGCTTCCGCAACGAGCTTGACCTGCAGCTCGAGAGCATGGTGCGGGACGTGGAAGAAGCCGCCTACGCCCGGTATGAGGAGCTCGTAAACTTCGTTCACGCCTCGCTCGAGCGGGAAGCGGCGGCGCGGCGCGACGCTTCCGCAAGCTTGGAAGCGAGCAAGGCGCGGCTGGAGAGCTTCGTCGAACGGCTGGACGGGTGGATGCGAGAGCTGGACGACATCCGGATACAGCCGCAGTCGCTCGCCGCGCGGATCGGAGGTTGACGCCGTGCCGACAATCGCTATTGTCATTGTCGTCGCGCTGATCGCCGTCGCCGTCGCCGTTGTCGTCGTCGCGGTCCGCGCGGTCGGGAACGGGACGAAGGCCGAGAAAGCGCAGGGGTCCGCCTCGGATCGGAGCGCAAGCGTACAGAAGCCTTCCGATCGCGTGAACGTGCAGCGCAAGGACGCCGCATATATAGAGAAGGTGCAGCCTGCGGTCCCGAGCGAGCTGCCGCTGCACCTCTCCAGCGAGCTGCCGACGCATCTCGTCGCCGAATCGCTGCGGCGCATCCGCGTCATGCTGGACGGGGTCCAGACGCTTGAGGAACGCAGACGTCAGCTCGAGCAGCTCGCGGCGGACGCCGAGAAGCCGTTGCTGCTCGTCGTGATGGGACAGTTCAAAACCGGCAAGAGCAGCTTTATTAACGCGCTGATCGGCGCTGACGTGCTGAAGGTGGACGTCACGCCGGCGACAGCCGCCGTAACGATGCTAGTGTACGGCGACAAGCATGAAGTGATCGGCCACATGACGGACGGATCGCAAGAATCGTTCCCGCCCGAACGGCTGCATGCGTTGTCGGCCGAGGGCGACGCAGAGGGAGAGCGGCTGCGGAGCGTATTGAACTATCTGGAAGTGCGGCTGCCGGCTGACGTGCTCAAGAAGGTCGCCATCGTCGATACGCCGGGATTGAACGCCGACAATCCGCTTCACACGCAGGCGACGGAGTTTTTCATGGATCGGGCGGATCAAGTGTTATGGGTATTCCCGTACGCGCAAGCCGCCACGAACTTCGACATGTCGAGCATTCAGAACATGCGGAACGACCTGAAGCCGATCGGCATCGTTAACCGAATCGACGAACACGATCCGGAGGAGATGGATCTCGACGCCTTCCTCGAGAGCGTGAAGCGCCGGGCGGGCCAGCGGATCTCCCACCTCGTCGGCGTCTCCGCGTACAACGCTTCGCAGGCGCGGGCGGCGAACGACGGCGAGCTCTGGGAAGAAAGCCGCTGGAGCCGGCTGGAAGCGCTGCTCGAGCGCGAAGTGTATGCGCAGGGCGAGCGGAAGAAATTCGTGCGCGTGTTCGCCCGGATTCACGATTGGCTGACAGAACTATTGGCGGAGGTCACGTCGAAAGCGGAAGAATACGATAAGGCGTATGCCTATGTGCACGACAACGAGGCGGCGGTCGCGAGCCTCCGCGAGCAGCTGAAGGAAGCCATTGCGTTCCGCGACGCTTGGGACGGGTATAAGGAAGCGGCGCTGTACCGGCTGGGCGAGTGCTTTCCTATCCCTGTGTATGTCGACGGCTTCGTCAAGCTGAACGGCCAAATCCGGATGATGCAGAGCGTTCACGAGAAGCTCGTCGAAGAGCGGAAATCGCTGGAGCGCGAAGGGCGGAAGCTTCAGTCGGACATCGCTTCGCATAACGCTTTATTCAGCCAGCTAGAGGAAGAATTCAAGGAGTATAGTAACTCGGGTATGTTCGGCGGGACGCCGTTATTCGATTGGGACGGCAAGAAGAAGCGCCTGACGGCCCGCCAGAACGAGTTGAACCAACAGGCGGAAGTGCTGAACGGACGGGCGGCGCAGCTCGATCGCGAGGAGCAAGCGTTCCATGATCGGCGCATGCGCAACGAGAAGGAAGCGGCGGAGCTCGCCGGTTCGACCGCCGAGGCGCTGCGTCGCGCCGTCGAGGCGCTGGACCGGCAGATCGACGATAACGGGGATGCCAAGCAGCAGGCGCTCGAACGCATGGATGAGCTCGACTGGGCGCCGATCCTGCTCGGCATGCTGCAGCGCATCGGCGCTTGGGAGCTGGGCACGACGATCGCCGTCATCGAACGCCGCTTCGGCGGCGACGGCCGCCTGCCGGACGGTCTCGATGACGTGCTGCGGCGCATAGACGCCATGAAGCGGGGCTTCGAGGTCGAGTCGAGCGAAGCGCTGGCGGCCGCTTCGGCGGAAGCGGACGTTCGCGAGGGTCTGCCGCGCCTATCGGGCGCGCAGCTGCGCGAGTTCGTTGACGGCGCCGCGGACGGCGGAACTGTGACGCTGCCGGAAGGCGTCTTCCGACTCGAGGAAACGCTGGACATCGCCAAGTCGCTGACGCTCAGCGGCGCCGGAGCGGATCGCACGGTGCTGTCGGGGCGCCTCGAGACGCTGCTGCGTCTCGGCGGCGCGTCGTCGGAGCTTCGACTGTCGGGCATCGGCTTCGATCTGGACGGGTTCGAAGGGTGTATCGTGCATGCGACCGCAGGCGCGCTCTTCGTCGACCAGTGCGGCTTCCGCGGCGCCGAGGAAGCGGATGATGAAGAAGACGACGGCCAGATCGATTACGAGGAGACCCGAGGCGTCGCGATCTGCGCGGACCTCGAGGCCCGCTTGGAGGTTCGCAGGTCCTTATTCGAGGATAACGGCTGCGGTATTCTGCTGCACGGCCGCAACGAAGCGACGATCGCCGGGAATACGTTCGCGAACAATCAGGGCGGCATCTTCTTCGTACGAAGCAGCGACGGCTTGGCGCAGCGCAACGAATTCGTCGGCAATGACATCGGGATCGTCGCGATCGACGACAGCCAGCCGACGCTGAAGGAGAATCGAATCTGGTCGAACGGCGCCGGCGTCATGCTCAGCGGCCGGGCGAAGCCGTTCCTCGCGTACAATGAGCTAGTGAACAACGCGAAGGCCGGCGCGGTACTCTCGGATGAGAGCTTCGCGACATTCGAAGGGAATGCATTCCGCGGCAATACGCACGGTATCGCGGCCGTCAAGTCCGGCGGCGCGTACGCGTACGGGAACTTGTTCGAGTCCAACGTGTGGGACGGGATCGGCGGGGAAACCGAAGGGTACATTCTCGCCGAAGGCAATCGTCTCGTATGGAACGGGCGGCACGGCGTCTCCGCCTACGCTGCCGGAGAAGTCGCGCTCTCCCGCAATCGGATCGAAAACAACTTCGACAACGGCGTCTACGGCAACAGCGGAAGCTGGCACATCGCGGACAATACGATTTCGCACAATCGCCATATGGGCGTGGGCTTCGAAGGCGTGGCGTCGAGCGTCGTCGAAAGGAACGAAATTTGGTTTAATGCGCATGGGGTGTATGCGGCCGGCACCGCCCAGGCGCATCTGACGGAGAACGATATGATGAGCCGCCTGAGCGGCGTGACGTTCGACGAGAAAGCGCAAGGTACGGCGGAGCGCAACCGGTGCCGCCGCAGCGCGATCGGCATGCGCGCGATCGACGAGGCGCAGGTGCGATGGGTCGCGAACAAGGTCGAGGAGAATAAGGAATACGGAATCTACTTCGACGACCGGGCGACCGGGCATCTTGACTCGAACGAATGCCTTGGTAATGGGTCGTTCGGCATTGCGGTCGCAAGCGCCGGCCGGGTCGATGCGGACGGGAACCGCTGCGACGGGAATGAATACGCAGGCATCGCGTATGTCGGCGATGCGACGGGGACGGTGTCGGGCAATCGGTGCGAGGCGAACGGCGCCGGCATTCGCATCGTCGGTCGGGCGAACGTCGAAGTCGTGCGGAACGAATGCAACGCCAATCGGAACGAGGGCATCGGGGTGCAGGATGCGGCGCAGAGCAAGGTCAAGGGCAATCGGTGCGCGCGCAACGAGGACGACGGCCTACTCGTGCTGAACAACGCTTCGGTGCATGCGGAGAAGAACGAGATGCGGGAGAACGCGGGCTGCGGGATGTACTTCGGCGGCGAGACGACGGGTGCCGCGGTCGACAACAATGCGAATTCGAACGGAGCGTTCGGCCTCTACCTGGAGGCGGGAACGCGCGTACGGCTGAAGAATAACGGTGCGTCGTTCAACAAGATCGGGCAAATCAAAGATGCGGAGACGGCGGCGTCAAATTCCTAGGAACGGAGCGGAACTAGCAGATGGCGGATATCATTCACGCATTCGATAACATCTTCGGCGGGAAGTCTTATCATTCCGGAGGCCGCGAGGTCGCGGAGACGCAGCCGAACGTGTTCGGCGGAGAGAATATCTCCATGGATGGGGGAAGGGACCTCACAACGCATCCGAATGTGTTCGGCGGGCATGACATCTACGAGAACGGCCATCAAATCGCGTATACGAAGAAAAATATTTTCAACGGACATGACTTGTACGAGAACGGGCAGAAGGTCGCCAGCTCCTCGCCGGAAGTCACAGGCGGCATGACGGTTACGGAAGGCGGACAAGCCGTCGCGCAGGTCTATGACGCTCCGGCGGGGCTCGAAACGATTATCCACCATGCCAATCCGCTGCAGCACGTCCACTCGTACGTGATGCCGAAGTTATATTTTTGACGTACGACACGCATTCGCCGCACCGTCGGCGCATGCGTTTTTTTGTTTCGGCGGGACCATCCGGCCCGCCTTACCAAAGATATAACGATGAATCGCTCGTTCAACGTATGGGTGAAGGAGTCCGACCCCGACGAAGGGCGGATTACGCTTGCCATGACGAGGAAGACGCTGTCGTCCGGCGGCGCCGGACAGCTCCGGCTCGCCGACATCGAATTCAAGGCATCGGCGGAAGGCGACGCGCGGCCGAAGCTCGTCGGGATCAAAGCCGTCGACGACGCGCCTGCCCTCCTGGCATCGAATGCCGAGTTCCCCCTAGGCGTAACCAGTAACCATTGGGAAAGACGGCAAGTCGTAACGACCTGAGTCTTGGGAAAATAGCGGCCCCAGCGCCCGAGAACGCAACAGGCTGCCATCTCTGGCAGCCTGTGTCGCAGGGCAATCCCTATCCTTGTCGCGCCGACGCAGTGAGAAGCCTCACGGATCGATGTGCTCCTCGAACGCCGCTTCCGCCACGGTGAACGCCGTACCGTCGAATGCATAACGCAGCCGTACGGAGACGGGGAACATGCCCGGCGACACTTGAACGGCTAAGGTCGCGTACAATGCGTCCTCTTCCACTGCGAATCTAACGATACTGCCGACCGCCGCGCGGTCGAACCAGAAGCCGGCGTCGTCTTCCTTATATTCGAACGAACGCGTCTCCCCGTTCAGGGCGATTCGGAACGCGCGTTTCCCCTCCTCGGCCGTCGTCTCCGATTGCAGCCGATCTTGCGTCCACAGCACCGGATCCGCGACAGGGATTTCCGATAGGTCGTCCTGCAAAATCTTCGCCTGCGTAACATAGACTCCGGTCCCGTGCCCGGTCGTGAGCAGAACCGCGAGCAGCTCCTCCTCGGATGCTCCGGCTCGGACCGTCGCGATCTGCGGAAAATAGGTTTCATTGACGGAGTTTTCCCAATCGTCGAAGGTCCTCTCCGTTGCGCCGCGCCGGACGCGGATCGGGCGATACATGCCTTCGCCCGCGAACAAGAATCCGGTAATCGTCGTATCGCGTGCAGGATCCTCCGCCAGCGCAACCGGCTCGACGGGCGATCCGATCTCGTCGGCAGCGACTTGCTTCACGTCGTCGATGTCGTTCGTATCGCTGCGAACGCGTACATCGATCTTCTCCGTAAATACCGAAGGCACCGAATCCCGCATGAGGATGCGAAGTCGGTACAGGGAATGCGCTGCGTCCGCGTCCACCGACTCGACGTACACCCGATACGCCCAAGGGCTGGATACGTCGTACCGTTCCAACGATTGCTTGACATCGGGCGTCTCCCAGATGTCGGGC
>JAPSKX010000262.1 GCA_031181325.1 Paenibacillus sp.
CTTCGCGAATTCAAAGAAGTACGGTACGACGTGGTCGATGCGCTTGATCGCGTCCGGATGGAGCGGCTCGCCGTCGTCCCCGAACGCGCGCAGCGGTCCTCCGAGCGAGATCCACTCCGGGCAATTGATTCCGTGCACGTACCGCATAGCGGATTGCAGCTGCTGCAGCGTCGATACCGCCACCGCGCCTCCCGCCGACGCCATCGACAATACCGCCTTGCCGGCGACATGCCGCTTCTCCAGCCAATCGATCGCGTTCTTGATCAGCCCCGTCGGTCCGCCGTGGTATTCCGGCGTGCCGAAGCCGAAAGCGTTCGCGCCCTCCGCCAGGCCAAGCAGCTCGGCCAGATGCGCGTCCTCGGGGCGGCCGCCGGGCACGTAATCCGGCTCGTAGAACGGGATCGGCTTCCGATACAGCTCGAACAGCTCGACCGTCGCGCCCAGCTCGCGCAGCCGCTTGCCGACGGCGACGGCCAGCTTCGTACTGGCGGCTCCCGCGCGATTGCTGCCTGCGATCAATACAATATTCACGTGTCGCCCCCCCTTTTTTCCACCTTCCATTATAACGCATCCGGATTTACATTGCAGTCGTCCCCCGTGGTACAATGGAATCGCGAAACGAACGGGAGGACGACACAGCATGAACGTAGCCTTTTTCTTATTGCCGAAGACCGACGTCATTACGCTGACGCCGGCGAATACGATGCGGCAAGCGCTCGAGCGGATGGACCGCAACGGCTACACCGCCGTTCCCCTCGTCGACGAGCAAGGCAAATACGCCGGCACGATCACCGAGGGCGATCTGCTCTTCAAGATGAAGAACGACCCCGAGTTGAAGTTTACCGATACGCACCGCGTCTTGCTGCGCGACGTCCCCCAGCGGCGCAAGGTCGTGCCCGTCAAGATCGACGCCGTAATGGAGGACCTGATCAAGTTAGCCGTCTCGCAAAACTTCGTGCCCGTCGTCGACGACATGGACGTCTTCATCGGCATCATCCGCCGCAGCGACATTATCGAATATTATTATGGGAAGATGGCGCGATAGTTCCGCATCTCCCGGCACATAGGACGACAATCGTCGGAATAGGCTGATAATAACTATCTTAGAGGAGGTGGAGCCGTCCGCGCGGACCCGGCATGTTCGGGCGGCGCGCGGGCGGTAACGCTAGTGGACCCTTCCCCTTTATCGTTATGGCTCGGCTTGACGCTCGTTGCGTTCCTGGTGTTTCTGAACGGCTTCTTCGTAGCGGCGGAGTTCGCGATCGTCAAGGCGCGGGGCTCCCGCATCGGCGCGCTCGCGCAGCAAGGACACCGACGCGCCGGGATCGCGAGGCACATGACCTCGAACCTGGACGCTTACCTGTCCGCGTGTCAGCTCGGCATCACCCTCGTCTCGCTCGGTCTCGGTTGGATCGGCGGGCCGACGATCGCCGATGGGCTGGCGACGGCGTTCGCCGGCCGCATCCCCGAATCCATGCTTCATCCGCTCGCGTTCGCGCTCGCGTTCTCCTTCATTGCCATTCTCCATATCGTCCTCGGCGAGCTGATACCCAAGTCGCTCGCGATCCGCAAATCCGAAGGCGTCGCGCTCGTCACGGCGATGCCGCTCCACTGGTTTTATCGCGTCATGTACCCTTTCATTCGGCTGCTCGACGGCCTCGCGAATCGCCTGCTGCGCCTGCTCGGCACCGAGCCCGCCAGCGTAACGGAGTCGGCGCACACCGAAGACGAAATCCGCATTCTCGTGAAGGAAAGCAACAAGAGCGGGCATATCGACAATACCGAGCTGGCGCTCGTCCATAACGTGTTCGACTTCGGCGACACGACCGCGCGCGAAATCATGATTCCGCGGACCGAGATGGTGTGCTTGTACGCCGATCGGCCGTTCCATGAAAATATGCGCATCGTCGTCGAGGAGAAACATACGCGCTATCCGGTGTGCTACGGAGGGAAGGATCACGTCATCGGCATGGTCCATATCAAGGACCTGCTCGATACGTCCGGCGCGACCGATCTGCGACCGTACGTCCGGCCGATCATGAAGGTACCGGAGTCGATGGCGATCTCGCAGCTGATGAAGGCGCTGCAGCGTAAGCGCTCTTATATGACGCTCCTCATCGACGAATACGGCGGCACGGCGGGGCTCGTCACGTTCGAGGACATTATCGAGGAGCTCGTCGGCGAAGTGCACGACGAATTCGACGAGGAGCGGGCGCGGATCGAGAAGCGCGATCCGGACACGTTCAGCATCGACGGGCTGCTGCTCATCGAGGACGTGAACGAGTATTTCGCCGTTGCGATCGACAACGACGTCTACGACACGATCGGCGGCTGGATGTACGCCAACGTGGAGAGCCCGCCGCGCCCGCAGCAGAAGGTCGTCGTCGGCGAGTTCGAATTCGTCGTCGAGGAGACGGAAAATTTACGCGTCTCGCGCATCCTCGTGCGCCGGCGCCGCGCCGAGCCCGTCCGCGCCCTGGGCGTGGGGTAAGCCCTGCGGCCCGGCCTCGCGGCAGGCGGGCTCGCGGGCTTGCGAGGGTGCGGCCGTCGCGATGCCGATGCGCGAAACGCACAAGAGTTCCCGCCGAAGCCGCCTCCGGTATAGGTACTTTTGGCGCATGTTGTTCAACGTAAAACGGCCTCTCCGCCGATGATGGCGGAGAGGCCGTTATCGATCGCTTCCAGTCGTGCCCGTTACTCGACGGCCTTGAACACGAACAGCTTGCTCTGGAAGTCGCCGCGCAGCCCCGTCACCGGCAGCCCGAAATGCATCAGCTCGTCCCCGCCGAACGTCTCGCCCGTCTCCTCGAGCCTGTACAAGCGCTGCGGATCGAGCCCTTGGAGCGTCAGCCGATGCAGCGGCGCGTTCGGCGCGGCCAGCACGCGGAAGAACGCCGCGAACGCTTCGCCGCGGTCCTCCGAGACGAACATCCATGCCGTCTCGTTCCCCTCGAACGGGCTCTTCAGGCGATAGAAATCGCCGAACTGGATGAGCTCCCGCAGCGCCTTGTATTGCGCGACCTGCCCGCGGACGGCGTCCTTCTCCGCGGAGGTGAACTTCGTGAGGTCGAGCTCGTAGCCGAAGTTGCCGGACATCGCCACGTGACCGCGCATCTCGATCGGCGTGATGCGGTGCACCTGATGGTTCGGCACCGCCGACACATGCGCGCCCATCGCGCTCGCCGGATAGACGATGCTCGTGCCGTACTGAATCTTCAGCCGCTCGACCGCGTCCGTATCGTCGCTCGTCCACGTCTGCGGCATATAATACAGCATGCCGGGATCGAAGCGCCCGCCGCCGCCGGAGCAGCTTTCGAACAAAATGTGCGGGAAGCGCGACGTAATACGCTCGAGCACGTCGTACAAGCCGAGCATGTACCGATGCGCCGTCTCGCGCTGACGGTCCGGCGGCAGCAGCGCCGAGCCGATCTCCGTCATGTTCCGGTTCATATCCCACTTCACGTACGTAATCGGCGCCGACTCGAGCACTGCGCTCACGGCGTCCACGATGTAATCGCGCACGTCCGCCCGCGACAGGTCGAGAATAAGCTGCTGCCGCCCCATCGTGCGGCTGCGATCAGGCACGTGCAAGCACCAGTCCGGATGCGCGCGGTACAAGTCGCTGTCCGGCGACACCATCTCCGGCTCGAACCAGAGGCCGAATTCCATGCCCGTCGCCGTCACGTCCCGCACGAGCGACTCGAGACCTTCCGGCAGCTTGCGCTTATCCGGCACCCAGTCGCCCAGCGACCGGTTGTCGCTGTCGCGACGCCCGAACCAGCCGTCGTCGAGCACGAACAGCTCGATGCCGAGCTCCTTGCCGGCCGAGGCGATGCTCTTGATCTTCTCGGCGTTGAAGTCGAAGTACGTCGCTTCCCAGTTGTTGACGAGAATCGGACGCGCCTTGTCGCGGAATTCGCCGCGGCATAGCCGCGTGCGGTACAGCTTGTGGAACGTGCGCGACATGCCGCCGAGCCCTTCCGAGGAGCGGACGAGCACCGCCTCCGGCGTCTGGAACGTATCGCCCGGCTCCAGCTTCCAGCTGAAGTCGAACGGCTGGATGCCGATGCCGACGCGCGACGTGCCGAACTGCTCCGCCTCCGCCTGCGCGACGAAGCTGCCGCTGTAGACGAGGCTGAAGCCGTACACCTCGCCGTGCCGCTCCGTCGCGTCCTTCGCGAGCAGCGCGAGGAACGGGTTTTGCTGATGGCTGCTCGAGCCTCGCTTGCTGTCTACGCGCAAGATGCCCGGAGCAAGCGGACGGCGATGAGGGTACCGCTCCCGCGTCCACGCGCCCGACAGCTGCAGCACGTCGAAGCCGTCGCGGTCGAAGTCCACGCTGGCGCTGAGCGCCCGCTGCAGCATGACGGGCTCCGCGCCCGCATTCTCGATGCGCGCGGACCGCGCGATCGCGTCGAAGCCGGCGAAGACGCTGTACTGCAGCACGACGACGAGGCCGGAAACCGCGTCGCGCAGCCGCAGCTCGAGCGTCTCGGCCTCCGCGTCGCTCTCGACGTATGTCGCCGGCAGTCCCGGCAGCGCCGGCTTTCCGGCCGAGATGGCATGCGATTCATAGCGCAGATCCGTCGCCGTCGTCCCGTTCGCGAATTGAACGTGAACCGCCGGCTCGCGATAATCGCCCGTCCCGTACGACGGATACTCCTGCGGCAGCGTGTCGAACGCGAACGTGCGGTCCTCCGCGAAGAAATTCGGGTGGAACGAGCAGCGCTCGACCGCCTCGACCTTCCCGCGGAAGCGCGAAGCGCTCAGCTTCGGCCCCCAGTACACGTGCGCCGGGTAAGCGTCTTTCGCGAGGCGGATGATATAGCTCGAATCCTTCGTTTGCAAATGGAATACTCGCTGCTGTTCATCGTATATAACGGGCATCTTGGCCTCCCCTTTCTTTGCGAAGATTATCGCATAATTCGCGCGGCAAGTCAGCGGACAAATCCGGCGGCGATCGGTACAAGTTTCTGCCCCATCGCACGCCGCTCGCCCGCTCCGCCGACCCGCGTGCGCGCCTCGCGTTCGCGAAGCGGGGCGCCGCGCCCCGCTTTCTGCGGCATCGCGCCACAGATTC
>JAPSKX010000263.1 GCA_031181325.1 Paenibacillus sp.
TTAGCCGACGGTTCCGGCGTCGTAGGCATCGATTTGAATATGTCGGAGCTGTTGGAACATACGCAATCGATCGGGATCGGGAAAGAAGGCTATACGTTCTTGTTGGACGCCGACCGTCATTATATCGCGCATCCGGTCGAAGCGGCCGGGTCGGTGGCGGAGGATGCGTTTATCGACCGGCTGTACGCCGAAAGCGAAGGCGGGTTTCGTTACGAGTACCGCGGCGAAGCGAAGGAAATGGTGTTCCTTACGAACGAAACGACGGGCTGGAAAATCGCGGGGACGATGTATAAACACGAGGTGGACGCTGCAGCGAAACCGATTTTGAGAACGACGTTGCTCGTCGTCGGCATCGCGATGGCAGCGGGCGCGCTCGTCATTTTCATGCTGCTTCGGTCCCTTAACCAGCTGAAGACGACCGCGAAGACGATTAGCGAAGGCGATGTTACCGCGCGCGTAAACAGCTTCGCAAACGATGAAATCGGCGAGCTGGCGAAAGCGTTCAACGAGATGGCGGAACAGCTTCACCTCGTCATCGGCGGCGTGAGCTCGAACGCCTTGCAGCTCTCGGCTTCGTCGGAGCAACTGGCGGCCGGCGCGGAGCAAGCCGGGCTTGCGAGTAAGCAAATCGCGGAAGTCGTGCAAGAAGTGTCGGCGGGTTCCGGAAAGCAGACGGAGCAAATTTCGGTCGGCGCCAGGACGATCGAAGATATGTCGAAAGCGTTACAACAGATCGCGGGAAGCGCGCAAGAGGTTACGCAAACCGCGATCGAGGCCGTCGCCGCTGCGAAGGAAGGGAAAGGCGCCGCCGACTCCGCCTCGAATCAGATGGATTCCATCGAAACGAGCGTAGGCGAACTCGCGAAGGCGATCGCCGGACTCGGCGAGCGGAGCAAAGAAATCGGGAGCATCGTCACCGTCATCTCCGGTATCGCATCGCAGACGAATTTGTTGGCGTTGAACGCATCCATCGAAGCGGCCCGCGTGGGCGAGCAAGGGCGGGGGTTCGCCGTCGTCGCCGCTGAAATTCGCAAGCTGGCGGAACAGTCCGCGGTGTCGGGAAAACAGATCGAGGCGTTGGTCGCGCGCATTCGTCAGGATACGGATCAAGCGGGCGTAACGATGAACCACGCCGTCGAAGAGGTCGTTCAAGGGAAAGCATCCGTTCGGTTCGCCGGGCGGAAGTTCGACGAGATGCACGACATGATGCGGAAGGTCAACGAGCAATTTTTCGAGGTGTCCGCCGCGGTGGAACAAATTTCGGCTAGCTGCGAAGAGGTGTCGACGTCGATGCAAACCGTCGTACACATCGCGGAAGAGACGGCCCACGGCACGATGACCGTGTCCGCCGCTACGGAGGAGCAGTTGGCCGCCATGGAGGAAATCTCCGCTTCCGCGGCATCGTTAAATCGCATGGCGGAGCAACTCCAAGCGATGACGACGAAGTTCAAGGTGTAGAAAAATAATGGAAGCGAACGGCCCGGGACGATCCGTCTCGGGCCTTTTTCGTCATCGTTCGGCGATAGCCGATACGAAAGAAATGATTAACCGTCCGGCGACTGTCATAAGATAACAACAACTGCCATTTCCGCAAGAGGAAGCCCCGAGAAGGAGGAACATCAGATGCGAACGACGTCTCAATCGATCATCGACGCGACCGAGCGGAGGGGCGCCCATAACTACAAGCCGATCCCGGTCGTGATCGAGCGCGCGGAGGGAGTGTGGGTATACGATCCCGAAGGAAATCGCTACATGGATCTGCTGAGCGGCTATTCGGCGCTTAACCAAGGACACCGGCATCCGAAAATCATCGCGGCGTTAAAGGAACAGGCGGATAAAGTGACGCTGACGTCGAGGGCGTTCTATAACGAGCCGATGGCACGCTTTTACGAGCGCTTGACCGCCTTTACGGGAAAATCGATGATATTGCCGATGAATACGGGCGCCGAGGCGGTCGAGACGGCGCTAAAAACCGCCCGACGCTGGGCGTACGACGTGAAGGGCGTACCGGAGAACGAGGCGGAAATCATCGTCTGCGAGGGCAATTTCCACGGACGTACGATCACCGTCACTTCGTTCTCGTCGGAAGCGAGCTATAAGCGCGGATTCGGCCCGTTCACGCCGGGATTTCGAATCGTCCCCTACGGAGACGCCGAGGCGTTGGAGAAGGCGTTCACGCCGAACACGGCCGCCTTCCTCGTGGAACCGATTCAAGGCGAAGCGGGCATCGTCATTCCGCCGGACGGCTATCTTCAAGCGGCGGCCGATTTGTGCAAACGACATAAGGCGCTGCTGCTCGCCGATGAAATCCAAACCGGCTTCGGACGGACCGGGAGGCGGTTCGGTTTCGATTGGGAAGGCGTGGAACCCGACGTGTACATCATGGGGAAAGCGCTCGGCGCGGGCGTGCTGCCGGTGTCGGCCGTCGCCGCGAACGAGGACGTGTTGGGCGTCTTCGAGCCCGGTTCTCACGGGTCGACGTTCGGCGGCAATCCGTTAGCTTGCGCGGTGGCGGTCGCCGCGCTCGAGACGATCGAGGAGGAGCGATTGATCGAACGCTCGGCCCGGCTCGGCGAAGCGTTCCTCCGACGATTAAAGACGTTGAATCATCCCGCCGTACGCGAGGCGAGAGGGCGCGGACTGCTGCTCGCCTTGGAGCTGAACGGCGATGCGCGCCCGTATTGCGAAGCGCTCATGGTGCGCGGCCTCTTATGCAAGGAAACCCATGGGAACGTCATTCGCTTCGCGCCTCCGCTCGTGGTCAAGGAGGAGGAGCTCGACTGGGCTTTCGAACGAATCGAGTCCGTCTTGGCCGCTTCCGCCCCGTCCTCGGCGAGCTCGAGATAACGGGACGACGGTTTACATTTATACTGCAAAGAAAGGTGTGTGGAGCATGACGATGATTCCTTACGCGCCGGAACCGTTTACGGATTTCTCCGACATGCAGGAAGCGCAAGCGTTCGACAAAGCGCTGGCGAAGGCGCAGCGCGACGTCGGGCTCGACGTGCCGCTCGTCATCGGGGGTCGACGCATCCGCACGGATCGGACGACGCGCTCCGTCAATCCTTCGAGGAAGGCCGAGATGGTCGGGACGATCGCGCAGGCGGACCGGGAGCTGGCGGAGCAAGCGATGCAAGCGGCGCATGAAGCGTACCGGACGTGGTCCCGGGTGTCCCCGGCGTCGCGCGCGGGCGTATTGTTCAAGGCGGCGGCCATCCTGCGCCGGCGGAAGCACGAGTTCAGCGCTTGGCTGATGCTCGAAGCCGGCAAGGTGCGGGCGGAGGCGGACGCCGATACGGCGGAAGCGATCGATTTCATGGAATACTACGGCCGGCAGATGATCGCGATGGCGAAGCGGGCGGACGATTTGCTCGTGCCGATGCCCGGGGAGGACAATCGGCTCGAATACCTTCCGCTCGGCGTCGGCGTCGTCATTTCTCCTTGGAATTTCCCGCTGGCGATCATGGTCGGCATGACGACGGCGGCTGTGGTCGCGGGCAATACGGTCGTACTGAAGCCGGCGAGCTCGACGCCGGTCGTCGCGTATAAATTTTACGAAATTCTGGAGGATGCCGGATTGCCGCCGGGCGTCGTGAATTTCGTACCCGGAAGCGGCGGGGAAATCGGCGATGCTCTCGTCACGCATCAGCTGACTCGGTTCATCTCCTTTACGGGCTCGCGAGAGGTCGGCTTGCGCATGCACGAGCTGTCCGCGAAGCGAAGCGAAGGGCAGCTGTGGCTGAAACGCTTCGTCGGCGAACTGGGCGGCAAGGATTCGATCGTCGTCGATCGGGACGCGGATCTCGAGGAGGCGGCGCGGGGTATCGTCGCTTCGGCGTTCGGCTTCTCCGGGCAGAAGTGTTCGGCGTGCTCTCGAGCGATCATCCATCAGGACGTCTACGATACGGTGCTCGCGCGGGCGGTGGAGCTGACGAAGGAGCTGACGGTCGGCGACGCGACGAAAACCGGCAGCTTCACCGGCCCCGTCGTGGACGAGGCGGCGCATCGAAACATTCTCGATTACATCGAGATCGGGAAGACCGAGGGCCGGCTGATGACCGGCGGCGGCGCCCTGATGCCGGATGTCGGCTACTATATCGCACTGACGATCTTCGCGGACGTCGATCCGGACGCGCGCATCATGCAGGAGGAAATTTTCGGTCCGGTTTTGGCATTTGCGAAGGCGACGAATTTCGAGCATGCGCTGGACATCGCCAACCGGACGGAATACGGACTTACCGGCTCGGTTTATACGCGAAACCGGGCGCATATCGAGCTCGCTCGCGAACGGTTTCACGTGGGCAATCTGTATTTTAACCGTAAATGCACGGGAGCGATCGTCGGCGTTCACCCGTTCGGCGGCTTTAATTTATCCGGCACCGATTCCAAGGCGGGCGGTCCGGACTACTTGCTGCAATTCACTCAGCTGAAGCTTAGCTCCGAAAAATTGTAGATCGGGGGCGGTTGAGCCATGGCTTTCGACGCGTTCCTGCGCGGCGCGGTGCTCGGCGTATCGGGCAATCGCGCGGTGCGAGCATTTTTCGAGAAATACGGCATGCGGCTCGGCGTTTCGCGTTTCGTCGCCGCGGAACGGCTGGAGGAGACGCTGGACGTCGTCTTGCAGCTGAACCGACAAGGGTTGACGGCGACGCTCGACTATCTAGGGGAAAGCGTAACGGAACGGCGGCTGGCGGAGGCGGCGGCGGATCAAGCGATCGCCGCGCTCGCCGGGATTCGGGAGCGGAAGCTCGACTCGAATATATCGGTGAAGCTGACGCAGCTCGGGCTGAACATCGACCCGTCGTTCTGCGAAATGCAGATGACGCGCATTCTCCAAGAAGCCGAACGGACGGACAACTTCGTTCGCATCGACATGGAGGACTCGGCGGTGACCCAGCTGACGATCGATTTGTTCTTGAAGCTGTTCGACCGTTTCGGCCCGCGACGCGTCGGCCTCGTGCTTCAATCGTATTTATATCGATCGGCCGAGGATCGGGCGCTGCTCGGCGCGAGAGGCGCAAACCTGCGGATC
>JAPSKX010000057.1 GCA_031181325.1 Paenibacillus sp.
GCCGTCTCCGGCGGCGCCGGAGGCGGCCCGCGTCCGCCGCGTCGCGAACGACGGCGGCTTGCTCGACGCGACGTATGCCGCGTATGCAAGCCGCTATTCCGGAACGCTCGTCCGGACGGAGGAATGGTGGCGCGACCGCATCTTCACGCGTTCGCATGAGACGACGGCCGTCTATGAAGACGCGGACGGCCGAATGCAAGGGTATGTCACTTATGAAGCGAAGGATCGGACGCTGTCGGTCCGCGAGCTCGTCGCGCTCGACGAGCCGGCGCGGCGCGCGCTGTACGGGTATTTGCGCAATCACGATTCGATGGCGGAGACGGTGAAGGTCACGCTGCCGGCGGACGATCCGATCGCGTTCCTGCTGCCCGACCCGCGGGTGAAGCAGGAGCTCGTGCCGTATTTCATGGCACGGGTGGTGGACGCGGCGGCGTTGGTCGCCGCCTATCCGTTCGTCGCGGGATCTCCCGCGACGATTCGGCTGCGCGTGAGCGACGCGCACGCGCCATGGAACGACGGCGCGTGGACGCTCGCCGTCGACGAGGCCGGGCGCGGCACGCTCGCGCCCGCGGCTGAAGGCGCCGACGACGCCGGCGCCTTGCGTTGCTCCATCGCGGCGTTCACCGCGATGTGCATCGGCGCGCGGCGCCCGACCTTCCTGCATGCCGCCGGCATGCTCGAGGGGCCGATCGGCGCCGCGGAGACGCTGGAGCGCGTCCTGCCCTCGCGCCAGACGTACCTCGCGGATTTCTTCTAAGGCTCGTACGATCTCGATTCGAGATCGCTCCGAGGAGATATCCCCTTGCGCGGGCAACAGCTGTCCCTTACGAACCGACGGGAGCCGGTCAATCTGCAGTTGCAGCCTTCCCAAGCGAGCGATGCGGGAACCATCGTGGGGCAGGTCGACAGGGCGGACGGCACGCCGGTCGGCGGAGCGACCGCGATGCTCTTTACGACCGAAGGGCAGCCGTTCGAGCATACGCCGACGAACCCGGCGGGGCGGTTCAACTTCCCCCGCGTTCCGAAGGGCGTCGAACGTTCGAGCAGCGGTGAAAGAGACGAACGAGAAGCGGCCGTACGGTCCGCATTGTCATCTCGGTGCAAGCGGGGAAGAAGCGCCGACGCGCCGGGAGGCGCAGGCGGCAATCGGCGCCTTCGGCATCGCCGCCGTCGATAAACCCGAAGTCCGTCGCCCGCTTGGCGGCGGGCTTCGTCGCGTCTTTCGCCCGATTCATCGACGACAACGTCTGGGAAGTCGTGGTATGATAAGGGGAAAGGCGGTGGACATGCGACGATGGAAGACAACAATCCGACGACCCGGAAACAAATCGTGACGATGTTGCGAAAGCAAGGCGCTTTGAACGCGAACGACATCGCGAAGCGGCTGGGCATCTCCGACATCGCCGTGCGCCGTCACTTGAACAACCTCGAACGGGACCGCATCCTCCGTTCGGAGACGGTGCGGCAAGCGATGGGACGGCCGACATTCGTATATTCTTTGACTGAGCATGCGGAGGATTTATTTCCGAAGCATTATGCGGACATTACGTTAGAGTTCTTGAACGACGTGCGGGAGCTGCAGGGACCCGGCGCGATCGACGCGCTGTTCGAACGCCGGGAGGAGCGTCTGGAGCAGAAATATAGAGATCGGCTCCATGACAAGCCGCCGGCCGCGGAAGGAGCGGAAGCGCTGGCGGCGCGCGTCGACGGGTTGGCGGCGATCCAGGAAGAGCGCGGGTATATGGCGGATTGGCGGGAGGAGCGCGCCGACGGCGGCGCGTCGTACGTCATTACCGAGCACAATTGTCCGATTCACGCGATCGCTCGCAACTTCACGCAGGCGTGCGACAGCGAACTCAGCTTGTTCCGCAAGGTGCTCGAGGCCGAGGTGGAGCAGGTGGAATGCAAGGCGAAGGGCGGACAGCGGTGCGTGTACGTCGTAAAGCCGAAGTCGTAGACGAAGAGAGTCGAACCCGAATCGATCGAACCCGATAACCTTAGCCGATGCGCCGGCTAAGGTTATTTTCGCGTCGCGATGCGTTGACTTTTCGTAACGATTTTTTGCTTTCTCATGACCGTTCAGCGAAGGAGTCGGCGCGGCGTGGTATAGTGAATCGAGAGGGAAGTGCGTACGCGTCCCGTAGAATTTAAGCGGTTACATCGTGTCGAGTAGGGGGAACCGTCATGTATCGACTATTGATCGTCGACGACGAACCGATCATCGTCGAAGGTCTCGAAGAACTGTTCCAAGCATTATCGGCGTCGCACGGTTACGAGGTATGTTCGGCGCAATCGGGCGCGGAAGCGCTCGACGTGCTGCGCTCGACGAAAATCGACATCGTGCTGACGGATATCGAGATGCCCGGCATGAGCGGGCACGACTTGCACGCGGAAATCGTGCGGCACTGGCCGCATTGCAAGGTCGTCTTTCTGACGGGCTATAACGACTTCGATTACGTGCAGCGAGCGATGCGCAACGGGGGCACGGATTACGTGCTGAAGACGGAAGGCGACGAAGCGATCGTCCGCGCGGTGGGCACCGCCGCCGAACGAATCGCGGCAGAGCTGGAGTTTAAAGCGCTGATCGAAGGCGCGAATCGGAAGCTGCAATCGACGCTGCCCTTCCGGCAGAAGGAGTTCTTGACGGAACTGCTGCAAGGGGAACCGCTTTCCGAGCCGTCGCGAACCGGGCGGCTGCGGGAGCTGGAGCTGCCGCTGGACCCCGGCGCCCCGTTGTATCTCGTCGTCGGCCGAGTCGATCGATGGCCGGGGGACGTGCGGGCGGAGGAGCGGGGACTGCTTCGGTACGCGGTGAGAAACATTGCGGAGGAGCTGTTCGGCGCGCGAATGCGCATGGGGTACGTCGAATACGGGAAAGACCGTTGGACGTGGCTCGTCCAGCCGGCGGCGCCGTCGAACGAAGGCGGTGCGGCGCATACGTACATCCACGGCTGCTTGGAGTCGATTCAATCGCACGCGAAGCGGCTGCTTCGCGTGCCTTGCTCGTTCGTCATGATGCGGGAGCCGTGTTCTTGGGAACGGCTCTCCGAAACCCATGAGCTGCTGAAGTGGCGGCTCAATCTCGGACTCGGCCAAGGGGAAGAGATGTTGATTACCGATGCGTCGCCGTCGGAGGAGCCGAAGCATGCGACGCGGGCGCGCCGATACGAAAGCGAGCTGGATACGCTGGGGACGCTGCTCGAGAGCGGACGGCGGGAGGAGTTCGCTTCCCTGTTCGACAAGCTGACGAAGGGGACGGCGTCCTCGCCGGCGCCTTCCCGACCGAGCGATGATCGCTACGAGCTGTATTACGCCATCGCCGTACGTTTCTTATCCTGTCTAAACCGATGGGGGCTTACGGGGAAGTTGTCCGCACGGACGAATTTGAACGCGCTCATGAAGCTCGAAGAGCACGGCACATGGGACGATGCCGTGCGGTATTTCGTCCGGCTCGCCGACTTGTTTTTCGAATATCGGGAGCAGGAGCAGCGGGAAAAGACGAGCGATGCGGTCGGCAAGGTGAACGAATACATATTGCGGAATTTGGGCGGCGACGTCTCGCAAACGCGGTTGGCGGAGATCGTGTACTTAAGTCCCTCGTATTTATCCCGCCTCTATAAGCAAACCACCGGCTTGTCGTTAACGGAATATATTACGAACTGCCGAATGCAGCGAGCGAAGCAGCTGCTTCGGGAGACGCCCCAGAAAATCCACGATATCGCGGCCGAGATCGGGTTCGAGTCGCCTTCGTATTTCACCCGGTTTTTTAAGAAAATGACGAAAATGACGCCTCAGGAGTTTCGAGAGCAGACGAGCGGGTAGAGGCGCAGAAAGGCGGATGCCGCGATGAGACGTACGCCGATTTGGGGCGAAAGGCGATTTTCCATTTTCGTAAAGCTGATCTTGATGTTCCTCGTCGTGATTACCCCCTTGTACGCGCTGGGGCTGTTGATCCACGATCGCGGGGAGGAGAGCGTCCGCGCGGAAATCGCGAACTCGTTAGAATCGCGCCTCCAATTTTTCATGAACGCGCTCGAGACGGAAGTCGATCGGATGGTGCAGCTGGAGCGGGAGTATATCTTCGACAAAGACTTGCAGCGTCTTGCGTTCGCGATGCCGATCATGGACGAGTACGAGCGAACGCAGCGCGTCATTTCCGTCGGCGGTAAGCTTAAAGTCATCAAAAGCTCAAGCGCCTATATCCGCAGCGTGAAGGCGTACCTCCCGAGTTATCGTTACGCCATCACGAGCGACGAACTCACGACGAATATAAACCCTGAAGAATACGAGGCGATGGCGGCCTCGATCGCGCAGACCGAAGGCGCGATCTTCCACTGGAACGGACGGTACTTCGTCAACCGCGCGTACCCCGATGCGATGTTGTTCGATCCGGAACGGTCCTACATTCTTAGCATCGAGCTGTCGGTGCCGGCGTTGGAGTCGTCCCTCGCCGGCTTCGCGAATTACGAAGGCTCGGGGGCGGCGCTGTTCGACGCGAACGGCCGCTGGACCATCGAAGGCGGCAGCGGCATGGACGATACGCCGCTGTCGGCGGCGATCCGTGCGTCGTCCGGCGCGCAGCCCGGCATCGGCGGGGGCGTACGTTCGGTGAAGGCGGGGGAGCGCTTGTATTTAACGACCGCTCGGACCTCCGAGCTGCTGCAAGCGACGCTTGTCGTCTTTATTCCGTCGAAGGAAGTGCTGGGTAAGCTGGATACGTATCGGAATTGGTTTTGGATTTTGTCGCTCGTCTCGCTCTTCGTCATCTTCCTGTTCTCCTTCTGGATCTACCGCCTCATTCATCGACCGCTTTCCCGACTCGTTCGATCGTTCCGAAGCGTGGAGAAGCGGCGGCTCGAATTGATCGAGGATACAGGAAACAAGGACGAGTTCGGCTATCTGTACCGCCAATTCAATGCGATGGTCTCCGAGCTGAAGGTGCTCATCCATACGGTGTACGAGCAGAAGATCCGGGCGCAGAGCTCTGAGCTGAAGCAGCTGCAATCGCAGATCAACCCGCATTTTTTGTACAATTCTTTCTTTATTTTATATCGATTGGCGAAGCTGGGGGACCTCGAAAGCGTCGTGCGATTTTCGCAATACTTGGGGGAATATTTCCAGTACATTACGCGGAACGCGGCCCATCAAGTGAATCTCGAGGCGGAAGTGAATCACGCGAAGGCATACGTCGAAATACAGACCGTGCGCTTCTCCGATCGAATTCAAGCGGAACTGGAGGCGCTGCCGCCGCGATTCGCATCTGCGGCCGTGCCGAGGTTGTTCCTGCAGCCGCTCGTCGAGAACGCTTACAAATACGGGGTCGAGAAAAAGCCGAACGGCGGACGTATCCGAATCTCCTTCAAGGAGGAGGATGACCTGCTGCGCATCGTCGTCGAGGATAACGGCCCCGGTATGACGGACGAGGAAATGGAAGCGCTGCGCATTCGACTGAACGCGTCGAGCGACGGCGTAGAGACGACGGGGCTCGTCAACGTGCATCGACGATTATGCATCATGTACGGGGAATCGTGCGGCATTCGAGTGTCTCGGAGCGAGCTCGGCGGTCTCCGCGTGGAGGCATCGCTGCGGCAGTCGGATGCGGGCGGTCCAGCGATCAAGTAACGAAAAGTCAATGAATGATGAAATGTTATTATTTAAAAATATTAGGAGTAATTACATAATTTTTATTAGAAATTCACATCAACCATTCGAGGGGGAAACAAGTTGAACCAATCTGTTAAGAAGCTTGCGCTGCTCGCGTTCGCGTTCACGTTGGCGTTTGTCAGCGCTTGCACTCCTGACGCGGCGGAGACGCCGGCGGACGAAGCCCGGTCGCCGGAAACGACGGACGCGCCAGAGCCGGCGAAGCCGGAGACGCCGGCCGAACCGGAGACGATCGACCCGCTCGGCAAGTACGACCCGGTCATCCACATGACGACGGCGAGGTTCGAACGCGACGGCGTCGTATACCCGCCGGGCGACAGCATCGACAACAACGTCTGGTATCGGGCGTACGAGGAGCTGCTCGGCGTCAAGCTGACGAACAACTTCGTCTCGAGCGACACGCCGGACGTGCGGTTGCAGAAGATGGCCGTCACGATCGCTTCCGGCGAGCTGCCGGACGTCATCGAGGTGAACCCCCGCGAGCTGCAGATGTTGGTGCAGGCCGACATGATCGAAGACTTGACCGATGAATGGGAGAAATATGCATCCCCGTTCCTGAAGGAGGTTCGCTCGTCGGGCGGGCGGGACTTCGCGATGGAAGCGGCGACGATCAATGGCAAGCTGATGGCGATTCCGGAAGGCGGCGGCAGTATCGACTCTTCGCCGATGATCTGGGTGCGAACCGACTGGCTGAAGAACGTCGGACTCGAGCCGCCGAAGACGATGCAGGACGTGTTCGCGATCGCGGAATCGTTCACGAAGAACGATCCGGACAAGAACGGGAAAGACGACACGTTCGGTCTCGCGCTCAACATGAACGTGTACGACGGTTTTGCCGGAATCGAAGGCTTTATGTCCGGGTTCCATGCGTATCCGTACACGAAAGACAATTTAACGATGTGGGTGAAGGACGGGAGCGGCAAGCTGGTGTACGGCAGCGTGCAACCGGAAGTGAAGACGGCGCTGCAGAAGCTGAACGAGATGTTCTCCGCGGGTCTCATCGACCCGGAAATCGCCGTCAAGAACGGTACGCAGGTCGCCGAATCCGTCACCTCCGGCAAGATCGGCCTCTACTTCGGCGAGTTCTGGAACGCTTCGTGGCCGCTCGCCGAGTTGAAGAATAGGGATGCTAACGCCGACTGGATGCCGTATCCGCTCGTCTCGGTCGACGGCGTACCGGCGAAGCCGGTCGTGTTCAAAGCCTCGCCGGACCGCTACTACGCGGTGAAGAAAGGCTATGAGCATCCGGAAGCGCTTATCAAGATGTTGAACTTATATTACGAGAAAATTTACGGTACGAATCAAGAACCGGAGAAGTACCATACGCTCAAGGATGTCGAAGTCAACGGCGAGAAGAAAAACATTCAAGTGTTCGGTTCCGCGGTCGTTCGCGGCGGCCTTCGCGATAACAACCTGCAGGCGCATCTCCAAGTGACCGAGGCGCTGAAAAATAACGATCCGAGCCGGTTGAAGCCGGAATTCAAAGGCTACTACGATCAAATCGCCGGCTACCGCGCCGGGACGAACCCGGGCGGCTGGTGGCAGGAGCGTACATTCGGCGAAGGCGGCGCGTTCGATATCATTAACCAATACCGACAAGGCGACCTTGCCCTGATCAATGCGTTCTACGGTACGCCGACGGAGACGATGACGCAGGTCGGCGCTACGCTGCAGCAGTTGGAGCTTGAGGTGTTCACGAAGGTCATCATGGGCGCCGCGCCGATCGACGACTTCGACAAGTACGTCGCGGATTGGGCGAAGCTCGGCGGCGACAAGATCACGCAAGAGGTCAATGACTGGTTCGCCAGCGTGCAATAAAAAGAAAATATGCGAACGAAAGGGGAGAGCCGGGGGTTGACCTCCGCTCTCTTCTTCGCTTCCGCGGGAGAAGGAGGGACGGCAAGTGGCGGGGAAACGTTGGAAACTGGAAATTCCGCTGCATGTAATGCTGCTGCCAGGCTTGATTTTGATATTGATTTACAGCTATGGCCCGATGGTGGGCATCCTTATCGCGTTTCAGCAATTCTTCCCGACGACAGGCATCTTCGGATCCAAGTGGATCGGTCTCGACAATTTCGAGTATGTTTTTCATTTGCCGAATTTCGCCAACGTCTTATGGAACACCGTTTTTATCTCCTTCATGAAAATCGTCGTCGGCCAGATCGTCCCGATCGCCGTCGCGCTGCTCCTGAATGAAATCGTCAGGAAGACGTTTAAGCGGACGGTGCAGACGTTAATTTATTTACCGCATTTCTTGTCTTGGGTCATCCTGGGCGGCGTGCTCGTCGATATTCTTTCGCCGTCCGAAGGGATCGTGAATCACCTCATGGCAACCTTCGGCGTCGCCAAGCCGATCTTCTTTCTCGCGGACAATCAGTGGTTCCCGTACGTGCTCGTCGTCAGCGACGTGTGGAAGGACTTCGGCTTCAGCACGATCGTCTATTTGGCCGCCCTGACGGCGATCAGTCCCGCGCTGTACGAAGCTGCGGTCGTCGACGGCGCGAATCGTTGGAAACAGACGCTTCATATCACATTGCCCGGCATGGTGCCGATCGTCGTCTTGATGGCGACCTTAAGTCTTGGCCAAATCTTGAACGCCGGTTTCGATCAAGTATTTAACTTGTACAGCCCGATCGTCTACGAATCCGGGGATATCTTGGACACGTTCGTCTACCGAATCGGCCTCATCGAGTTCCAGTATGGCGTCGCGACGGCCGTCGGATTGTTTAAATCGGTCGTATCGCTCGTCTTTATCGCCGGGTCTTACTACTTAGCGTATCGATACGCGAATTATAGAATTTTCTAGGAGGGAGGTCGGTTCGGCTTGGTACAAAAAAAATCGTTGTCCGGAACCTTGTTTTCAATATTCAATTACACCTTACTCGGCTTGCTGGCGTTCCTGTGCATCGTGCCTCTGATTCATATTTTCGCCGTGTCGTTCAGCGCGAGCAGCGCGGCGACGGCGGGGCTGGTCGGAATATGGCCCGTCGGCTTCACGACGAAGTCGTACGGATTCGTTATGGAGAACGATGCATTCTTGCGCTCGATGTTCGTCTCCGTGCAACGGGTGGTGCTCGGGGTCGCGATCGGCGTCGGTCTCAGCGTACTGATTGCATACCCGCTCTCGAAGGAGGTCAAAGACTTCCGCTTCCGTACGGCGTACGTCTGGATTTTCGTCTTCACGATGCTCTTCCACGGCGGACTGATTCCGAATTATATCGTCGTGAAAGAGACCGGTCTTATGGACACGATCTGGGCGCTCGTGCTGCCCGGGGCAGTAAGCGTCTTCAACTGTATCCTCTTGCTGAACTTCTTCCGCACGCTGCCGAAGGAGCTGCTCGAGGCCGCATTCATCGACGGCGCCGGTCACACGGCCACGTTATGGCGCGTCGTCCTCCCGGTATCGACGCCGGCGATCGCCACCATCACGCTGTTCACGGTCGTCGGACACTGGAACCAATGGTTCGACGGCTTGATTTACATTAACGACCCGAAGAACGTGCCCTTGCAGAGTTATTTGCAGACGATCATCGTGACAAAGGATTTCAGCGAGTTGACGGCGGAAGACCTGGCGAACATCGGCATCGTGTCCGATCGGACCGTGAAAGCCGCGCAAATTTTTCTTGGGGCGCTGCCGATCTTGCTCGTCTATCCGTTCCTGCAGAAATACTTCATGACGGGCATCGTGATGGGCAGCGTGAAGGAGTAAGCCTCTACTACGGAAGGAGAACCGAGATGACGGAGAAACCATGGGAACGACTCGATACGAAGCGGGAGGCGTGGGCGACCGAAGAGGCGCTGCGAACGCTCGCCGACCGCGGCGAACGGCAGGCGGCGCGGGAAGCGATCGAGAGACTGCTGCGGGAAGCGGAGACATGGCTGGAAGCGCCGCCCTTCCATGTCATGAACAAGCGGCATACGCCGCCTTCTCGCGATAAACACGATTACATGAGCTTGTCGATATACAATTGGCCGAACCCGAACACGCCGGACGGCTTGCCATATGTAACGAGGGACGGCCTCGTCAATCCGGAGGTCGAGGAATTCGACCGTCCTTCGATGAGCCGCATGGTATCAGGCGTGGAAACCCTGGCTCTCGCCTATGCGGCAACGGGCGACGAACGATACGCGGCGAAGGGAGCGGCGCTGCTCGACGCGTGGTTTCTCGATCCGGCGACGCGCATGAATCCGCATATGTTGTATGCGCAGTATATCCCGGGGAACGGAGGTTTCGACCGCCCGGCGCGATATCCGGCCGTCTACGTACCGGGCGTCGCGGGCGAAGGCGTCTTCGTCGCGTTCGGCGGAGTCATCGAAGGCTGCCGATTTATCCCGCTTCTCAATGTCGTCCCATTGCTCGAGACGAGCCGCCATTGGGACGATCGGCGGGCGGCCGGGCTGCGGGAATGGTTCCGCACGTTCTTGCACTGGCTGCTTGAACACCAACACGGTAAGGACGAAGCAGGCTGCTTGAATAACCATGGGTCGTGGTACTGCAACCAGATCGTCACGTACGCGCTATTCGCGGGAGAGGAAGGCATCGCCCGGGCGTTCCTCGAGACGAACGTGCCGGAGCGCATCGCCATGCAGATCGCGCCCGACGGCAGTCAGCCCGAGGAGATCTGCCGCGCGATTCCGTTCCACTATACCGTCTTCGGCTTGCTGTCGCTCTGCAATAGCGCGACGCGCGCCTCGGAGCTCGGCATCGATCTCTGGAGATACGAGACGGGCGACGGGCGCGGCATCAAGCGAGCGCTCGATTGGCTGACGCCGTATGTCCTGGATCCGGCGACATGGCCGTACCGGTCCGTGAAGCCGATCGAGGATTCGCTCCCGGACGCCGCGGCGCTTCTGCACATGGCATATCGCGCTTATGGCGATCCCGCATACTTGCGCGCATGGCGGAGCCTCCCCGAGTCCGCATACCCTGCGGATCACCGGTACCGTTTGCTATTCCCGCTTTCGGACGAGGAGGAAGAGGCATGAATTGGAGCGACGCCCTTTGGATGAACGATGCGTTGGAACGGGCGGTCTGGTGACGATGTATTATTGCAGATTCCATACCGAATTGTGTACGCAAGCGCCACGGCGGTCTCCCTGTCGAGGCGCTTGCGTATGTCCGCGAACTTATTTAGACGCTGCCGGATTGGTCAGGGAAGGACTATGCTGGAAAAATTTCATGATGTATAATTTGAAGGATACTACATAAACGAGCGATTTCGCATATTCGTCCGGCCGAAACGGGGGAGGGCCGCATGTTCCTATATGACAACATCAGTATTCTCGTTACGTTATTAAACATCGGGTTGGCCGGATTCGTGATTTTCCTCGAACGCCGGAACGTCGCTTCGACGTGGGCGTGGTTGATGGTGCTTTTGTTTCTGCCCGTCGTCGGCTTCGTCGCCTATATCATTCTCGGCCAAAATTTAAGCAAGCGAAAGATGTATAAGCTGGAACGCGAAACCGAGCTGCGGCTGGCCGGGGTCATCGATGCGCAGCGTTCGGAGTTCAAGGAGCGCGCGATGCCGTTCCGCGACCCGGTCATGAATCGCTACCGCGACCTGATGTACATGAATCTGATGAGCAGCTCGGCCTTCTACACGCAAAACAACGACGTGCGCATCTTCACCGACGGCCGCGAGAAGTTCGATTCGCTGCTCGCCGCCATCAAGGAAGCGAAGGAGAGCATCCATCTATTATACTACATCGTGAAGGACGACGGACTCGGCAACCGACTGCTCGACGCGTTGATCGAGAAGGCGTCGGAAGGGGTAGAGGTACGATTTCTGTACGACCATATCGGGAGTTCCCGGTTGTCTTCGAGGTTTCTGCAACGGCTGACGAGAGCGGGAGGACAGGCGGCGGCATTTTTCCCTTCGAAGATCCCGTATCTGAACATTCGCGTGAATTATCGCAATCACCGAAAGCTTGTCGTCGTCGACGGGAAGTACGGGTATATCGGCGGCTTCAACGTCGGCGACGAATATTTGGGGCTCGATCCGCGCCTCGGCTACTGGCGCGACACGCACCTCCGCATCGAAGGCAGCGCCGTGCTGCAGATGCAAATCCAATTCATGCTCGATTGGAACCTGGCGTCGACGTCGAAGGTGATGCCGGACGAGAAGTATTTCCCGCCGTCCGGGCTGCAGGGCAAGGTCGGCGTGCAGATCGTCTCGAGCGGCCCGAATTTTTCCATCGAGCATACGCGCAACGTCTACCTGAAGATGATTCATTCGGCGAAGGAGTGCATCTATATCCAGACGCCGTATTTCATACCGGACGAGAGCGTCTTAACGGCGCTGAAGATGGCCGTACTGTCCGGCGTCGACGTTCGCATCATGATCCCGGGCAGACCCGATAAACGCATGGTGTATTGGGCGTCTTACTCGTATTTGGGCGACTTGCTTCAGCTCGGCATGCGCTGCTTTCTGTACGACAGAGGGTTCCTTCATGCAAAGACGATCGTCGTCGACGGAGAGATCGCGTCGGTCGGTACGGCGAACTTCGACATTCGAAGTTTCCGATTGAACTTCGAAGTGAATGCGGTCCTATACGACACCGCGACGGCCGATCGGCTGAGGGAAATATTCGTAGAGGACATGGGATATTGCCGGGAGCTCACGTACGAGATGTACCACAATCGCACGCGCGCGGAACACTTCCGCGAATCCTGCATCCGGCTGTTGTCGCCGATCCTATAGAGACTTGGAAGAGAACCAGGCTTGCCGAGACGCTTCCGTCCTCGGCAAGCCTGGTTTTTCGTTCGTTATGCGGATTCGGCGCGCGAGGTCGCTTCTCCCGAGAAGCGCGCGTCGATTCGCTTGCTCGCGATGAACGAGGCGGCGACGAGGAGGAGAACGAAGAGAAGACGCCAGGGTTGTTCGTAATACACGCTGAGATCATGTCCGAAGTACGAAATCGTGAAGATCATGATCGCCTTCCCGCCGGAGACGGCGAGCGCGAACGATCTGGCGTTCATGCCCGCGAGTCCCGCCGCCGTGTTGACGACGACGAACGGCCCGACGGGAAGAAGACTAAGCAGGAATACATAACTGAACGCCCGCTTGCGAATCCAATGCATCGCGCGTGCGACCTTCGGCCGCCGGCGCCACCGTACCATGATCGGGTGCTCCGCGATCTTCCGAACGATCCCGAACGTAACGAGACATCCGGCGACCATCCCGATCCACGTATACAAAAAACCGAGCCAGAGCCCGTACACGACAGCGTTCCAGCCGACGATGACCATCGTGGGAAGTGGGGGGACGAACGACTTCAGGAACGGGAGCAGCAGTCCCGGGAACGGTCCCCAGGATCGATAACGCTCCATCCATTCCATAAGCGTATCTTCGTTGAGGAGGGAGAGCAGGTCGGCGAGCATGCGGTCTTCACCTGTTTTCGATATGAATTTCTAACGATGGCTTTGTTCCATCGTACCCGAAGAAGGGAGAGGCGGCAAGGGCGTCGTGTTGATCTTCGGGGCGACTCCTAGTAGAATGTAACTTTACATGAGAAGAGGAGGGGTTCATGTGATCCAACGCACAGTACTATTGAAATTCGATCCGTCGACGACGCAGGATCAGCTGCAGGAGGTCGTGACGCGCTTCGTCGCGTTGAAGGACGTCCTGACGGGCATCGCGGAGATTCACGCAGGATTCAACCAGGCGGAACGGAGCAAGGAGTATCAAGTCGTGTTGATGGTGCGCTTCGAGGACCGCGCGGCGCTCGAGGCGTACGCCGCGAACGAGCAGCATCAAGCCGTCGCCGCATTCATCCGCGACTCGGGCCGGCTCGACAGCATCGGCGTAGATATTGAAATCTGACATACATAACGAAAAGAGCCGCCCGCATCCGGGCGGCTCTTCGTTATGCTCGTCCGGACGCTTTGAGCTTGCCTTGGGGAACTATTCTCCTGCGGTCCAATGCGCCGGACGGTCGAAGGTCGGGGGCAGCTTCGTGCCGCTGTCGCCTCTCGCCGCATTCAACTGCGCTTGAGTGAGATAGAGGGCTTCCGAGAGATCCGCGCCGGATAGATCGGCGTCGCGGAAGTCCGCGCCGATCAAGTCCGCGCCGCGAAGGTCGGCCCCCCGAAGATCGGCGGCGATCAAGTAGGCGCCTCGCAGATGAACGCCGGCTAGATCCGCTCCCGCTAGATCGGCGCCGATCAGGTCGGCGCCGCGGCCGATGCGCTTCCGTCTGCCGGGACCGGCGTTCCGGCTCCGTCCCGCTTCGGCCCGCACCAACTCGCTCGCCCGCGTCAGCAGTGCATCTACGAGAGCTCGGTGCGAAGCGACGTCGACGTCCGCGAGCCGTTCCGGGGCCAAAAAGGTCAGACGCTCGGTCTCCTCGAGCGCCTCGCGGAGCTCGTCACGCATCGAGTCGGTCGCTGTCCGCGTCGCCGCGTCCGCGAGATACCAAAGCAGCTCGTGAAGCTGCCTTATTTTCCCGAACGCCTCGAACATGTCCTCCATGAGCTCCGGGCGGTCGCGCCAGCCGGTTCCGCCGAACGTCGCTTGCGATACCTTCTGTCCCGCGCCGAAGCAGTCGAAGACGGTGCATCCCTTCAGTCCTCTTTTCCTGAGATCGCTATGAATGCCGCAGCGATGGTCTTTCTGCAGGTGCTTGCAGGGAGTTCCGGCTTCCTTATCGAAGGCGAAGTCCGCGGAAGCGGCGAAGGGGAGGGCGACGCAGCATAAGCCGAAGCATCGATCGCAGTCGGCTCTCAATTCGGAGCGGAGCCGGTCGGCGGTCGAAGAAGGCGTATCGTTATGATATTGTTCCATATGTAAAGCTCCTTCCTAGTCTACGGTTATTATAAAATAGAGAGCGCGCAAGCGAAACACCCTGCAAAGTTGTACACGAATTGTCGGATGCGGTGCGTAACGCTTTGTTACGATTGGATCGTAAGAAGGAAGGAGCGGGAACGGATGAATGCTTTAGAGCATCTGAATGACGCGTTGGCTTATATCGAGGAGCATCTGGCGGCGGAGGTCGATTTCCGGGAGGCGGCAAGACGAGCGCGATGCTCGGAGTATCACTTCAAGCGGATGTTCTCGTTTCTGTCCGGCGTTCCGTTGTCCGAATACGTGCGGCGCCGACGTCTGACGCTGGCCGCGTTCGACCTGCAGCAAAGCCGGGACCGCGTAATCGATGTCGCCGTTAAGTACGGCTACGATTCGGCGGACGCGTTCGCGAGGGCGTTCCAGCTTTTCCACGGCGTGACTCCGTCCGAGGCCAGGAGCCGCGGCGCCGGTCTGACGTCGTTCCCGCGAATGACCTTCCGATTAACGATTCAAGGAGGAGTCGATATGAAGTATCGGATCGAAGAGAAGGAGCCGTTCCGCATCGTCGGGGTCATGAAGCGCGTGCCGATCGTCTTCGAGGGGGTGAATCCGGACATCGCGTCATTGGCGGCGAGCTTGAACGAAGAGATGATCGCAAGGCTGAAGGCGCTGTCGGACGTCGAACCGTCCGGCATGATCAGCGCGTCGGCGAATTTCTCCGAAGGGCGCATGGAGGAGAAGGGAGAGCTGGATCATTACATCGGCGTCGCCACGACAGCGTCGGCTCCGGACGGGTTTGCGTCGCTTGAAGTCGCCGCTTCGACTTGGGCCGTCTTCGAGGCGGTCGGACCGTTCCCGGACGCGCTGCAGAACGTATGGGGGCGTATCTACGCCGAGTGGTTTCCGTCGTCGAACTACGAATCGGCGCCGGGACCGGAACTATTATGGAACGAGAGCCCGGATACGTCTTCTCCGACGTATCGAAGCGAAATCTGGATACCGGTAAGGAAGAGATAACAGGGACAAGGGCTGATCCGAGCGACAGCCCTTCTTTTACACATTCATGAGTTCGTTCCGATCAGGCGCGAGCGGCGTCTGCTCCAGCCATCGATTCCGAATCATGAGCCTTGCGCCGGCTTCCGCATACAGCCCGATTTCCGCCGTTAAACGACCGTATTCCGCGTGTAAATCATGACGTTGGCTGCCGGATAAGGCGGCCCCGTAATAGAATATCCCCAGCGCGTTCAACCCGCTGACGTGATACATCATCAGCTTGTCGGAGAACGGAGGGACCGTCGATGCCATCACGTCATGGTCCCAGCTCATCGGCGTCGGCAGATTATCATCCCGCAGCTTGGCGCTGAAGGTTTCGTAATGCTTGGTCGCGATCTCTTTGCCGCGCAGGAAATACTCTCTCACTTCCCGATTCCGAGCCGTCTGCCCGAAACCCATAATCAATCCCTTGCCGAGCGCGTTCGTCTGGATATTGGAGAACAGATGCGTGATTTCCAAGGCGTTCAACGGTCGAGTCGGACCGAATAAACCGGCAAGGAATCGATCCGATTCCACGAATTCGACGTCTCGAGCCGCCGTAATGTACGGAGGGCGGATAAAGATCCCCTTGTCCAAGGATAAGACAGCGACTTGATTGTACAGGTCCGTTAACTTCTTGATGCAATCGGATATGAACGTACGGACGTCTTCGCGAGCTATATTCGGCAGAGCGGTAGCGTATAGGCTGAAGCCGCCCTTCGTCGTTTGGTGCACATAGTTCAACATGAAGCTGTCGGAAAACAGTCTCGGAGCTTCTAAATCGACGTCATGTTCGGTAAAGCCGACAGGGACGGGGAAGTCTTCGCTTTCGAAAATCGTCTTGATCCTCGAGACGATCTGCTCCGAGAACGACAACGCGACTTCCACGACCTCTTTTATTTGCAGATCCTCGACATGCCGTTCGAAATATCGAAAGATACAACTCGACATCGTATTTCCGACGTAAGCCCCCCAGAGATTGGCGATTTCGGCGGAGGTTAACCGGATGTTGTGCTGCGTCTTGTTTATTCGCATGGGGCATCTCTCTTCCTTTTCCAGTCATTTATTTAATAAGATGCCATTTCTCGACGATTTTCAACCATATTCGTACAAACTTTTGGTACGATTGAACCTTGTCTAACGAACATGGAGCGGGTCGTTCCTCGATGGAGGAAGGGCCCGCTCCATTCGTCGTTCCGCTTTATTCCGATTCCCGTTTGCAATGCTTCACTCCGTTCTTTATTTGATGCATTACCGTTCCCCAGAAAGTTCGCTGGGAAAAATGCGGAATTGCGGCGGCTCGGATTTGGAACTATAATTTGTTGGACTGCATAAGACTAACGAATCCAATCGGATAAGAAGTGGTAACGATGATTCAACCGGCGTCGAGGACGAAACGAAAGCTCGATTCGGCGTTGCACCGATACTTTTCGGGCAATGCCATGGATTATAAGCAGACCTTCGGCATCATCGTGCCGATCTTCGTCGATCATGCGTTCCTCGTTCTAATGAGCTTGCTTAATACCGCGATGATCGGCGTCGCGGGCGTCGCCGCGCTAAGCGCGGTCAGCATGGTAGAGTCGCTGAATCTGTTCATCGTCAATATTTTTCTAGCCTTGGCCGCGGGCGGAACCGTCATCGTGGCGCAATATAAAGGAAGCGGGAAAGAAGAGGCGTTGTCGAAGGCGGTCGCGCAAGCGATATCGGTCGTGACGATCGCATCCGTAGCGATCAGCGCGCTCGTCGTCGGTTTTCACGCCGGACTCCTGAACGCGCTGTTCGGCGGCGCCGAGCCCGAGGTGTTCGACAATGCGCGCGTCTTTCTCCTCGGCAATTGTTTGTCGTTTCCGATTATAGGAATCTATCAGGCGTTAACCGGCGCGCTGCGAGGCGTTGGGGCGACGAGAATTACCTTGTTGCTCTCGGTCATCTTGAACGTGACGAACTTCGCCCTCAATGTCGTGTTTATCCTGTTGCTGGATATGGGGGTCGTCGGTCTCGTCGTGTCGTTGCTGCTGTCCAAGATCGCAGGGCTTGCGGCCGCAATCGGGTATATGGCGAAATATCGACCGATCCCATTGTTCAAATTCCGCGATGCATTGAAGCTGGATTTCTCCATCATTAAGAAAATTATGTACATCGGCGTTCCGTTCGCCATGGAGCAGCTGTTCTTTAACGGCGGCAAGCTGCTGACCCAAACGTATATCGTGCAATTCGGCACGTTGGCCTTAACCGTGAACGCGGTCGGGAATACGATCGCGGGCGTGTTCCAAATCGGCGCGAACGCTTTGGGCGTAGCGATCGTTACGGTCGTAGGGCAGAGCATCGGCCGGAAAGACGTGCAGGACGCGAGGAAGTTCGTGAAGTCGTTCATCGGCTTGGCCACGGTATGGTTCGTCGTCGCGGCCGCAGTCCTATTGCCGACGTTCCCGTACGTCGTTCGACTCTTCTCGCCGCCCGAAGAGATTATCCCGACGATCTTCGCGCTCATGGTCATGATCGCGATCGGACAGCCCCTCTTCTGGACGTTCAGCTTCCTTCTTCCTTCGGCGCTGCGCGCGGCGGGGGATTCCAAATATACCTCCATTACCGCGTTGATTACGATGTGGGTCGTACGGGTCGTCCTGGGCTACGTATTGGGCGTCACGCTCGGGTTCGGCATCGTTGGCGTATGGGCGGCGATGATCGTGGAATGGGGCGTTCGCGGGCTGCTCTTCGTCTGGAGATTTAAAGGGGATAAGTGGTACAAGCACAACTTAGTGTAGAAAGAAGAGACGCGGCCGCAAGGCTGCGTTATTTTCTATGCATTGACGATCCGGAACAGGTTGGGTACGCTCAAGGAGAGGTGAGCGCCGTGTACGATGCTGCTCGGAATCGAGCCCCGGAGCCGATGGCGGAAGTCCCTCCAGGGGGACCGGACGGGGATGCCATGATCTCTCCGCTGATCGTCACGAAGCTTTATATCCCCCGAACCCGGACGAACGCCGTTCCACGCGGTCGATTAACGTCCATGCTGAACGATGGCGCCCATCGGAGACTGACCTTGATCGCGGCGCCGGCGGGTTACGGCAAGACGACGCTGGTCGCCGCATGGCTCCAAGATTGCGGTCGTCCGGCAGCCTGGCTGTCGTTGGATGAAGAAGATAACGATCTCGTACGCTTCTTGTCGTATCTCATCGCCGCGCTCCGAACGTTGGACGAGAGCTTGGGGAGCGATGCGCTCCGGCTGCTTCATTCTCCCCGGCCTCCGCATGTCGATGCGACGATGACGGCGCTGATCAACGACCTTGCGAACGTACGCGACCCCTTCGTTCTGGTGCTCGACGATTATCACGAGATTCGAACGGGGGGCGTACACGAGGCGATATCGTTCCTGTTGGAGCGCATGCCGCCGAAGATGCATGCGGTTCTCCTCGCGCGGGAGGAGCCGGCCTTGCGACTCGCTCGCATGCGGGTTCGCGACGAGGTTTCCGACCTAAGCGTCGCGGATTTGCGATTTCGCCCGGAAGAGACGGCTGCGTTCCTCCGCGATACGATGAGCCTGGAGTTGACGCCCGACGCGTTGTCGGCGCTCGACCGCCGGGCGGAAGGGTGGATCGCCGGTTTGCAGATCGCCGCTTTATCGGTGCGAAGCCGGGAAGATATCGATCGGATCGTCTATGCAGGCGAAGGCGATCAGCGGCTGTTAGTCGATTATTTATTCGAAGATGTGCTGCGGAAGCAGCCGGAGGCCGTGCGCCTGTTTTTGCTGTATACGTCGATCCTGGACCGACTTTGCGGTCCGCTCTGCGATGCGCTCCTGCTTAGAGAAGCATCCGCTCCGGGCGAAGAGACGTTATCCGCGCTCGAACGCGCCAATCTCTTCCTTATTCCCCTGGACCCGGACCGCCGGTGGTATCGCTATCATCGCTTGTTCGCGTCCGCGTTGCGCCGCAAGCTTCAGCGGCTTCCTGCCGAACCCGGGAAGCCGGACGCCGCCGAAATCCATGCGCGGGCGAGTGGCTGGTTCGAGCGGAACGGGTATGCGGCGGAGGCGTTCCGTCATGCGGCGGCCTCGAATCGAACGGAGCTCGCCGCAAGACTCGCGGAGGGCGGCGGATATCCCCTGCATCTCAGAGGCGAGAGCGCCGCCGTACTGCAATGGCTGGAGTCGCTTCCCGTCGCCGAGCTCGACGCCAGGCCGTCGCTATGGGTTATCTACGGCTCCTCGCTGCTCCTCGCCGGGAGAGCGACCGAGATCGAACCAAGGCTTCGAGCCGCGGAGTCGGCGATGCAGGGCTCGGAGGAGGACGCTTCGTTACGGAACTGGATCGGTCTGATCGCCGCTACGCGAGCCGCCGTCGCGGCCATCGCGATTTCGGGACGATCGCAGCTAGGCGAGCTGCGGTTGCGCGACGCCGAGGAGGCGCTGCGCGGGACGGAGGAGGACGATAAGACGAATGCGATCGTCGGACGGATCGTCTCCGCGCGGTCGTCCGCTCCTCCGCCTCCCGAACCGCTCGACGCCGTGATCGAACAGGGACGTCTCGCGTTAACGTATTTGCTTCCCGAGCTCGTCCCCGTTCGCATGACGATGGTATGGTTGATCGGGTTCGCCTCCCATCTCCGGGGAAATCGCGCCGAGGCGAGGGAGGCTTACTCCGAAGTGTTGTCGATGAGCCGCGCTACGGCCGGGAACATGCTCGGATCGATGGCGACCGTCGGCTTGGGCGGCCTGTTCGAGAAAGAGAATCGGCTGCAGGAGGCGGAGGCCTGTTACCGCAGCGCCGTGCGAACGATGGGCGACCTTCCGCTCCAAGCGGTCAGCGAAGCGTACTTGGGCATCGCGCGGATTCAGTATGCTTGGAACGATGTCGAACAGGCGAAGCATTCCGCGCGTCGCAGCATCCGATCGGCGCTCGAAGCTCGGAATGATGAATCGGTCGTGACCGGGGAGCTTTTCCTTGCCGAGGTTTCGCTTGCCGGCGGCGACTGGGACGGAGCGTCCGAGCTGCTGGCCGAGGCGGAACGCTCCGCGCGGACGCGTCTGCTGTCGCATCGGTTCGGTGACATCGACAGGGTCCGGGCGCTGGTCGCGGAACGGAAGGAAGCGGCGAGGAGGAGAGCGAACGGCGATCTCGACGACTCGTTCGTCGAGCCGTTAACCGAACGGGAGCTGGAAGTGCTGCGGCTCATCGCGCATGGACTCTCGAATCGAGAGATCGGAGATCGATTGTTTCTCGCTCTCGATACGGTGAAAGGCCATAATCGGCGAATCTTCGACAAGCTGCGCGTACAGCGCCGAACGGAAGCGGTCGCGCTCGCTCGAAGGCTTCGCTGGATCGAGTAACGTTCGATATCGACACTTACGTGTCTATCCGACCGACGGCGCACTCGATATGATGTAGGTATTTCATATCGAGCGGCGAAGGAGACCGGGACATGACCGAAGGACGTACGATGGCAAGAACGACGGGCGTTTTATTTTTGATTTCGACGGCGGCTTATTTGACGGGAAGCGGGTGGATCGCGCGATGGTTCGACGGACCGGAGCTTCTCGCCAAGCTTTCCGCGCATCGCGCGCAAGTGCTTGCGGGCTCGTTCCTGGAGCTCGTGAATGCCGCGGCCGTGGTCGCGATCTCGATCCTTCTCTTCCGGACGTTGAAGCGGCATAACGAAGCGATCGCCTTAGGCTACTTCGGATCCAGAGTCGTAGAAGCCATCCTCCTCGCCGTCGGGATCGTCGCTTCGCTCGCGCTCTTCGCGGCGAGCGAAGCGCATCTCGCGGCCGGGAGCCCGGAAGACGCAGCCTTCCAAGCCGTGCGAGCCCTGGCCGTCGCGATTCGAGAGACGTCGTTCCAGCTTGCGATGGTTTCCCTCGGGGCGGGCAGCCTTGCCTTCTGTTATTTGCTGTACCGAACGAGGCTCGTCCCTCGAGTTCTCTCCGTATTGGGGATCGTCGGGTATATCGCGCTGCTCGCGAGCGGCTGCTTGTCGATCGCGGGCTTCGAGCCCGGGGCGTTCTTGTTCGTTCCGGGCGGGATCTTCGAGGTGCTATTCCCGCTATGGCTGATCGTCAAAGGGTTTCCGCAGGGTCGCGAATAAGATGTCGAACGTCCCATGTCCGAGCGGGCATGGGTTTTTCCTTTTCCGGCGGGGTATGGTAAGCTCGAGGCAACCATAAATCACCAGCGCGAAGGAGACGTCGGCGATGACCGAGAACGGAAAGCCCAACCGATTGGCGAAGGAGAAGTCGCCGTATTTGCTGCAACATGCTTATAATCCGGTGGATTGGCGGCCTTGGTCGGAAGAAGCGTTCGCCGCCGCGAAGGACGGGAACAAGCCCATCTTCCTAAGCATCGGCTATTCGACCTGCCATTGGTGCCATGTCATGGAGCGGGAATCGTTCGAGGACGAGGAGGTCGCGGCGCTGCTCAATCGGGAGTTCGTCTCGATCAAGGTCGACCGCGAGGAGAGGCCGGACGTGGACAACCTGTACATGACCGTCTGCCAAGCGATGACCGGGCAAGGCGGCTGGCCGCTGACGATCGTCATGACGCCGGACAAGAAGCCGTTCTTCGCCGGGACGTATTTCCCGAAGCGCCGTAAGTTCGGCCGCAAGGGGCTGATCGAGATTCTGGAGCAGATCGCGGAGAAGTGGAAGGAAAACCGCCAGCTCGTCATCGACGCGGGGGAGACCGTCGCCGATCAGACGGCGCGAAGCATGATTTCGAACCTGAAGGGCGAGATTACGGAGTCATCGCTCGACGAAGCGTACGTGACGTACAAGGAAGCGTTCGACGCGGAGTACGGCGGGTTCGGCGACGCGCCGAAGTTTCCGTCGCCGCACGGCTTGATGTTTCTGATGCGATATTACGCATCTACCGGCGAGGACGACGCGCTGCGCATGGCTAATAAGACGCTCGTCGCGATGTACCGCGGCGGCCTGTTCGATCATATCGGCTTCGGCTTCTCGCGTTATTCTACGGATCGGGAATGGCTCGTGCCGCACTTCGAGAAGATGCTGTACGACAACGCGCTGCTCGCGATGGCGTATACCGAGGCGTTCCAGTTGACGGGAGAGCCGGGGTATCGGGAGATCGCGGAGCTGACGTACGCGTACGCGCTTCGGGACATGAAGGAGCCGGGCGGGGCGTTCTATTCGGCGGAGGACGCCGATTCCGAAGGGGAAGAAGGGAAGTTCTACGTCTGGACGCCCGCGGAGGTACGCGAGGCGCTCGGCGCGGAGGACGGAGAATGGTTCTGCGACGTCTTCGGCATCGACGAAGCGGGCAACTTCGAAGGGCGCGCGATTCCGAACCTGCTTCATGGATCGCTGGAGTCGCAGGCGAAGCGAAGCGGGGCGGACGAAGCGGCGTTCCTCGATCGAGCCGATCGGCTGCGGCATCGGCTGTTCCTCTCTCGCGAGGAGCGGGTACATCCGGGGAAGGACGACAAGGTACTGACGTCTTGGAACGGACTTATGATCGCATCGCTGGCGAAGGCGGCCGCCGCGTTCGATCGGCCGGAATACGCGGCTGCGGCATCGGAAGCGGTCCGCTTCCTCCTCGAGAAGCTGCGTACGCCCGAAGGGCGGCTGCTTGCCCGCTACCGCGACGGCGAAGCGGCGTTCCCGGGGTATATCGACGACTATGCCTTCCTGACGTGGGGATTGATCGAGCTGTACGAAGCCACGTTCGATCCCGAGCTGCTGCGCACGGCGTCGGAGCTGACGAAGGAAGCCGTCAGGCTGTTTTGGGACGAGGCGAACGGCGGGTTTTACTTCTATGGCTCCGATGCGGAGCAGCTGTTCACGAGAATGAAAGAGGTGTACGACGGGGCGATCCCGTCGGGCAATTCGGTCATGGCGAACAATCTGCTCCGTCTGTCGCGCCTGACCGGGGAGCAAGCGTGGAACGGATACGCCGAACGCATCTTCGCGGCGTTCGCGGGGGCGGTGAAGCGATATCCGACGGGCCATGCGATGATGCTCATGGCGCTTTCGCTCGCGTACGGAAAGCCGCAAGAAATCGTGATTGCGGGCGCGCGCGGCGACGTCGAGACGGAGGCGATGCTTCGAGCCGTTCGCTCTAGATTTCTCCCGCAGACCGTCGTCCTGCTGCAAGACGAGCGTCTGTCCCACATTGCCGACAAGACTCCGGTGAACGGAGCCGCGACCGCGTACGTATGCGAAAATTATGCCTGTCAGTCGCCCGTCTTCACGGCCGAGGCGCTGGCCGATCAAGTGAATCGGTCGGTCGAGGAACGCGAATAAAAACGGGCAGACCGCTTCGCAAGCGGTCTGCCCGTTTCCTTCAAGCGCTCGATTATTCTTTCGCTCGCAGCAGCTCGGTCCACAGCTCGGCCGGCTCGTAGCCGAGGCGCCAAGCGGCGACGCCGGCGAGATCGTGCTTCTTCGCGATGTCGACGCGTTCCAGGATCGTCGAGACATCTTCCATCCAGAACACGTACCGCTTGCCGTCCTTCGCGT